>JAIXPT010000385.1 GCA_027486095.1 Planctomycetaceae bacterium | reverse complement strand
CGAGGCGTGAGCCGAAGGGAATGCGCGTGGCTGTTCGCAATCCGGGCATCCTCTCGGCTTACGCCTCGGGCTTCCAGCGCAGGCGAACGTCCGGCGAGACGGTACGGGGTAATCCCGAGCCGGCGTCCGATCAGGCGACGCCCGTAAGCCCGCCCTAGCGCCTGACCGTGTCGCTCGTCAGGTGGCCGAAGAGGGTTTCGCGGCCGCGGAGCACGTAGAACTTGAGCGGGCCGAGGTTGTCATCGCGGGCCTTGTCGAGCACGTAGGCCACGTTGTCGGTCGTGATCGTTTCCCAGACGTGGAGGCCCACGAGAATGTCGCCCACGCGAATCCCCTGGTCGGCCGCGGGGCCGTCGCTCCGGACTTCCTGCACGAGCAGGCCGCCGCGGTATCGCGACTGCAGCTTCTGCACCTTCGACGCGGGCAGCGAATCCACCCGCAGGCCGAGCTCGAGCCAGCAGCGTTCCTCTACGCTCAGCGGCTGCTCGCGCACGGCGGCGAGCGGGAGCTCGAGCCGCTCCTCGGCGCCCGCCCGCATGATCGTCACGGGCACGCTGTCGCCCGCCTTACGGCCGAGCAGCGCCCGCTCGAGATCGAGCTGGCTGCTGACGGGCAGATCGCAGATCCGCGTGATCACGTCGCCCGCCTTCACGCCGATCGTGTCGGCTGGGCTCTCGTCGTGCACCACTTCGACGATCACGCCCCGCTCGCCGTCCGCCTTGCATACGATGCCGTGCCAGGTGCGATCCACCCGCTCCACGGAGAGGAGCTCCGTGACGATGCACAGCGCCTTGTCGATGGGGATTGCGAACCCGATGCCCTGTGCGCCGGCCCGCACGGCCACGTTGATCCCGATCATCTCGCCATTGATGTTGAGCAGCGGGCCGCCCGAGTTGCCCGGGTTGATGCTGGCGTCGGTCTGGATGAGATCGTCGTAGCGCTGCGCGCGGCTCACCTCGACATCGCGGTGGAGGGCGGAGATGATGCCGCGGGTGACGGTGTGTTCGTAGCCGAAGGCGTTGCCGAGGGCGAGCACCGTCTCGCCGATCATCAGGTCGCTCGACGTGCCGATCGTGATCACCGGCAGCGGCGCGTCGGCCGCCACCTTGATCACCGCGAGGTCGGTGCGAGGATCGTGCGAGACGAGCGTCGCCGACACCGTCTTGCCCGATGCAAGGGTCACCTCGATGCGGCGCACCCCCTCCACGACGTGGTAATTCGTGACGACATAGCCCCGCGGGTCGATCACCACGCCGGTGCCCATGCCGTTCACGCGGCGTTGCTCGCCGCTCGAGTCGTCGTTGGCCGCCACGAGCTTTTGGCCGTGGATGTTCACCACCGAATCGCGGGTGCTCTCGATGGCCTGCACGATCGCCGTGCGCCGCGCCTCGGCGGCCATTGCCGGGCGGATGATCGCCGCCGCGCACAGGCCGGCCACGAGCAGAAACATGATCCGCGTACACCGCATGAGGCGAACCCTGCTCCCACCCTGGCAAGGCCATGCCGCGAGGCATGGCCACTGAAGGCCGGCCTCGCACCCGTGCGCTGCCTCTCCCGCCATGAAGGTTGAATCGGACGGGCTTGCCCGGTGGTTCACCGCGTGCCGCGGCTCCGATACAAGTTCTCAGCTGCAGGCGAGAGCCCCCTCCCTCGCGGGGCATTCCGGCCAGGCAACCGGCAAAAGGTGCCGTCAGCGGCGGAATTCCTCACGCTTCGTGGCCGGCGTGCGCGGAGCCGGCCCGCTCTGTGGCCGGGCCGCGGGGGCGATGAGCAGCGGCAGCAGCTGCAGGGCGAGAAACAGCCCCAGCACCGTGAGCACGACGATCGGCCAGATGCCGGCGATGCGTTCCCCGAGGCCCCAGCCCGCCTCGCGGGCAATGCCGCCCACGAGCGTGGCCACGAGCAACACGAACAGAGCCGCCAAGACGAGCCCGCACCCCAGCGAGGCCATCGTGCCCCGGAACGTGCCGAGTTCGGAAAACTCTTCCTGATGGAGATCGATGGCGCGGCCTTTGGCCAGGCTCCGGGGCACGCTTTCGGCCAACTCGATCGCACGGGCGGCATCGTCCCAGCCGGCAGGCCCGATTTCTTCCGCGCGCGAAGCCGCGCCGTCGAGCACGCCGAGCATCGCCACCCCGCGATCGAACGCGGCCCTTTCCTCGCCTGCCGGGCCCGACCATGTCCACTCCGCCGTCGGCCCGCTTGGTATGTCCACGGTCTGGCTGCCGCCCGATCCCACCACGGTGACGGTGAGCCCTTCGGGCGAGCCCCGGGCGACCTGCCAGCGCACCGGCACCGCCGTGGGCCCGGTGAGGCCGACGGCGAGTGTCGCCCACGCGGCATCACCGCCCGCCCCGCCGAGGGTCGAAAGCCGTTCGGGATCTCCCACGAGCCGGCGCACGAGATCGGCATCGCGGGCGAGGTGCCGCAGCACGTTGTCTCGCGACCGATCGGCCAGCCGCCGGGTCATTTCGATCGTCTCGATGCCCCCGAGCGGGCCGCCGGCGAGCGCCGCCTCGATCACGTGCTCGAGCCGGGCCACGAACGGATGAAGCCGGTCCGGCAGCACCGGCACGAGCCGGGCGTTGGAATCCTTGCGGATCATGTCGAGCTCGTAGGCCCAGAGCATCGAGAGCTCGAGCGGCTGCGAGAGCACGAGCGTCCGCCCGCCCTGCACGAGCTTGCGCACCGCCTCGGCGCGGGTCTCGTTCCAGCCGTCTCGGCCCACGAGCACGCAGTCGCACGCCCGGGCGTCTATCAACGCCTCCCACGGCACGACGGGCGTCGCCGGCGGCACGAGATCCGCCGCCCGCCCCTCCGCCGCGGGCAGATCGCACACGAGCACGAGCTCGTCGCCACGCGCGAGCGCGGCGGCGAGCACGTCGCACACCTGGTCGTCGATTCCGAGCAGTCCGAATCTCATCGCAGCATTGTTGGCCACAGCCCTTGATCCGACCAGCCCCATTCGCCGCCCCGCGATCGGGTAGGCTGCCGGCTTTCACAATCCAGAGAGAATCACGCATGCGTGCCGAAGTGATCGCGATCGGCGACGAGATGACCACGGGCCAGCGGCTCGACACCAACAGCCAGTGGATCTCGCGCGAGCTGGCCGTGCTCGGCATCGAGACGGCCTTCCACACCACGACGACCGATTCGCTCGACGACGGCGTGGCGGTGTTCCGCGCGGCTGTGGAACGGGCCGACATCGTCGTCGCGACCGGAGGGCTCGGCCCCACGGCCGACGACCTCACCCGCGACGTGCTCGCGCTCGTGGCCCACGAGCCGCTCGAACTGTGCCCCGAGGCTCTCGCCGCGGTGGAAGCGCGGTTTGCCAGGCGGGCCGTGCCGATGCCGGAGAGCAATCGCCGCCAGGCGCTGTTTCCGCGTACCAGCTGCGTGATCCCCAATCCCGAGGGCACGGCCCCCGGCATCGACATCGAGATTCCGCGCCGTGAGCGGGGCACGAGCCGGGTGTTCGCCCTGCCGGGCGTGCCCGCCGAACTGAAGACGATGTGGGCGGCCACCGTGCAGCCGGCACTTTTGGCCGGGCGGCCCGACGCAGCCACGATCTGCTTCCGTCGCATCAAGTGCTTCGGCGCGGGGGAGAGCGCGATCGAGGCGATGCTGCTCGACCTCATCCGCCGCGGCCGTGACCCGCTCGTGGGCATCACTGCCCACGAGGCCACGATCACGCTGCGCATCGTGGCGCACGGCGCCGACGAGGCGGCATGCCATGCCAAGATAAAGCCCACCGAGGCGATCATCCGCGAGGCGCTCGGCGACCTCGTGTATGGCGTGGAAGACGACGAGATCGAAGATGCCGCGCTGGCGGCGATCGCACAGGCGGGCGGCACGTTGGCCACGGCCGAGATCGCCACGTGCGGGCAGGTGGCCGCATGCGTCGCGGCGGCGGCCGCCCGCGGGCCCGGCGCCGCGCTTTCGGGGTGTCTCGTTTTGCCGGCAACCGACTCGTCGGCCGCGATGTCGCTCGCCGCACGAGCGCGGCATGAGACAGGCGCCGCCTACGGGCTCGGCGTGGGGCCGGTGCACCTCGCCGCGGGCATCGAGACGGTCGGAATCGCGATCGCCGGGCCCCGGGGCGGGCACGTCATCGAGCATCGCCTCGGCGGGGCGGG
>JAIXPT010000328.1 GCA_027486095.1 Planctomycetaceae bacterium | reverse complement strand
TGCAGGTGCAGCTGACGAGCGACGACCACCCGGCGCCGATCACGAAGGAAGAGATCACGCGGGTTTACGCGGATCGGTAGGACAGGCTTCAGCCTGTCGCATCTTCAAGTGCCGCGCCGGCTCGGGGTTACCCCTGCCTCCTCAGAGGAAGCCCGAGGCGTGAGCCGAGGGGAATACGCGTGGCTGTTCGCAGTCCGGGCATCCTCTCGGCTTGCGCCTCGGGCTTGCGGCGGAGGCGAACGTCCGGCGATGGGATATGGGGAGCCCGAAGCCGGATTGGGCTTACTGACTCGAGCGTTCGGCCAGTTGACACCAGGCCCGGAGGGCGGGGTTATCACCCGCCGACGGAGGTCGGCCAAGGCAAGTTCGACAGGATGTCGAGACTTGCCGTGAACACAGACAGGCTGAAGCCTGTCCTACGCCCGCAGCGTGGCGCCGACGGCCTGACGGCAGTTTTCGATCACGGCCTGCACGATGCGGTTGGCGTCGTCGCCGGAGAGCGTGCCCGAGTCGCTGCGGAGCCGGAGCGCGACGACGACGCTCTTCTTGCCAGCGCCCAGCCGCTCGGCGTCGTGCCACACCTGCACGACGCGGCAGTGTTCGAGCATCGGTCCCGCGGCTGCGTGAATCGCTGTCGCGATCTCACCCCAGGGCACGGTTTCGGCCACGACGAGGTTTACATCGCGCTCCACGGCGGGATAGTCGCTCGGCCGCCGCAGCGTACGGTCCACGCCGACGGCAAACTCGAGGCGATCGAGCCGCACTTCGCCGCCGGCCGCCGGGCCCGCAGTTCCGGCGGCTTCGAGCACGGCCGCCGAGAGTTCACCGACCACCGCGATTCGCTCCGGTGCTGCGGTGCCCCGCGTGAGCACCAACTCGGCCGCCCGGCCTCGGGCGAAGAGTTCGAGATCTGCCGGCCGGCACTCGATTCGGCCGCCGGCCCGGGCCACGCCCAGCCGCTCGAGCAACGCCTCGACGACACCTTTCGCCGCGAAGAATCCGCCGCCCGTCACGAAGGCCACGAGCAGCGGCTCCTCCACGGGCGACGCGTGGTCGGCACCGCCGGCGCTGCGAGCCACATAGGCCCGCGCCACTTCAAAAAGCTCGCCATGCGGCGCGCCCACGGCGAGGTTGCCGGCCCGGGCCTCGACGAGGCTCGGCAGCAGCGTGCGCCGCAGGCGGTCGGCCCCGCGCACGAGCGCCGGCTGCACCACGAGCGGCGGCGCCGCGCCCCACGGGCTCGCCGTCCCCTCGAGCGACTCGCTCACCACGCTCCGCGTCATCGCCTCGCAGAACCCCGCTTCCACGAGCGTGCCCGACGCGATGCGGACCGTGACTTCGCGAGCCGAAAGCTCGACAGGCCGTGCGGTGATCGAGCGGTCTTCGGGCACGCGGTCGTAGCCCTCGATGCGGGCGATCTCCTCCACGAGGTCGATCTCGCGAAACACGTCGCGGCGCCACGTCGGAGCGCGCCACCGGCCGGGCTCGAGGGCTTGGTCGCCGCGGGCGGTGTCCACGAATCCGAGCCCCGTGAGAATCGCATGCTGGCGGGCGGCGGGAACGTCGATGCCGAGCACCTCGGCCACGCGGCCAGGCCGCAGCCAGATCGTCGCCTCCGTAGCGGCCAGCGTGCCGGCCGCCGCCACGCCCTGCGCGAGTGTGCCGCCGGCGGTTTCGAGAATCAGCGCGGCCGCCCGCCGGCTGGCCCACTCGACCGCCGCCGGATCGGGCGTGCGCTCGAACCGATACGACGACGCACTCTGCAGCACGAGACCGCGGGCCGCGGCCCGCACCGCGAGCGGTGCGAACTGGGCCGACTCGAGGAGCACGTCCACCGTGGCGACGGAAATCTCGGTGTCGGCGCCCCCCATCACCCCGGCGAGCGCCACCGGCCGTTCGGCGTCGGCGATCACGCACATCTGGCCGGTGAGCGCGTAGGTCTTGTGATTGATCGCCGTGAACGGCTCGCCCTCGCTCGCCCGCCGCACCACGATCCGCCCGCCGCGAAGTTTCGCAAGGTCGAAGGCGTGCAAGGGCTGGCCGCATTCCAGCATCACGTAGTTGGTCACGTCCACCACGTTGTTCACGCTCTCGACGCCCACCGTCGCCAACCGATCCACGAGCCACTGCGGGCTCGGCCCGATCCTGACACCACGGATCACCCGGGCGGAGTAGAAGGGGCACATGTCGGGGGCACGAATCTCGATGGCCACGCTGTCGGCGACCCGCCCCGCCCCCTCGAGCGGCCGCGGATCGGGCACGTGGAGCGGCCGTGAAAACAACAGCGCCGCCTCCCTGGCCACGCCGATGTGCCCGAGGCAGTCGGGCCGATTGCTCGTGACCTCGAGATCGACCGCCGTGTCGGCCCCCACCGTCTCAGTGGACTCGTGATTCAGCCCCGCCATCAGAAGCCGCTCCACGAGCGTCTCCGTCGGCGCCTGAATCTGCACGTAATCAGCGAGCCAATTGAGGGAGATGATCATGCAATTGGTCCTAGCCCCTCACGGATCGAGGCGCAGGGGGAGTCGGCGAACGCTTCCCGAACGAGGGCCGCCACGGCCTGAGTGAGGATCTGAAAGACCGCGCAGCGGCGACTTTTGCCGCTCCCCCGTAGCCGGCCGATTTCAGTGCGGTGTGAGGTTTCAAAACTGCTCCAAAAATCTGACGTCGTTGCGGTAGAAGTCGCGGATGTCGGCGACGCCGTAGCGGCGGGCGGCGATGCGCTCGACGCCGAGCCCGAAGGCGAAGCCCGACACCTCGTCGGGGTCGTAGCCCACGGCGGCGAGCACGGCCGGGTCTACCATGCCCGCGCCCCCCATCTCGATCCAGCGGCCGCCCCACTCCATATCCACCTCCACGCTCGGCTCGGTGAACGGGAAGAACGACGGCCGAAACCGCACATGCACGTCGCCGCCGAGAAAGCTCGAGGCAAAGAGGCGCAGCACGCTCTTGAGATGGGCCATCGTCGTGCCGGGCTCCACGAACAGGCCCTCGACCTGGTGAAACATCGGATAGTGCGTGGCATCGGCGGTGTCGGGGCGGTAGACGCGGCCAAGCGAGACGATCCGCAGCGGCGGCTTCCGCCGCTCCATCACGCGGATTTGCACGGTGCTCGTCTGCGACCGCAAGAGCAGCGGGTCGGCCCCCTGGGCCACCGCGAGGTAGAAGTTGTCGAGCGGGTCGCGGGCCGGGTGCTCGGCACCGATGGCCAGGGCGTCGAAATTGTGCCACTGGTCCTCCACCTCGGGGCCATCCACGCTCTCGAATCCGAGCCGGCCCATGATCTCCTGCACGCGGCGAATGGTCTGCGTGATCGGATGCAGATGCCCGAGCCGCACCGGCTCGCCCGGCAGCGTCACGTCGAGCGCCTCGGCCGTTGCCGCGGCTCCCGCCACGCGGCCCTGCGCCGCTTCGAGCGCCGCGGCGACCGCCTGCTTGGCCTCGTTGAAGTGCCGGCCGCCGGCAGGCTTGTCGGGGCCGGCCAGGCCACCGAGCAGTTTTTGAATCGCCTTCAGCCGCCCGCTCTTGGCACCGAGAAACTCGACCCGTGCCCGCTCGACGGCATCGGCGTCGGCTGCAACTGCCAGCGCCGCGACCGCATCGGCCTGAAGGCGGTCGAGTTCGGCCACGAACGAATCGAGCGCGACCGTAGCCACTGCCTTACGCGACCGCGGCCGGCTCCGGCAGGCCCATGGCCTTCCGCACCTGCTCCACGACGGCATCGAAGCCCGTGGGGTCGAGCACGGCCATCTCGGCAAGCGTGCGGCGGTCGAGTTCGCTGCCGATCTTCTCGAGGCCGGCGATGAACTGACTGTAGCGGATGCCCCGCTCCCGGACCGCGGCGTTGATTCGCACGATCCACAGGCGGCGGAAATCGCGCTTTTTGCGGCGGCGGTCGCGCCGGGCATAGACGCCGGCGCGAATGATCGATTCCTTGGCCGTGCGAAGCAGCCGGCGGCGGCCGCCGACGGAACCCTTCACCCGCTTGAACAGCCGCTTCTTGGCCCGCAGCCGGGGGACGACACTCTTTGTACGCATGACTCTCTGCCTTCGTGAATCCTGGAAGCCCCTTAATGTCGCCTGAAACGGCCGAAATGCAAGGGCAGTGCGAATTCCCGCGATGTTCCCCAGCCTCAGCGAGGCTCTCCGGAAGCCCGAGGCGTAAGCCGAGAGGATCCCCCAACGCACACGCGAGTCTCGGCGATAGTCCGCTGCATCTGATGTGCGTTGGCTCGGGGTGACCCCGTACCGTCTCGCCGGACGTTCGGGCAGGTGGCAATGACCCGCATTCGGAGCCGGCGGTAGGCATGCTCGACTCCGGTCGTCTTGAGAGTCCACAACTCGTGGGTTTTGATCAGACGCCGATAGTCCTCAAGGACTCCCTTCGTCTACGCGTGCCCACCGGCCGCCTCCGCCGAAAGTTCCCTGCGTACTGCAGCGAAATGTCAAACTAGGCAACGTGCGCGATCGGATGTTTGCCGCGATGGTGCGGCCCATGCTCGAGCGAACGAAGCGCACGATCCGTGCAGAGGATGTGCAGGGCGTGAAGGAGCTGCGGAAGCTCGGCCCGCTGCTGCGCGTAGCGACAGGCCTCCAGGCCTGT
>JAIXPT010000312.1 GCA_027486095.1 Planctomycetaceae bacterium | reverse complement strand
GGCACGAGCACCGACGTCAACGACAAGGTCGAGACGCTCGCGATCAAGAAGGTGTTCGGCGAGCACGCCTACAAGATCCCCGTGTCGAGCACGAAGAGCATGATGGGCCACCTGATCGCCGCCGCCGGCGCCACCGAACTCATCGTGTGTTTGCTCGCGATCCGCGACGGCATGCTCCCGCCCACGATCAACTACGAGAATCCAGATCCGAACTGCGACCTCGACTACGTGCCGAACAAGTCGCGCCCGGGCAGGTGCGACCGTGCTCTCTCCAACAGCTTCGGCTTCGGCGGCCAGAACATCTCGCTGATCGTCGGCCGCTATACGTAGGACAGGCTTCAGCCTGTCTATGTTCACGGCAAGTCTCGACATCCTGTCGAACTTGCCTTGGCCGGCCTCCGTCTGCTCTGTGCAAACCCGGCCCTCCGGGCCTGGTGTCAACGGGCCGAACGCTCGAGTCATTAAGGGCGCCGGCTTCGGGCTCCCCGAATCCCCTCGCCGGACGTTCGCCTCCGCCCTCCAGGCTGCGGCTCACTCGGACCTGCCTGCGCTGCGCCATCCATGGCTGCGCTGGTCAGCTACGCCGTCTCCGGGACACGGGGAGCCCGAAGCCTCCCTCAACTGGAAAGGGAGGCTTCGGGGGAGTCGGCGAACGCTTCCCGAACGAGGGCCGCCGCGGCCTGAGTGAGGAGACTTTTGCCGCTCCCCCGAAGCCGGTTTGGGCGAGTTGCCCTGTGCGCAGCTTGCCCAGATTCCCGGCCGCAGGGTTTTCTCAACCGGTGCGACCGGTGTGGCCGATACATCCTTTGAACCTTAGGAAACCAGACCCATGAAACGCGCCACCGGGCTTCTTTTGGCCGTCGCCGTGATCGGCATGTCGAGCGGGTGCTCGATCATCGACCGGCTCTTTCTGCTGAACACCGACGGCCCTCACGGCCACCATGCCCGCCACGGCGGCGCGTGCCGCGACGGCGCCTGCGAAAACGGCCAGTGCGCCGTGGGCGGCCCCTGCGAATCGTGCGGGCCGGGCGGCTGCCAGCCCGGCTGCCGCGACTGCGCCTCCGGCCACTGCAAGAAGCATGTCGGCCGCTACGGCGGCCTGGCCAAGCACCACCTCTCGCCCGCGGAGCGTGCGGCGCTCGCCGCCAGCGATTACGGGGCCACGCAGCCGGCCGGCCCGCCCAGCGGAGCCGTCGCCTATCCGTACTACACGACCCGCGGCCCACGCGACTTCCTGGCGAAGAATCCGCCGTCGATCGGCCCCTGATGCGGGCCGCGTCGCTCGAGGCTCTTTTGCCGTGACGATCCGCCGCCGATAGGCTTGCCACCTGTCGGCGGTGTCGTTTTTCGGAGCAGAGGGCTCGTGCATGCAGGCCAGGCGCGGCGGTGGAGTGGCGGCGGACGGTCGGCTTTCGCCGACCGGCTGGCTCGTGTGTGCGATCGCGGCGATCGGGTTCGCGTTCGACATCTACGAGCTCCTGATGCTGCCCCTGATCATCAAGCCGGCGCTCGCCGCGCTCGGCGGCATGGCGGCCGACGGCACGCCGCTCTTGGTGCCCGGCTCGCCGGCCTACACGCAGTGGGCCCGCGCGCTGTTCTTCGTGCCGGCGCTCGCCGGCGGCGTGTTCGGCCTGCTTGGCGGCTACCTCACCGATCTCTTGGGCCGGCGCCGCGTGCTCACCTTCAGCATCCTGCTCTACGCGTTCTCCGCGCTCGCCGCCGGGTTTGCCACGTCGCTGCCGCAGCTGCTCTTTTTTCGGTGCCTCGTGTTCATCGGCGTGTGCGTGGAGTTCGTGGCGGCCGTCGCCTGGCTGGCGGAGCTCTTTCCGGATCGTGAGCAGCGCGAGCGGGCTCTCGGCTGGACGCAGGCCTTCTCGTCGCTCGGCGGCCTGCTCGTGGGCATGGCCAACGTGCTCGCCGCCCGCTTCGCCGCCGATCTGCCCGCGATTCAGGGCGGCCACGACGCCTGGCGCTACACGCTGATCTCGGGCGTGATCCCCGCGTTGCCGTTGATCTTGATCCGGCCGTTCCTGCCGGAGAGCCCCGTGTGGGCCGAGAAGAAGCGGGCGGGCACGCTCAAGCGGCCGAGCCTCCGCGAGCTCTTCAGCCCGGCGCTCGTCCGCACCACGGTGCTCACCACGATCGTGTTCGCGGCGAGCTACGGAATCGCCTTCGGAGCCATCCAGCAGTTGCCGCAGATTCTGGGCGGCCCGAAGGGACACGCGGCGATCCTCGGCGCGGCGCAGGCAGCCCAAGCCGAGGCCGTCGCCGCGGCGGAGCGGGCGGGCAAGCCCGCGCCGCCCCCGGGCAAGCTCAAGAGCATCGCCGGCAACGCCACCGACGAGGCCGTGGCGACGGTCACGATCTTCCAGGAGATCGGCGGCCTGGTGGGCCGCGTGCTGCTGGCGATTGCAGCCGTGCGCATCCTCTCGCGCCGGCTGCTGCTGCGGCTGTTCCAGATTCCGGCGCTCGTGGTCGTGCCGGCGCTCTTTTGGTGGATCTCCACGCAACTGTCGCAGGCCGATTCGTTGCCCTGGATCAAGGCGGGCATCTTCCTGGCCGGGCTCGTCACCGTGGCCCAGTTCAGCTTTTGGGGCAACTACATCCCGCTCGTGTTTCCCACGCACCTGCGCGGCACGGGAGAGAGCTTCGCGGCGAATATCGGCGGCCGCGTGCTCGGCACGGCCGCCGCCTGGCTCACGCTCACCTTCTCGGCGGCCGTCCCGCCCGACCCGGTGCGGATCGCGCTCGCCGGCGCCGCCGTGGCCGGGGTCTACGGGCTCGTGGGTACGATGCTCACACGGTGGCTGCCCGAGCCGGGCGAAGGAGTTGAAGCATGAAGTCGTGTGCGTGGAGAGCGTGTTCGTGGAGAGCGTCGTCGTGCGCTGCCGTGGCCCTCGTGTGGCTCATGCTGCCGGGCGGAGGCAGGCTCGTGGCTGAAGAGCCCGCCCCCGATGTCGGCCGGGACACGCTCGAGGATCTCGAATGGATGATCGGCGAATGGCTTCTGGTGCCGGAGGATGACGCCGAAACGAAGCACTCGGGCACGATGACGATGACGGTGCGCTGGGACGACGGGCGGGCGTTTATCGTCCGCGAAGCCACGCTCACGCCGCCGGCCGAGTCGGGTGAACCGGTGGTCACGCTCCAGCAGCGGATCGGCTGGGATCCCCTCGTCGATCGGATCCGCTCGTGGAGCTTTTCGAGCGACGGCAGCCGGGCGGAGGCCACGTGGTTCGAGGAGGCCGGATCGTGGATCGTGCGGGGCACGGCCGTGCTGCCCGACGGCACGCAGGCGAGCTCCACGAATATCTACACTTTCGACGGCCAGGATCGCTGCGCATGGCGCATCGTGAGGCCACCGTTGGCGACCGACGATTCACCACCCACGCGGGCCACGTGGGTTCGCAAGCCCCGGAGCACCACCCCATGAAGACGCCCATCACCGCGTCGCCGGTACGTCGATGCCTCGAGGCACTGGCGATTGTCGTCGCGATCACGGCGGCGGATCATCCGTGGGCCTTCGCCGCCGAGAGCGGGGCTGCCGCTCGCGAATGCGACCTGGCCCGCAAGGCCGACATCATGCACGGGGCCCAGTGGCAGCGGGCGATTGCCGAGCTGGGCGACTGGCTCGCCACCCAAACGCTCTACCCGCCCGCGGAAGTCCGCCGGATCAAGGTGCGGTTCAACGAGCAGGTGGCGGGGATGTCGTCGTATGAGCTCGAATACCTGCTCGACTCGGTCGCGCAAAAAATGCGGCTCCTCGACACGCCCGAGGCCCGCGATGCGAAGGCCTGGCTCGGCGAATACCTCGCGGCGATGTCGGATGCCCGGCGGGCCCGGGAACTGCGCAACGTCCCGAATCTTCTCGACATGACCGCTGCCCAGCTGTGGGAGGAAATCCAGCGGATCGACCGCAAGCGGGCCGCGCTCCAGCAGCGGCAGCAGGGTGTCGCGGCCCGGCAAAACGCCCTCGTGGATCGCGCCGCCGCCAATCGCCAGGCGTCGGCGGAAGCCGCCCGGGCGACGGCCGAGCGGCTGCGGGCGGCCCCGGCCGGGCCGCCTGCCAGCCAGGGCGGAGGCAAGCCGCCGTTTTCCGACTCGCCCCAGCGGCGCATGTCAATCGGCGTCGGGCCGATGGGCGCCTTCATCCAGATGTAGGTCGCGGCCGACGTCGAGGCACACGAGCGTCGTCTCGTCGCGCACGTAGAGCCTGCCGGAGGCCAGGGCGGGGAGAGCCCGCACGGTGCCCGGCAGCGGCCGTGCCCGGGCCAGAATGGCGAAGCCTGCGGGAGCTGCGGTCATGAGCACGAGCTCGCCGTCGGTCTTCGTGGCGAGCAATTTTCCGTCGGCGGCGAGCAGCGTGCCGTAGCCGAAGTTCGCCTCCCGCCAGGTGGTGCGGCCGCTGCGGAGATCCACGCACACGAAGCTCGCCGGAGGCACGTCGTCGCGCCCGTCGATGCAGTAGGCGTGGCCATCGAGCACGAGCGGCGTGCAATACTGCGTGGCGAGCGCGTCGATGCCCTCCCACTTTTTTGTAAAGCCAGCCGCATCGAAGGCCGCGCACACCGAGCCGATTCCGTAGGCGGCCGTCACGAGCAGGTGGCCGTCGGGCAGCACGACCGGCGTCGCGGCGTTTACCGTCGGCCCGCGTTGCCCGAAAGGAAACTGCCAGCGAATGGCCCCCGCCCGCGGTTCGAGCAGCAGGCAGGCGTAGCGCGTCACGAGCAGCGCATGATCGACGCCATCGATCGGCACGGCGACCGGAGCGGCGTAGCTCGCCGGCTCGGTGGTCAAAGTCCACACCGTGTCGCCGGTGTCGAGCCCGAAAGCGACGATGCCCGCATCGCGCCGCGATCCGCCCACGTTCACGACCACGTGCCCGGCGACGACCAGCGGCGTCGAGCCTGCGCCGAAGTAGCCCTCCGGAGCGCCGAAGTCCCGATGGGTGTCGCGCAGCCAGACGAGGCGGCCCGTCGCGGCGTCGAGGCAGCGGAGCACGCCCTGGGCCCCGCACACGATCACGCGGCCGGCGTGCACGAGCGGCGTGCACAGCGGCCCGGCGCCGCCGCCCACCTGCGGCTGAAACCGGGTCGGGTGAGCGTGCTTCCAGAGCGGCCGGCCGGTGGCGGCGTCGAGCGCCTCGACCACCTCCTCGTCGCCGACGCGGTGAAAGACCAACGCGCGGTTTTCCGCCACGGCCACGCCCGCGTAGCCACTGCCCACCTCGCGCCGCCACACCACGCGCGGCCCGGCCGCCGGCCATGCCTCGGCGAGCCGCTCGTCGGCCGCGGCGATGCCGTTGCGCGCGGGCCCGAGAATCTGCGGCCACTCGCCGGCGAACGCCAGGCCTGGATACAGGGCGAGAAAAACAAGCTGCGTGACGAGCCGCCACGATCTGTTCGCACACGGCGGAGTCATTCGGCGATCGTCCGTGGGGCGCGGGGCATGTCGTCGGGCAGCGTGGGCACCGTCCAGATCATGTAGAGGCCGCAGGCCACGAGCCCGAGCACGGCATATTTGAGCCACCACGGCAGGCTGTTGAGCACGAGGCTCGTGGCCACCACGGCGGCCACGAGCACCACCGTGCGATACTTCACGCTCTTGCGGATGCCGTGGTAGTGCTGCCAGTCGTCGAGCGTGGGGCCAAACCACTTCGAGCGGTGCAGCCAGGCATGAATCCGGGGTGAGCCACGAAAGAAACACCAGCTCGCCAGCAGCAGGAACGGCGTCGTAGGGAGAAGCGGCAGAATCGAGCCGAGCACCGCCAGCCCCACGCATGCCCAGCCCCCCACCACGTAGAGAAAGCTCTTCAGGGGATCGGTCGTGGGCTGGATCTGCATGGGGGCATCCGGGCTGCCGCGGGCTGTTTCGAGCATCGTATCACGCGGCAGCGGAGCGGGCCGTTTGTGCGAAAACCGGGCAGTTCTTATGCTTCTAGCCCGCCTGCCCGTTTTCCCGCCCTCCCCTGAGGAGTTTCTCTCATGCCGCTCGTCCCGATGCGCATCCTGCTCGACCACGCCGCCGAACACGGCTACGGAATCGCCGCGTTCAACGTCAACAACATGGAGCAGATCCAGTCGATCATGGAGGCGGCGAAGGAGACCGATTCGCCCGTCATCATCCAGGCGTCGCGCGGGGCCCGCAGCTACAGTCAAGACAATTACCTGCGGCATCTCATGCTCGCGGCTGCCGAGCTCTACCCGAATATTCCGATCGCGATGCACCAGGACCACGGCAATTCTCCCGCCACGTGCCAGAGCGCGATCGACCACGGCTTCACGAGCGTGATGATGGACGGCTCACTCAAGGAAGACGGCAAGACGCCCGCCGACTTCGACTACAACGTGAAGGTGACGAAGCAGGTGGTGCAGTCGGCCCACCGCCAGGGCGTGTCGGTGGAGGGTGAGCTCGGCTGCCTGGGCTCGCTCGAAAGCGGCCACGGCGAGGCCGAAGACGGCCACGGTGCCGAAGGCCAGCTCTCGCACGATCAGCTGCTCACCGACCCGGACGAGGCCGCCCGATTCGTGGCGGCCACCGGCGTCGATGCCCTCGCAGTGGCGATCGGCACGAGCCACGGTGCCTACAAGTTCACCCGCAAGCCCGATGGCGACGTGCTCGCGATGAAGCGGATCGAAGAGATCCACCGCATGCTCCCCAACTGCCATCTCGTGATGCACGGCTCCTCGAGCGTGCCGCAAGAGTTGCAGGACATCATCAACAAGTTCGGCGGCAAGATGCCGCAGACGTGGGGCGTGCCCGTCGAGGAAATCCAGAAGGGCATCAAGCACGGCGTGCGGAAGATCAACGTCGATACCGACTGCCGGATGGCGATCACCGGCGCGATCCGCAAGGTGCTCGCCGAGACGCCCGAGAAGTTCGACCCGCGCGACTATCTGAAGCCCGCGCGCGAGGCGATGAAGAAGGTGTGCGCCGAGCGCATGGTGCAATTCGGCCAGGCCGGCAACGCCGGCAAGGTGAAGTGCATCTCCCTGGCGGACATGGCTGCGCGATACGCGCGCTGATTCACGTTCACGCGATCAAGCCGGCTCGGGATTGCCCCGTACCATCTCGCCGGACGCTCACCTCCGCTGGAAGCCCGAGGCGCGAGCCGAGAGGATGCCCGGCTTGCGAACAGCCACGCGTATTCCCTTCGGCTCACGCCTCGGGCTTCCTCTAAGGGGGCAGGGGCAACCCCGAGCCTCCCCCGTAGCGACAGAGCTCCAGCTCTGTCGATCGACAGGCCTGGAGGCCTGTCGCCACAGCGCCAGCACCTTTCGGCGGAGATGGTCGGTGGGCACGCGCAGACGAAGGGAGTCCTTGAGGACTATGGGCGTCTGATCAAAACCCACGAGTTGTGTGCTCTCAAGACGACCGGAGTCGAGCATGCCTACCGCCGGCTCCGAATGCGGGTCGTTGCCACATGTCTCAACGCCTGGAAAGGGACACGGGGTAACCCCGAGCCGTGTTGGGCGCGTTGATGGAGACACAGACAGGCTGAAGCCTGGCCTACGGAGCGGGAAAGTTGCCTTGCGGCGGGTTGCCCAGCCGCCCTATAGTCCCGCCCCCCATGGACGCCCCCCGCTCCTCCGCCGACCCGACGGATGCCGGCCTCATTGCGCACGGCCGCGAGATCCTGCGCGCCGAGGGTGCGGCGATTCAGCACTCAGCCGACAGCCTCGATGCGGCCTTCGCGCGGGCCGTGCGGATCGTCGCCGCCTGCACCGGGAGCGTGGTCGTCACGGGGATCGGCAAGGCCGGGCTCGTGGCCCGGAAGATCTCCGCCACGCTCGCGTCCACCGGAAGCCCAAGCCATTTTTTGCATCCGGCCGAGGCGATGCACGGCGATCTCGGAGCGCTGCGGCGCGACGATGTCGTGCTGGCCCTCTCCCAGTCGGGCGAGACCGAGGAGATCACGCGGCTCGTGCCGCACGTGGTCGCTCGCAAGATCCGCATCGTGGCCCTCACCGGCTCGGGGCAGAGCACGCTGGGACGGGCGGCCGACGTGGTCGTGCCGACCGGCAGCGTGCGCGAGGCCTGTTCGCTCGGGCTCGCCCCGAGCACGAGCACCTCGCTCATGCTCGCGCTCGGCGATGCACTGGCGCTCGTGACGAGCCGCCTGCGCCACTTCACGCACGAGGAGTTCGCCGCCCGGCATCCCGGCGGGAGCCTCGGCAGGCAGTTGATGCTCGTGGACGACGCCATGCGGCCGCTGGCCCAGTGCCGGACGGCCCGCCCCGGCGACACGGTCCGCGAGGTCTTCGCCCGGCCGCTTCCCGCCCGCCGAACCGGTGCGGTGATGATCGTGGCCGACGACGGCCGGCTCGACGGCATCTTCACCGACAGCGATCTCGCCCGCCTCTTCGAACGGCGCAACGACATCGCGCTCGACCACCCGATCGGCGGCGTGATGACCGCCCGGCCTGCGACGACCGCCCTCGGCACCCGGCTGCGCGACGCGCTCGCGCTCTTGGAGGCGCGGCGCTTGAGCGAGCTGCCCGTGGTAGATGGGGCGGGCCACGTGGTGGGCCTGCTCGATATCGTCGATCTCGTCGGGATGGTGCCGCCCGAGATGCTCGAACTGCCGCTGGCCGGGCCGTCGTTGGCCACGCCCGCGGCTGCCTGACGCGATCCCGTCGTACACGCTCATGCCGCCTTCCCCACATCTGCACGACGACCTCCAGCAGCGGCTCGCCGCGGTGCAGCTCCTCCTGGTCGATGTGGACGGCGTGCTCACGGAAGGCGGCGTGACCTGGACGAACGAGGGGATCGAGCAGAAGACGTTTCACATCCGCG
>JAIXPT010000142.1 GCA_027486095.1 Planctomycetaceae bacterium | reverse complement strand
GCCAGAGCCGCGGCATGATCGAGAGGCCGCGTGACACCTCGTCGAGCACGGTGGGCCGCTCGGGCTTGAGAAACTCCGTCTCCCAGAGGATCGCAAGCTCGGTGCGCAGGTGGCTCTCGTGCTCGGCCCGCTCGCGCGGCAGGAGATCGTCGCGATCGAGGGCCTGGAGCGTCTGTCGCATCCGGCGGAGCTTGGCCCGGATCGCACGACGCTTGGCCTCGCTGGGATGTGCGGTGAATACGAGCTCGATCGAGAGCCGATCGAGGGCATGCTGAACGTCGGCTGACGAGAGCCCGGCTCCGGCCAGCTCGGCGATCGCGCTCACGAGCGATTCACCGAGCGGCTCCGGGTGCTTGAGCCGTTCACGCTCACGGAGCACGCGCGTGCGCTGGCGGTCTTCGGCGATGTTGACGAGGTCGAAGAAGATGGAGAGGGCCCGGGTGACGACGCGGGCCTGAGGCACATCAAGAGCTGCGATGCGGGCCGCGAGGGCTCGCTCGGCGTCGTGGCCGCCGGCTCGTCGTTCACGGGCAAGACGGCGGATGTCGGTGACGAGCGCCGACGCGTCGGCCCCGGCCAACTCCACGATCACGGAGTCGAGCTTGCTATCGAGCAGGCGCACGTCGCGCCTGAGCAGATCGTCGTTGACCACGAGGTGTAGGTCCTGGGAGCAGCCGCCGGCGGGAATGTTACCCGAAGACGGTGCGCTTGGCGACGGGCCACCAGCCTGGCTGGTCGAGCCCGAGATAGGGCGAATCGGCCGGGAGGGTCTGCACGAGGTGGGCGTGGGCTGCCTCGAGGTTGTGGTAGGGCAGCGAGGGGAAGAGGTGGTGCAGGGCGTGGTATTTGATCGAAAACGGGAAGAACAGCCATGTAAGCGGATCGCGGCCGGTGAAGTTGCACGAGTCGAGGATGTGCGACTCCACGTCCACGGGGCTGCCGTCGCCCGCAAAGTGGTGGTCGGCGAGTTGCCGCATCTGGTTCATCACGAAGGTGGTCAGCCCCAGGAGATAGAGCAGGGGGATGCGGCTCGGCGGCGCGATGCCGGCGTAGACCGAGAGCGGAATGAACGCCGCCCGCACGAAGCACAGCAGCTCGACGGCCGTGATCGCACGGCGGTCGAAAGCGGTGATTTTGCGGCGGTAGTGCCTGTTGAGCGTGAGGGAGCTCGCGTGCTCGAGCACCCACTGCCGCAGCTTCGGATGCAGAAATGTGAGTGGTGCAAGGAGAAACCGCAGGAACACGAGAAACGGAAACACGAGCATGTGCAGGCCGTAGCCGAGCGCGCTCTGCCAGTTGCCCCCCTCCAAAACGTTGGCGACATACTCCGGGTCTTCCGGCGTGCCATACATCCTGTTGCTGTGATGATCGCGGTGGTGGCGCGTGAAAAACGGCGACGGCGTGAGCGTGAAGGTGCCCACGAGGAGGTTCCACGCCACCTTGAAGGCCCGCATTTCGTGGTGGCCGAGATGGCACACTTCGTGCACGAGCGAGCCCAGGCGGTAGAGCCAGAAGACGGCGATCGGGAAGGCCACGATTTGCGGCCACGAGCCCAGCGGCGACACGAGATACACCGTGGCCGCGGAGTAGGCGAGCGTGAGGGCGAGGAGGAAGTCGGCCCAGTAGCGAAGCGGGCTCACCTTGAAGAAATCGACCGGTGCATCGCGCATCGCCTGGCGGGCATCGCGCACCCAGCCGGGGGCGTGGGGCTCGTGGGCCGGATCGAGATCGGGAAGTGTCTCCGGCAGCGTGGCCACTGAATGCATGGGCGACTCCTTTCGCTCGAATCGAGGCGGGACATGCTAAAGCAGACCAGATGCGGGCCGGGCTGCAAAGGCCACTGGTTCTTTGAACGTAGGGACGGAGCTCCAGGGCTGTGTTCACGCGAAACATCGGCGTCGTGCCGATTTTCGCTTGGCCGGCCCCGTAGCGACAGAGCTCCAGCTCTGTCGAATGCGCGCCGCCTTCGACAGGCCTGGAGGCCTGTCGCTACGTGATCAAGGCCTTCATTTCGCGGACAGCCTGCGTGAAGCCCACGAGCACAGCCCGGGCCACGATCGAGTGGCCGATATTGAGCTCGCCCATGCCTTCGAGCCGCGCCACCGGCACGACATTGCGATAGGTGAGGCCGTGGCCGGCGTTGAGGCCGAGCGTGGCCTGCCGCACCATCGCCGCCCCGCGGGCCAGCTCCACGAGCTCTTCGTGACGGGCCTTTTCCGACGTGGCGTTGGCGTAGGCTCCGGTGTGCAGCTCGACCGCCGCCACGCCGAGATCGACGGCCGCATCGATCTGCGGTGGGCTCGGGTCGAGAAACAGCGACACGGCGATGCCGGCCTCGTGCAGCCGCCGCACCGCCTCGGCCGTGGCCGCGCGATGCCCCACGACGTCGAGGCCGCCCTCGGTGGTGATCTCCTCGCGTTTCTCGGGCACGAGCGTCACCTGATCCGGCTTCACGCGGCAGGCGATCTCGATCATCGCCGGGGCGATCGCCGCCTCGAGATTGAGCTTCACCTGCACCGTGCGCCGGAGCACTTCGAGATCGCGATCCTGAATGTGCCGCCGGTCTTCGCGCAGGTGCACCGTGATCGCGTCGGCCCCGCCGAGCTCCGCGAGCGCCGCGGCCCACACGGGATCGGGCTCGATCGTGCGGCGGGCCTGACGGACCGTGGCGACGTGGTCGATGTTGACGCCGAGCGTGGCCATGGCTGGAGGGCTCCGGGGGGGCGGAAGCCCTCCAGCGTGGCCTTGTTACTCGCTCTTTTTCAAGAGGACGATGGAGTTGCCGCGGGGCGTGCGCACCTGGAGCAGGATGCCGTCGTCGGGCGACTCCTTCTCGATCGCCTCGGCAAACTCGCCCACGCTCGTCACCTGCTTGTGGCCGATCTTGCGGATCAAGACACCGGGGCCGATCCCGGCACGGGCCGCGATGCCGTCGGGATCGACGCGATCGACGAGCACGCCCTCGAAGCCCTCGTAGGCGTCTTCGGGCACCGAATGCTTGTCGCGCACCTCGAGGCCGAACGCCTCGGCGTAGAAGGTCTCCTCCACGCCCGGGCCCTTCTTCATTCCGCCGCCGCCGCCGCGGGCCACCTTGTCGGGCAGGGGCTTCACCGACACGGCCAGTTCGAGCGGCTTGCCATCGCG
>JAIXPT010000028.1 GCA_027486095.1 Planctomycetaceae bacterium | reverse complement strand
TGCCGCTCTGGAGCGACTATCTCGTGGAGCGCATGGTGGTCACGCCCAACGGCCGCGAAGACTGGAAGCGAATCGATCTCAAGCAATTTTATGCAGACGCGGCCAAGCAGTGGGCCGGCGTGCAGGGAGAGCAGTTGCCACCGGGCTTCATGCTCGGCGCCGAGCAGAATCCGGGCGCGGCGTTCGGCTATTGCAGCCCGCTGCCGGCGCTCGCGAGCGAACCCTGGGGCCTCGAGGCGCTGCATCCGTGGTTCGTGACCAAATACAAGGAACAGCTCGCCGAGCAGGCCCGGCTGGCGGCAGAGCAGGCGGAGCAGGCGGCGACGATCCTGCCCGGGCAGCAGCCCGGAGCCGGCCCGGGCGCGGGCCCGGGCTTCGGCCCGTCGGGCGTGGAGTTTGGCGGCGGCAGCCCGCCCGGGTTTGGCCCGGGAGGACCTGGGTTCGGCCCCGGTGAATTCGGCATGCCGCCGGGCGGGCCGGGCATGATGCTCGACGCCCAGGGACGGCCGATCGTGGGCGTGGATTACCGCCTGTTTCGCTTCATCGACACCACCGTGGAAACCGGCAAGACCTATCGCTACCGCGTGCGGCTCTCGCTCTGGAACCCAAACCGTGATCTCGAGCCGCGCTACCTCACCGATGGCGCGTTCGCCAAAGATGTGAAGCTCGCCTCGACGCCGAGCAACATGACCGAGGCGGTGACCGTGCCTGGCACCGAGGCCCTGCTCGTGCGCACGTTGCGCAAGGCTGAATCGAAACGCTTCAAGCCCGGCTCGGTGGAAGTGCTCGTGCTCGACAAGGGAGCCGACACGGGCAACTACGTGCTGCGGAGCCTCGTCACGGAGCCGGGCGGGCTCGTGAACGTGGACAAGCGGCTCAACAAGCCCGGTGATCTCCGGACTCGCGGTGAAGACGCGTTTACCGATGCGGTGCTCGTGGATGTGCGTGGCCGGCAGGACGACCGCGCCGAAAACCGGGGCGGCAAGGGCTCGCCGCCCCCCGAGCCGCTCGACATGCTGTTTCTGGCGGACGACGGTACGTTCGCCGTCGCCTCGGCCGCCGATTCGCAGCCGAAGGTGGATCGCTACATCGGCACGCTGCCGATCGTGGAAGATCCCAAGAGCAAAGACAAACAGCCGCCGGGCGCGACCCCCGACAATCCTTTCGGCAGCCC
Organism: Planctomycetaceae bacterium; assembly: GCA_027486095.1. Lineage (GTDB taxonomy): Bacteria > Planctomycetota > Planctomycetia > Pirellulales > UBA1268 > RGVT01. The sequence goes on along the minus strand of JAIXPT010000028.1, from coordinate 2,507 downwards.
CTTTGGGCGGTGAGCACAATGATCTCCACACAGCCTTTTCTGGCGCGGTTTCGCCTGCTGCTCTGCACCGCGCTCGTGGCCACGGGCGCCGCCGCGGCCCGTGCAGAGCCGAAATATGTCGGTTGGACGAAGGTGGAAGCCGCCCGCGAGATTCGCGAGCTCAAGGAAAAGCTCCGCGAGGGTGGGCAGGTCGATGCCAGCGCCCGGCAGTTTCTCGAGGAGACCGCGCTGCCTCAGCTCGCCCTCCAGGAAAATCGGCCGCTCATCGAGCGCACGAGGAAGCGCATGCGCGAGCTGCTGCTCGGCGACGTGGCTGAAGACAAAGCCTACGGTGACATCTCGCTGCTCGTGGCGGAATACATGACGGCGCTGGCCCGCGACGAGCAGGCCGACCCGGTGGTGCGGATCAACGCGATGCTGCTCGTGAGCGAGCTCAAGGCGAAGAACGGCAAGCCCTGGCCGCCGGCCGCGCTCGCGCTAGCCGCGGCCGCCGGCGACAAAGACCTGCCCGACGCCGTGCGGATCGCCGCGCTCGCCGGCGTGGCCAAGCATGCGGCGGCGGGCGCGGGTGACGACGCGATCGCGAAGACCTTCGGGCCGCCGGTGGCGGCGATTCTCGGCGAGCCCGGAGCCACCGGGCGCACGGTGGAGCACGACTGGCTCGTGTCGCGGGCACTGCAGATCGTGCCGCTCCTGGTGCGGCCTGCGCCGCCGAAGCTGGCGGCGACGCTCGCGGGCTTCGTCACCGACGAGACCCGGCCGATCGACCTCAGAGTGCGGGCCGCCGCGGCGCTCGGGGCCACCGCCGACGCCACATCGGGCATCGACGCGGCGGCCCTGATCGACACGATCCGCACGCTCGCGATCACGGCGCTCGAGGCCGAGGAGAAGGCCGCCGCAGCCCGCCGCTTCGAGGCCCAATACCGCGGCGGCGGGGCTCCGGGCGGAGGGTTTAACGCCGGGCCGGGCGCGATGTTCGGCGGGCCGCCGGGCTTCGGGCCCGAAGGCCAGCCCTTGCCGGCGATCGATCCCCTGGCGATCTCGGAGCAGGCCTGCCGGCGCGCCGCCTGGCGGCTCCACACGCTCGGCACCGCGATCGTCTCGGCCGATGGCAAGCAGGGGCTCGCCCTGCTGCTGGGCGACGCCGCCGAGCCCGCGAAAGAGTTGGCCAAGCAGCTCACGGGCGAGGGGCTCACGCTCGACGGCGACCCCGTCGAAGACGCGCTCCTCGACGCGCTCGACGTCTTGCGGCCCCCGGCGCCCGGCGAGAAGGCCGCGAAGCGAGCCGTGCGGCAGCCGAAGCCCGACGAGCCGGCCGGCGACGACCAGAAGCCGGCTGCCGATCCGAACGCCTCGCCCTTCGACAACCCGTTTCAGTGATGACGCGAAGCATCGGCATCCCGCCGATGCTTGCTTGGCGAGCGTGCGCCCGCTGGCACGAACCCGGCAATCCTGTTCGGCACGGCGGTAGTCGCCGTCGTGGGACAAGCGTCCCGCTTTCCGTAGGACAGGCTTCAGCCTGTCATGCCTCAACTCGCCCGAGCCTCCCCCGTAGCGACAGAGCGCAAGCTCTGTCGATCGACAGGCCTGGAGGCCTGTCGCTACGGGGAGCAGCGAACCCCGCACAGCCCATGAGGCCGCGGCTACGCCAACGCCGGCTGGATCCGTTTTTTGATGAAGGCCTCGAGTTCCTTGCGGCTGGCGAGATCGATGCGGGAGTACCAGACCATGGTGTGCATCGCCCGGTTCGGCTGCTCACCCGTGGAGAGCAAGATCAGCACGCCTACGATCATGAGCCCGTAGCTGATGAACCCCCGATCAAAGACAGAGCAGCGGTCGGACTCGATCTTTTGCCGCAGACCGCGGCGCACATGCCGTGCCGACCAGGATTGCATCACAGGCTGAAGCCTGTCCTACTTTTGCACGCGTTCGAGGTATTCGCCGGTGCGGGTATCGACCTTGATCATGTCGCCCTGCTCGATGAAGGCCGGCACGATCACGTCGGCGCCGGTCTCGAGCTTCACGGGCTTCGTGAGGTTGGTTGCGGTGTTGCCGCGCATGGCCGGCTCGGCGTATTCGACGAGCAGCACCATGTGATTGGGCGGCTCCATCGAGATCGGGTTGCCGTTGTAGAGGAGCATCGAGCACACGGTGCCTTCTTTGATCCACTTCCAGGCATCATCGACCTGCTCCTTCGAGAGCTCGTATTGCTCGTAGTTCGCGTTGTCCATGAATACGAACTGCTCGCCCTGCTTGTAGAGAAACTGGGCCTCGATCGTGGAGATGTCGGCGGCGTCGAGCGAGTCGCCGCTCTTGTAGGTGCGGTCGAGCACGGTGCCGCGAAGGAGGTTGCGCAGCTTGCACTTGTAGAGCGCCTGCCCCTTGCCCGGCTTCACGAAGTTGCACTCGATCATGATGTAGGGGTCGCCGTCGATCTGAACCTTCAGCCCCTTCTTGAATTCGCTCGTGTTGTAGCCCGCCACCGCTGCCTCCCGTATCCTTGAATG
>JAIXPT010000408.1 GCA_027486095.1 Planctomycetaceae bacterium | reverse complement strand
TGCGCGGCACTGGCAGGATGGCAGCCCGCGGCTGGAGCCGCCCCCGACGGTGGCTCTGCCCGGCTGTCTTTCAACCGCGACATCCGCCCGATCCTCTCCGACAACTGCTTCGCCTGCCATGGCCCCGACAACGCCAACCGGCAGGCCGGCCTGCGGCTCGACACGTTTGACCTGGCCACGGCGGAGGTGGACAGCGGCTCGCGTGCGATCGTGCCCGAGAAGATCGACGAGAGCGAACTCGTGGCCCGGATCGTCTCGGATGATCCAGACAGCGTCATGCCGCCGCCGCACGCGAAGATCGGCCGGCTCTCTGCCGACCAGGTGGCGATTCTCAAGCGGTGGATCGCCGAGGGGGCGAAGTATGAGCCGCACTGGGCATTTGTGGCCCCGGCGAAGCCTGAGTCGCCACATGGCTCCGGCTCGATCGATGCGATCGTGGGCGCGAAACTCGCGGGCCGATCGCTCGCGCTCCAGCCCGAGGCCGACCGTCGCACCCTCATTCGCCGGGCATCGTTCGACATCACCGGCCTGCCGCCGACGCCAGCGGAGGTCGAGGCATTCGTCGCCGACACCGGGCCCGATGCCTACGAAAAACTCCTCGATCGGCTGCTCGCCAGCCCCCGCTATGGCGAGCGGATGGCCACCGACTGGATGGACCTCGCCCGCTATTCCGATAGCTACGGCTTCCAGGTCGATCGGCCGCGGCCCGACATGTGGCCCTGGCGCGACTGGGTGATCAAGGCCTTCAACCAAAACCTGCCGTGGGACCAGTTCACGCTCTGGCAGGTGGCGGGCGATCTGCTGCCGAACGCGACCGACGAGCAGGTGCTCGCCACCGCCTTCAACCGGCTGCACCAGCAAGAGAGCGAAGGCGGCTCCGTAGAGGAGGAGTATCGCGTCAACTACGTGAACGACCGCGTGACGACGTTCGGCACGGCGTTCCTCGGCCTCACGTTCGAGTGCTGCCGCTGCCACGACCACAAATTCGACCCGCTGGCGCAGAAAGACTTCTACGCGCTCTTCGCCTTCTTCGACGACATCGATGAGGCGGGGCTCTACTCCTACTTCACGCCCGCGATTCCCACGCCAAAGCTGAAGCTGCGCGACGAGCGGACGATGACAGCGCTCGCCAAGGCCGGTGAGATGGCGGCCGAGCGGGCGACGGACTGCGAGCGAGCCGAGGCAGTGGCGCGGGGAACGGTGGCCGACTGGATCGCCGGCAAAGCGCCGATGCCCGTGGCGATCGAGGCTGCCGGCGGCACGATCCCGGGCGAACTCGTGCGGTATGCGTTTGATGGCCGGGGCACGGATGGAAAGTTTGCCAATCAGATTGGCTCCAACGAGCCCGCCACGGCCCCGAACGAAAACACGATCGTGGACGACAGCCGCGGCGGCCAACCCTGCCAGGCGATCAAGCTCACCGGCGACCACCCGGTAAAAACGCCGGTGGGCAACTTCCGCCGCAGCCAGCCCTTCACCGTGGCCGCCTGGATCAAGCCGGCCTCGAAGTATGAGCGGGCTGTCGTGTTTCATCGGTCGCAGGCCTGGACCGACGCCGCCAGCCGTGGCTACGAGTTGCTTGTCGATGATGGCCACCTCCGCTGGTCGCTGATCCACTTCTGGCCGGGCGACGCGGTGAGCGTGAGGTGCACCGAGCCACTGCACGTCGGTGAGTGGACGCATGTGGCGGTGTCGAGCGATGGTTCGGGCACGGCCGCGGGCCTGAAGATCTTCGTGAACGGCCATGCCGTCGGCACCGACGTGATCCGCGACGGCCTCACCCGCGAGATTACCGGTGGCGGCGGCGACACGATCACGATCGGCGAGCGGATGCGCGACCATGGTTTCAAGAATGGCTTGGTCGATGACTTCCGCGTGTTTGCCCGGGCGCTTGCGCCGCTCGAAGTGCTGGATCTCGCAGCACCGCGCTCGATCGCGGCGGCAATCGCCGACCCGCGCGATGCCGAAGCCCTTGGCGGCTATTTCGCTGCTGCCTTCGCCGACGAGCCGGCCGCCGCCCGGGCCCGGCTCGAAGCGGCCCGGCGGGCCCGCGACGATCTCGCCGAGAAGCCGCGCGAGATCATGGTGATGCGCGACTTGCCGCAACCGAAGACGGCCTACATTCTCGAACGCGGCGACTACGACAAGCGTGGCGCCCCCGTCGAGCCCGACACGCCGGCCGTTCTGCCCCCCTTCCCCGCCGAGCAGCCGAAAAACCGCCTCGGGCTCGCCCGTTGGCTGATCGACCCCGAGCATCCGCTCTTGGCCCGCGTCACGGTCAACCGGCTCTGGCAATCGCTCTTCGGCCTCGGCCTCGTGCAATCGCCCGAAGACCTCGGCAGCCAGTCCACGCGGCCAGAGTATCCCGAGATTCTCGACCTGCTCGCCTGGCAGTTCTCCCATCCGACCGCCGCGGGCGGCCTGGGCTGGGACATGAAGCAGCTGATCAAGACGATCATGTTGTCGCAGACCTACCGGCAGCGGAGCATCGCCGACCCGAAGACGATGGCCGATGACCCGCTCAACGTGTGGCTCGCCCGCGGCCCGCGGCACCGGCTCCCGGCAGAGATGATCCGCGATGGCGCCCTTGCCGCCTGCGGCCTGCTTGTCGATACGCTCGGCGGCCCACCGGTGAAAACCTACGACATGCCCGACTCGTTCAAGCCGGAGAAGGCCGACGCGGGCGATGGGCTCTACCGCCGCAGCCTCTACACCTATTGGCGGCGCACCGGGCCCGCGCCCGTGCTCGAGAGCTTCGACGTGCCCAAGCGAGTGGTCTGCGTGGCCAAGCGAGACGCCACCAACACGCCGCTGCACGCCTTCGTGCTCATGAACGGGCCGCAGTTCGTGGAAGCCGCCCGTGTGCTCGCCGAGCGGCTGCTGGCCGAGTACGACGGCCAACCAGACGCCGCGCTCGACCGCGCGTTTGAACTGCTCACGAATCGCCCGCCGGACGACGAAGAGCGGCAGATCGTGCGCCGGATGCAGGCAGCACAGGTCGAGTGGTATCGGGCCCGGCCCGACGACGCCGCCAAGCTCGTGGCGATCGGCGACAAAAAGCCTGCGGAAAATCTGCCGGCCGTCGACGTGGCGGCCACCGCCAGCGTGATCAATGCCCTGATGAACTACGATGGAAGCGTGGTGAAGCGATGAACATGCCTCCGATCAACCGCCGCGACTGGCTCGGCTCATTCGGCATGGGCTTCGGCGGCCTCGCGCTGGCCGAGATGCTCGGCCGCTCAGCCGCGGCGGAGCAGCCTGGAGCAGGCGGCGTGCTGGGCGGATTTCATCATCCGCCCAAGGCCAAGCGGGTGATCTATCTCTTCCAGTCGGGCGGCCCCTCGCAGCTCGATCTCTACGACCACAAGCCGCTCTTGAAGCAGCGCGACGGCGAACAGCTGCCCGACAGCGTCCGTGGCAGCCAGCGGCTCACCGGGATGTCGGGCAATCAAAGCTCGATCCCACTGGCGGCCTCGCCCTTTCAGTTTTCGCAGTACGGCGAGAGCGGCGCCTGGCTGTCGGAACTTCTGCCCCACACCGCCGAGGTGGCCGATCGGCTGTGCTTCGTGCGCACGATGTACACCGAGAGCATCAACCACGGGCCGGGCGTGACGTTCATGCAGAGCGGCAACCAGATCCCGGGCCGGCCCAGCATCGGAGCCTGGCTCGACTACGGCCTCGGCAACGAGCACGACGACCTGCCCTCGTTCGTCGTGTTGATCACGAAGAACAAGGGCGGCCAGCCGCTGATGAGCCACCTCTGGGGCGCGGGCTTCCTGCCGACGAAGCATCAGGCCGTGCGCTTCCGCTCCGGCGCCGACCCGGTGCTTTACGTGAACAATCCGGCGGGCGTGTCGCGGGAGAACCGCCGGCAGGTGCTCGACGGGCTCCGCGAATTGCACGAGCACCAGTTCGCCGGAACGCCCGACGCCGAGATCACGGCGCGGATCGCGAACTACGAGATGGCCTTCCGCATGCAGGCCAGCGTGCCCGAGGTGACGAACTTTGCCGACGAGCCTCAGAGCGTGCTCGATCTTTACGGCCCGGATTCCAAGGACCCGGGCACCTTCGCGGCCAACTGCCTGCTCGCCCGCCGGCTCGCCGAGCGGGGCGTGCGATTCATCCAGCTCTACCACCAAGACTGGGACCACCACGGCGGAATTCGCGGTGGCATCGCCCGCGAAGCGAAGCAGACCGACCAACCGGCCGCCGCCCTCATCAAGGATCTCGCCCAGCGCGGAATGCTCGACGACACGCTCGTGGTCTGGGGGGGCGAGTTCGGCCGCACGAACTACTGCCAGGGGCTCTACAAGCCGGGGCAGGATTTCGGCCGCGACCACCATCCCCGCTGCTTCACGATCTGGATGGCCGGCGGCGGCGTGAAGCCGGGCACGACCTACGGCGAGACGTGCGAGTATGGCTACAACGTCGTCAAGGACGGCGTGCACGTGCACGACTTTCACGCCACGATGCTGCATCTGCTCGGCATCGACCACGAGCGGCTGACCTACAAATTCCAGGGCCGGCGCTACCGGCTCACCGACGTGCACGGCAAGATCGTGAAGGGCATCCTCGCCTGACGGCACGTAGCGACGGAGCTCCAGCTCTGTCGTGCCAACGCGTCCGACAGGCCTTGAGGCCCCACCTCCGGGAGCCCGAGGCGTAAGCCGAGAGGATGCCCCGGCTGAGGACAGTTGCAATCCGTATTCCCTTCGGCTCACGCCTCGGGCTTCCGGGAGAAACGCATCGTCACAGCACATACACCGCGATCGCGGCGGTCATGAGGCTCGCCGCCCCGATGCGCCGCACAAGCGTGGCCCGATCGACTGGCTGCTCGAGCTCGTGCCAGCCGAGATGGGCGAGCGTGGCCCCGATGACGACCGACATGATGCCGCGCGTCGATTGCACCACGTTGCCGAATACGGCGCCCACGAGGGCGAAGCAGGCGTAGAGCGTTGCCATCGCCAGAAGCCACGTGGCCGCATACGCCGCCGCTGTGCGCCACGCCTGCCGTGCCCTGCCAGGCGCGGGCCGACACCATCCCGCGAGCACGAGCGGCCCGCACACCAGCCCACAGACGACATACGTGAGCAGCATGCCCACGACCGCGGCGATGAGCCGGCTCGATGGGCCCGCGTTCGTAGCGCAGAGGGCATCGATGAGCCGCACGATAAAGAGATCGGAGAGCGCGAAGCACAGGCAGACGACGAGCACCTGCCCGAGTGCGGCTCGCGGCAGGCCTCCTGCGGTGCCCTGCAGCAAGACCGTCGCCGCCACAGAAAGCGCCACGGCCAGCCACTGCGTCGCCGACAGCGGTTCACGCAAGACCATCGCAACGATGAGCGCGAGAATAAAGACCTTCAGACCGAGAAACGGCGTGAGCCGCGACGCCTCGAGCGTCCTGAGCAGCCCGAAGAGCAGGATATTGCCGAGCAGATAGAAGCCGGCCGCCGCCACGAGCGGCCCGATGAAGCCGGCAAACGGTGGCAACGCCAGCGGCTGCAGCAGGAGCACGCCGGCCGCCGCCACGGCCCCCATCACGCCATGCGCCCGCAGGAGCAGCCCAATCGCGGCGGTCGGCCTCTCCGCGGCGGGCTGCGAGAGCGCATGGTGCCGCGAGAACAGATACGAAAACGACATGCAGGCGCCGGAAACAAGCCCAGCCGTGATGCCCAGCCACGTGGTGCCGTCGGCGAGAAAGGTTCTC
>JAIXPT010000225.1 GCA_027486095.1 Planctomycetaceae bacterium | reverse complement strand
GTGCTCGAACGGCTCGCCAGGGCCGGCCTCGGATCGCTGCCCGGAGGCGGAGGCGAGATCTTGGTGGATCGCGTCCGCACGGCGATGACGCGGGGCAAAGTGCTCACCGACGACTGGCTGGAAGTGCACCGCGAGTGGCATAGGCTCGGTGGCAAGAGCACCGCGACGATGATGTTCGGCCACATCGAGACCCTGGCGGAACGAATCGAGCATCTCGACCGCCTGCGCGAGGTGCAGGATGAAACGGGTGGCTTCACGGCGTTCATCTGTTGGTCGTTCCAGCCGGAAAACACGGAGATGGCCGACATCCCTCCGGCCGGGCCGTTCGAATATCTGAAGACCCAGGCGGTGGCCCGCTTGTATCTCGACAACTTCCCCAACATCCAATCAAGCTGGGTGACGCAGGGCCGCGAAATCGGCCAACTGGCGCTGCTCTACGGGGCCAACGACATGGGCAGCCTGATGATCGAAGAAAACGTCGTCAGTGCGGCGGGCACCGTCCATCACCTCACGCTCGACCAGATGCGCTCGGCCATCGCGGAGCTGGGGTGGATTCCCCGGCGGCGCAACGTGTTTTACGAGCTGTTCGAAGATGATCCCGCGGCCGACGGCCGGGCCCGCGCCCGGGCGGTGCAGCTTCCCGTGGCGGTTCTCACGTGACGTGGCCGCGGCCATCGTTCACGCTCCGGGCGCGGCAGGTGATCACGATGTCCGGCCCGCCTCTCGCCGAGGCGTGGCTGCGGATCGCCCGGGGTCGGGTGGTCGCGCTCGGCGCGGGCCCTGCTCCCGGGCCGTGCATCGCGCTCGAAGATTGCCTTGTGCTTCCGGGCTTGGTCAATGCCCACACGCATCTCGAGTTTTCCGACCTCGAGGCTCCTCTCGCTGGCGGCACCGGCCTGCCGGCGTGGATCGCACGGGTGGTGGCCCTGCGGAGATCGCGGTCTGCGGCATCCGGCCCTGCGACCGCCGCTGCGGTGCGAGCCGGCCTCGCCGAGAGCGCAGCCGCAGGGGTGACCGTGCTCGGCGAGATCGCGACGAGCATGCCCCCGCGCGATCTCGGCCCCGCCGGCCCCCGCGTGCGCGTGTTTCGCGAAGCGCTCGGCCTCTCGGCCACGGCAGCCGAGGCCGCGCTTGCTGCCCTGCGTCGGGATCTTCGCCGACTCGTCGCGGTGGGCCTTCCCGCCGGCGTCTCGCCCCACGCCCCCTACTCGGTGGCGGCGCCGCTCGGCCGAGCGGCACTCGAGACGGCGCGCATGCTCCGCATCCCGGCGGCCATGCATCTGGCCGAGAGCCCGGACGAGGCGGAGCTCGTGGCATCGGGTGGGGGTGAGTTTCGCGCGCTCTTGGAGTCGCTGGGGGCCTGGCCGGCCGGCGCGGCGCCGCGGCTCGTGAGCGCGGCCGACTGGATCTCGCTGTTGGCGAGGGGCCGCAGGGGCTTGGTCGTGCATGGCACGTTTCTCAGCGACGACGCGCTCGCTCGCCTCGCCCGCCATCGCGACCGCCTGGCCCTCGTGGTCTGCCCGCGGACGACCCGGCTCTTGTCGGGGGCCTTCCCGCCGCTGGCCCGGTTTCGCGCGGCCGGCATCCGCATCGCCCTCGGCACCGACAGCCGGGCCTCGAACCCCGACCTCTCGGTGCTCGCCGAGTGCCGCGCCCTCGCCGCGGGCGGCCTCGCGAGCCCCGCCGAGGCTCTGCGCATGGCGACGGCAGATGGCGCCTGGGGCCTCGGCTTCGAGCGGGTCGCCGGCACCCTCGCGCCGGGCCGCCCGGCCGATCTCGTGATCCTGCGGCCCGCCAACCCCGCCGCCGACCCGCACGAGGCTGCCCTCGATCCCGACACCACCGTCGTCGCCACGCTCCGCGGAGGACGGGTGATCCACGGATCACTGGCCGGCTGACACGGGGCGAGGGGCACGACCGATGTCCCCGAGCTTCCTGTGGCGCCGGAGCTCCAGCTCTGTCGAAGCCAGGCCGCATTCGACAGGCCTGGAGGCCTGTCGCTCCGGCGGGCATCCTCTCGGCTTACGCCTCGGGCTTCCTGCGCCCCAACAAGCCCGGAGCGGAAGCGACGGGACTCCGCTTTCGCCCTACAGCCGGCAGTTCGCGATCTCGGTCTCGATGATCGCCGAGGCCCCGATCGCCTCGAGCCGCTCCATGATGCCGTGCGCCGCGCCGCGCCGCACCATCGCCCGCACGGCGCACCACGCGGCATCCTCGAGGGCGCTCACCGTGGGCGACTTGAAGCCGGGCGTGATCATCCCGGCCTCCGCCAGCCGAGCCCGCGGAATGTTGTATTCGAGGAGCGAGTAGCTCCGGGCGATCACGATCCCTTCGAGGCGGCGCACGATCCGGTCGGCGGTGGCGGCGTCGGCCACCCGGTGGTTTTGCACGAGCACCGTTTCGTAGCGGCCGATGTCGTCGAGCACCCGCAGCCGATTCGCGGCCAGGGTGCTGCCCGTCTCGACGAGATCGACGATGGCGTCGGCCACCTCGAGCTGGATCATGATCTCGACGCTGCCCGAGAGTTCCACGAAGTGGGCCTCCACACCGCGCTCCGCCAGCCAGTCGCGCGTGATGCGGGGGAAGCTCGTCGCGATCCGCTTGCCGGCGAGCTGTCGCACGTCACCGATCCCGGAGTCTTCGCCCACGCACAGGGCGAGGCGGCACGAGCCGATGCCCAGGTCGAGCCGATGCACGAGCGAGGCGCCGCTTTCAGCGACGAGATCGGCCCCGGTGACGCCGAGATCGATCGCACCCTCGGCACAGAGCACGGGGATGTCGTCGGTGCGCAGAAACGTCACCTCGACGGGCATGTCTTTGCAGCGGGCAAACAAGCTGCGCTCCGTGCGCCGAAACGAGAGCCCCGCTTCGTTGAGGAGTTGCGCCGAGATTTCGGCGAGCCGGCCCTTGCTCGGCAGGCCGATGCGGAGCAGGCGGCCAATCGCTGCGGTCATCGTGCACGTTCTCCAGTCTTCGTGCGGGCGGCCTTTTCGTCGAGCCCCGACACGCCGAACCGTCTGGCCAGTTCGTCTTCAACCAGCGTCAGCGACAGGCCACGGCAGGCGAGCAGCACGAGCATGTGATAGGTGAGGTCCGCAGCCTCCGCGACGACGCGCTCGTCGGTCTCATGGTCGGCGGCAGCCACCAGTTCGGCGGCCTCCTCGGTGACCTTGGCGCCGATCTTCGCGACCCCTCCGGCCAGGAGCCGGCTGGTGTACGATCGATCGGGCGGGTCATTCCGGCGCGAATCGACCACCCGTTCGAGGCTTTCGAGGGTTTCTCCCAGACGCGGCATCCGATGGCTCCTCAAGACTCCCCAACTGTAGCATGCCCCGGCGGAGATGCAGCCGCCTCCACGCCGCTCGGCGGGCCGCGGCTCGATCTCGATTGCTGGTTTTTGTCGGGGCCCACGGCCGCGGGCAAGACGGCCCTCGCCCTCCACCTCGCAGGCCGGCTCGACGCCGAGATCGTGAGCGTCGATTCGATGGCCGTCTACCGCGGCCTCGACGTCGGCACGGCGAAGCCCTCGCTCGCCGAGCAGGCGGCCGTGCCGCATCACCTGCTCGACATCATTTCCCCCGCCGAATCGTTCAGCGTCGCCGGCTGGCTCGCCGCCGCCGCCGCCGCCGTCGAGGAAATCCGCGGGCGCGGCCGCCGCATCCTGTTCGTGGGCGGCACGCCGCTCTATCTCCGCGCGCTGCGCGACGGCCTCGCCCCCCTCCCGGCGGGCGATCCGGCCTTCCGCGCGGCCCTCGAAGCCGAAGTGCGACGCGACGGCACCCACGCCCTGCACACGCGGCTCGCCGCGATCGACCCTGCCGCGGCATCCCGCATCCATCCCCACGACGCCAAGCGGATCATCCGCGCCCTCGAAGTGGCCCACGCGACCGGCCGGCCACTCACCGCCGCCTTCGCACCGGCCCCACATCCCGTGTTCGACTCGCAGCTTCTCGTCATCGACCTCCCACGCCGGCTGCTTTCCGACCGGATCGACCGCCGCGTCGAAGCGATGTTCGGCCACGGGCTCGTCGAGGAGACCCGCGCCGCCGCCGCCCTCCCCGGCGGCATCGGCCCCACCGCCCGCCAGGCTCCGGGCTACACCGAGGCCCTCGACGTGCTCATAGGCACGCTCTCGCTCGCCGACGCCATCCGCCGCACGCAAGACCGCACCCGCCAGCTCGCCAAACGCCAGCTCACCTGGCTCCGTAGTTTCAAGAACGCGATCTGGATCACGGCGTAACGTCGCGGATCGGTACGCGTGTGGGAATGAGCTCGATTCGTCCAAGCCGGCTTCGGGCTCCCCATATCCCGTCGCCGGACGTTCGCTGCGGGCATCCTGCCCTCCGCTCACTCGACTCCGACTACGCTTCGCCATCCTGGCTGCGCTTGTCTGCATACGCCGGCTCCCGGGACACGGGGAGCCCGAAGCCTCCTCAACCGTAGCGACAGAGCTGGAACTCTGTCGATCGGCAGGGGAGGATCGGGGTGACCCCTGCCGTTGAGACG
>JAIXPT010000210.1 GCA_027486095.1 Planctomycetaceae bacterium | reverse complement strand
CGCCCAGGAAGCCCGGGGCGTGAGCCGAGAGGATGCCCAGGAAGCCCGAGGCGTGAGCCGAGAGGAACGCCCAGGAAGCCCGAGGCGTGAGCCGAGAGGATGCCCCGCCTCGTTTTTCCGCGTCGTTTGCGCTTGCCCCGCGTTCCTCCGCTCCCTATTCTCCCACCCGAATTCGCCCTGGGAGGCTTGCGATATGGTGCGGCTGACGCGGTTTGGCGGTGCTCTGTGGATCCTCGGCCTGCTGGCGGGCTGCGCCCACAATCACGGCAACACCTATGCCTACGCGCCGCCGTATGCACCGCCGGTGTATCCGCAGCCGCCGGGCGTAACGCAGCCCGTGGCGTATGCGCCGCAAGTGGCCGGCGTGCCCGCCGTCGGAGCGCCCGTGGCCGCGATGCCGGGGCCGACACCTGCGGGGGTGGTCGTTGCCGGCCAATTGACTCCGTGCCCGCAGGGCTGTCCCGATGGCATGGTGGTGAATGCCGCGGGTGTCGTGGAGGGTGGCGGGCAGACGCCGCCGTGTCCGCCCGGGCCCTGACATGGGCGGAGGGCTCAGCGGGTATAGTGTCGATCTATGGCACGTCCATGGTCGATCGACCAGATTCGCACGCCTGAGCTCATGGACGACCCGGCGCTCGATGCCGGCCAGCATCTCGACGCCCTCAGGGCGCTCTCGCGAATCAATGCACTCTCGCGCACGGCACCGCAGCTGGCCGCCGCCGTGCGGCGGCTCACACCGCGTAGGCGGCCCGAGGCGCGGCCGCTCCACGTGATCGACGTGGCCTGTGGCGGCGGTGACGTCACTCTCGACCTCGCGCGGAGGCTGGGCCCCGGCTACCGCGTGACCGGCATCGACGTCAGCCCGCGGGCGGTCGCGCGGGCTGCCGGGCTGGCCGCCCGCACCGGCGTGGTGGCCACGTTCGAGGTCTGCGACGTGCTGGCGGCCGCGTGCCCCCGCTGCGACATCGCCGTGAGCTCGCTGTTTCTGCACCATCTCGACGACGGCCCGGCTGGCACGGTGCTCCGCGGCATGGCTGCGGCCGCCACCGTGGGAGGCGTGGTGTCCGACCTCGTGCGCAGCCGGCGCGGGCTCGCGCTTGCCTACCTGGCGACGCAAGTTCTCACCACCTCGCATGTGGCACGGGTAGACGGGCCGCGCTCGGTGCGGGCGGCCCGCACGCTGGACGAAGTGCGCTCGCTCCTCGGCGCTGCAGGGCTCCACGACGCCCGCCTTCGCCGCGCCTGGCCGGAGCGCGTGGTCATCGAATGGGCGGCTGCGGGTGCGCTTGTATGATCGACGCCACGGTCACGATCGACGCCGCAGGGGCGACCGCGTGGGACGTGCTCGTGATCGGGGCCGGCCCCGCCGGGGCGGCGGCCGCGCTCCGCTGCAAGCGGCTCGGGCGGCGTGTGTTGCTCGTGGATCGGGGGTGGTTTCCCCGGCCGAAAGTCTGCGGCTGCTGCCTTTCGCCCGCGGCGCTGCGGGAGCTTTCCATGCTCGAGCTCCCGCTCGGAGCGCTGCCGCCGGGGGTGCCCCTCGCAGCTGTGTGGATCGGCTGCGCCGGCCACGAGGCCCGGATCGTCTCGGCCGGCGGCGCCACGCTCTCGCGCGAGGCCCTCGACACCGGGCTCGTGCGGGCCGCGATCGACGCCGGCGTGGCGTGGCTGCCCGGCACGATCGTCACCGAAATCACCGAGCACGGCGGGGGCGCCACGGCGACCGTGCGGGCCCCGACACCTGGCGCGGCGCGCATCGAAGCGCGGCTCGTCGTGATCGCAGCCGGCCTGGCCGATGCGATTCGGATCCGCACCACGGCGGCGGGCCGCGACAACACGGCCCACTCACGACCGCGGCGCATCGCCGCGGCCAGCCTCATCGGCCTCGGCACCACGCTCCCGGCCGACACCGGCCCCCTTCCCGCGGGAGAGCTCGTGATGGCGGTCGGCAGCGCGGGCTATGCCGGCATCGTGCGGCTCGAAGATGGGCGGCTCGACGTGGCCGCTGCGATCGATCCCGCCACGATGGCTGCCGCGGGATCGCCCGTGGCTGCGCTCGATGCGGTGTTCGCCGACGTGGGCGGCCTCGCCCGCGTGAGCGTGCCCCGTGCCGCGCTCGCCGCCGTGGGCATCCGCGCCACGCCCGCGCTCACGCACACGACGCCGCTCGCGGCCGGTGGCGAGGCGGCGATCGTCCGCATCGGCGATGCCGCGGGGTATGTCGAGCCGTTCACGGGCGAGGGCATCGGCTGGGCGCTGGCGAGCGCCCGCGTGTTGACAGGCGCGCTCGCAGGCAGCACGTCGCCTGCGGATTTTCGCGCCCGCTTCTCCGCGGAGCATGCCCGCGTGTTCGCCGCGCACCACGCCCGCTGTCGGCGCGTGGCGGGCGCGGTGCGGCGGCCGTGGCTGTGTGCCGGAGCGGTGCGGGCGGCCCGGTGGGCCCCGGGCGTGGCGGCTCGGGCCATGCCCTGGGTCGTGGGTGGCGGGGGGCTCGTATGAGTTTCACACTCCTCGGCCTCGGCACCGCCACGCCCGAACGCAGCATCACGCAGGCCGATGCAGCCACGCTCGCCGCGGGCTTTCACAACGCCGCCCCGGGCCGCGAGCGCACGCTCGCCGCCATCTACCGGCAGACGCGCATTCGGAGCCGTGGCTCGGTGCTGCTCGAAGAGCCCTCGTGCGAGCCGTTCGCGCAGACCTTCTATCCGCCCGCAATCGACGACCACGCCACGGGCCCCACCACGGCCGCCCGCATGGACCGCTATCAACAGGCGGCCGGCCTGCTCGCCTGCCAGGCGGGAGCGCGGGCCCTCGAAGCGGCCGACGTGAGGCCCGCGGAGGTGACGCACCTGGTCACCTGCTCGTGCACGGGCTTCGCGAATCCTGGCGTAGACCTCGAAGCCGTGGCCGGCCTCGGGCTGCCCGCCACCGTGCAGCGCACGCATGTCGGCTTCATGGGCTGCCATGGTGCGTTCAACGCCCTGCGCGTGGCCGATGCCTTCGCCACGGCCGATCCCCGGGCGGTGGTCCTCGTGATCTGCGTCGAGCTGTGCAGCCTGCACTTTCAATACGGCCCCCGCGTTGACCATGTCGTGGCCAACAGCATCTTCGCCGACGGGGCGGGGGCGGCGGTGGGCGTGGG
>JAIXPT010000450.1 GCA_027486095.1 Planctomycetaceae bacterium | reverse complement strand
GGCCACGAAGATTCGGGGACGTGTTCCGGCTAGGGACCACAAGTACTGGAGCGGACCGAGGATTGGCGCTCTGGGTTGGGTTTCGGGACACGTCCCCACTTTCCTTTTCCCATTGCGGCGGGCTGACGCCCGCGGGCAAGGTTGGCCAACTTTCCTGCATGGAACCGACCGCCTCTGCTTCGCCCAGCCGACAGCCCCGGCTGACCTATATGTTCAGCCGCTGGCCGGTGCTGTCGCAGACCTTTGTCGACAACGAGATGCTGGCCCTCGAGGCTGCCGGCTGGGATGTTTCGGTGGCTGCCATCAACCCGCCCGTGCAGGCGCTCCGGCACGCCCGGCTCGATGCCCTCCGGGCACCCGTGCTGCACAACCCGCCGCCGTCCGTCCGCAAGGTGATGGAATCCCGCGCGCGCGCCGACGGCCGCTGGCCCGCAGCCATGGTGGACGAATTCGCAGCGCGCTTCGGCGGGGGCGACGAAGCCGCCAAACGCTGCCGCAACGCCCTCTACTTTTCCGAGATCCTCCCGGAGCTCGGGATTGATCACCTTCATATTCACTTCGCCAACCAGGCCACCTACAGCGCCCTCTTTCTCAAGGCGCTCGCCGGGCTGAGTTTTTCGTTCACCCCGCAGGCGCAGGACTTCATGGTCGACCTGCGCACGCCGGAACTGCTGCGCGAAATGGCCCGGGAGTCTGCCTTCATCGTCGCGCCCTGCGACGACGCGCGTCGCGAACTTGCCGACCGCTGCCCGGACAGCGCAGCGAAAATGGTCCGCATCTACAACGGCATTGATCCTTCTGGCTATCCTGCGCCTGCCAAGGCCCCGCGTTCCGGCCCGTTGCGAATTGTCAGCGTGGGCCGCCTCATTGAGTTCAAGGGATTCCACCATCTCCTTTCAGCGGTGGCGACCGCTCGCGCTGCCGGAATTGCTATCCACCTCGACCTCATGGGCGATGGTCCGTGGCGCGAACGCCTTGAAGCGCAGGCTGCGCAGCTCGGCCTTGGCGACGCCGTGGTCTTTCACGGCAGCGTCCAGCTTCAGCAGATGAAGGAGGCATTCGCGGCCGCCGATGCCTTTGTCCTTGCCTGCATCATTGATCCTGCCGGTGCCAGCGACATGTTGCCGACGGTCATCACGGAAGCCATGCTCAGCTCGCTTCCGGTCGTCAGTTCCCGCATTGCTGGCATCCCTGAACAGGTTGAGGACGGCGTCACCGGTCTGCTCACCGCACAAGGTGACGAAGCGGCCCTCGCCAACGCGCTCATCACGCTGGCCCGCGACCCCGAGCTGGCACGGCGCATGGGTGCGGCCGGCCGCCGACGCGCCGAATCCCTGTTCGCGGCCTCGGTCACGCTGCCTCAACTCGAAGCCGCATTCCGCGGGCAATCCGCCACTTGCCGCCCCGCCCCGCCTGCTGGGATGGGCGCGTACTACGACCTAACGGATCCGGAAGGCCGTGACGCCTTCCTCCGTGAGGAAAGCGCCCTGAGGCGTCATGGCGTGCGTCCATGGCTCGAAGCCGGGGACGTCGCCGGGAAACACCTGCGCGCCATCCAATGGCCGGGTCGCGCCTTGTGGCTCCCCGATAGCAACGGCCTGCAGATGGAACTCGCCCACTGGCCGAGTTTCTCCGGAACCCTGACATCTCTCCGCCGTGCCTCCGGATTGTCGGAAGAATCGTTCGCCTGGGCCGCACCGCGCGCGCTCTGGCTTGCCACGCAATGGCCGCGCCATGGCCGACCGCAATGGCTGCACGCTCCGGGTCCCCGCGGGGCGGCGATCGCCGCGATCGTCGCCGCGCTCCTTGAGCAACCCGCATTGCCGGCGGAGCCCGCCCCCGGTCCGGACGCCCCGTGGTGGTCGCGCCCGTTGCCCCGACCGCTGCGTTCCCGCATCCGTGCCGCGGCCGTCGATCGCTGGTTTCACAGCCAGTCCCGGCTTGCCGCGCCGGTATCGTCCTGCTGATTCCCCTGGCGGGCGCACGCGGCATCGCCAGCATGGCTACCCATCCGATGGCTGATTCCCCCGCCCGCAATTCCTTCACTGCTCCGCTCACACTGCTTCAGGTCGAGAAGCTGCGGGGGCTCCTGCGTGAACGAGGCTGGACCTTCGAGGAGAAGGAATACACCCACTACGCTGCCCGCAAGGATAAGACTACCGTCGCGGTCTATCAGAAAGGCCCGAAGGTCCTCGTGCAGGGCAGGGGAACCGCGGAATTCGTAGAGTTCCTCCTCGAACCCGAGATACTCGGCACTGCACGGGTCGGCTACGAGCAAGTGCATCAGCCGGAAATGTTCACCCCGCACTTCGGCATCGACGAGAGCGGCAAAGGCGATTTCTTCGGCCCGCTCGTCATTGCCGGGGTCTTCACGGACGCCGCCATCGCCCGCACCCTCATGGCCGCCGGTGTCCAGGACAGCAAGGCGATCAGCTCGGACGCTCGCATCCGCCAGCTTGCCGACGCCATCCGCCAGACTCCCGGCATTGCGACCGAAGTCATCAGCATGGGCCCGGAACGCTACAACGACCTCTATGGCAAGTTCAAGAACCTCAACCGCCTCCTTGCATGGGGCCACAGCCGGGTCATCGAAAGCCTGCTTGAGCAGCGGCCCGATTGCCCGCGTTCGCTCAGCGACCAGTTCGCCCACGAAAGCGTACTGCGCCGCGCCATCGGGCCCCGCGCCAAGGACTCCGGCATGATCCTTGAACAGCGGACAAAGGGAGAAAGCGATGTCGCCGTGGCCGCCGCCTCGATCCTTGCCCGCGAACGCTTCATCGACTGGATGGATGAGGCTTCGCGGCGTCTCGGCGTCAAGCTCCCGAGGGGGGCGTCGCAGGTCAAGGGCGTCGCCGGGCAACTGGTGGCGGCCCGCGGAGCCGAGTTCCTCGCCAAAGTCGCCAAAACACACTTCAAGACCGCGCGTCAGGTG
>JAIXPT010000253.1 GCA_027486095.1 Planctomycetaceae bacterium | reverse complement strand
GGGCTCGGGCCGCACGCTCGAAAACCTGCTCGCCGAAATCGCCGCCGGTCGGCTCGACGCGACCATCGAGATCGTCGTCGCCAGCCGCGGCGACGTGCGCGGCGTCGAGATCGCCCGCCTGGCGGGGCTTCCCGCGCACGTCCTGCCGAGAGGCACCACGCCCCTCGCCACCTGGAGCCACGCGATCTTTGCCGCCTGCCGGGCGGTCGCGGCCGACCTCGTGGTGATGGCCGGCTTCCTCCACCTCGTCGAGATCCCCGCCGACTTCGCCGGCCGAGTCATCAATATCCATCCCTCGTTGCTCCCCGCCTTCGGGGGCAAGGGTTTCCACGGCATGCACGTACACCGGGCCGTGCTCGAGCGGGGCTGCACCGTCTCAGGCTGCACGGTGCATCTCGTCGATAACGAGTATGATCATGGGAAGATCCTGCTCCAGCAGGCCGTGCCAGTGCTTCCGGACGACACGCCTGAGTCGCTCGCCGCCCGTGTGTTCGCGGAAGAATGCCGGGCCCTTCCCGAGGTGATTCGCCGGTTTGCCCCGACCTAGAAAGGCCCCCACCATGCCCCGCTCGCTCGGCAACGTGATCGCGGATTCGCTCGGGCTCTCGCTCGGCTATGCCGACCGGCTCCTGAAAGACATGCGGGCCGACCGCTTCCCGCGCTTCGCCGTCGTCGGCGGGCAGGCTGTCGAGTCGAATCATCCGGCTTTCGTCTACGGCCACTTGAGCCTCTACGCTCCGAAGGTCCTTCATCAGATCGGCTCGCCGGCCCCCGCGATTCCCGAGGGGTTCGAGATCCGGTTTTCGAAGGATGCGACGTGCGTGGACGATCCCGATCTCGATCTCTATCCGACGATGGACGAGATCGTGACGTTTTTCCACGAGGGGCATCGGATGGTGACGGGAGCCCTGCGCAGCACGCCCGACGATGTGTTTCAGCAGCCGAATCCGGCCGAGGGCCGGATGAAGGAGCTCTTCCCCACGATCGGCTCGGTGCAGACGTTCTACTGCGGCGGCCACATGATGATGCACCTCGGCCAGGTGAGCGCCTGGCGGCGGATGGAAGGCCTCGGCGCCGCCTGACGGGCCGTCAGCCGGGCGGCGAATCGATCGTGCCCGGGCCGGTTCGGTACGACGGCTGATTGAACAGCCCGGTCGCCATCATCAGGCTGACGTCGATCGAATTCACGCGGCCGTCGAAGTTGAAGTCGCCATGAACCCAGCGCGACGACGCGCCCGCCGCGTTGAACCGCCCGGATGCGTGGAGCAATGACACATCGACCGAGTTGACCCGGCCGTCGAGGTTGATGTCGCCCAGGGCGGCCCACGCCACCGTGAGCACGCCCCCAGCCACCCGGTGGCCGACCGTTCTGCGGCTGGCTGCCGAGGCTGCTCGCGACGTGATGCCGGTGGGGCCGTTCCAGGCGCCACCGTTTCGCCCCGCGACGAGCAGCCCGACGACAGCGGCCTCGTCGAAGCCGCCCGCCGCCACCGAAATTCGCCCCGTGCCGAGGTCGAGCCGGCCGCCCGCCGCGATCGCGAGCCCCTGGAGTGCGACGGCTGCATGTCCGACGGCCAAAGAAACCACCGCCTGCGCGGCGATCTCGAGCCTGCCGGCTCCCAGGCCCGTCGCGTCGGCCACGACGAGCGTGCCCGCTTCCACCACCGTGCCGCCCGTGAAGGCTGCGGGCCGCGTGACACGCAGCGTGCCCTCCCCGCGCTTCACGAGCCGTGCTGCTCCACCGGGCGGCTCGGCTAGCGTCACCATGGCATTCGCGGGCACATCGACCACGAGATCCGTGAGCGTGGCGACGTCGAGCGTTACGAACGACGTCGTGGCCGCCCCCGTGGCAGTCGTGATGATCACTGCGAATCGGTAGCGTCCTGCCGCCGGCAGCGTCACGGCCATCGTCTTCGCGGCGTTCGTGCCATTCGCCGGAAAGACCACCGGCCCCGGCACGGGCCCGACCGTCGCCCAGGTGTACGTCAGCGCCGTCTCGCCACCAGGGCCGTCACCGCGGGCCGTCAACGTCGTCGTGCCGACGGCCGGGCCGCTCGCGGACGCCGGGGCGGTCACCACCGGCCCGAGAAAGGATTGATAGGCGGCGAGCGCCTCGGCGGCGGTGGTGGCGTTGGCCCCGATCTGCACTTCGTCAATCGCCCCGGTGAAGAAGCGATCGCCGCGCGCCGTCGCGCCGATCGTCCACCCCCGGCCCGCCACGCTGACGGCGCCCTGCGCGGTCGTCCCCGACACGGCTGCCTGCACGCCGTTGCGATACAGCGCCCAACGCTGCGCGGCCGGGTCGTAGGTGCCCACGAGATGCACCCACTGCCCGATGTCACCGGCGGGAATCGTGGCCGCGGCCTTGGACGTGCTGCCGTTCCAACTCCCCACCTCGTACGCCGCGCCGTTGGTGCGCAGAAAGATTTCTCCGGCCCCGGTGCCCGTGTTGTAGCCCTTGGCGATGATCGACTGGATGCCCGAGGCGCCCGCCAGCCGCACCCAGGCCGAGAGGGTGATCGCCCCCGTGATGTTCAATCTCGGTGGGTCACCGATGGTGGCCACGCCCGACCCATCGAAAACGAGCCCGCCGCCCGCCGAGCCGCGAACCGACGCACCCGACCCAAACGCCACACCGCCGGCCAGCCTGGCGTCGAAGCCATTGGCCGAGGCATCGCGGGCGGTCGGGCCGACCATCTCGTCGAACGAATACGAGGCGAGCGGAAGCGGGCGTGTCTGAAAAGGCAGCAGGGCCGATTGCTGAAGCGGCCCGGCGGAGGCGGTGACGATCACGAGACCGTTGCCACCGGGCACCGTGAGCCGCCCCGCGGCGTCGATCGAGCCTGCGGTGGTCGTCCAGGTGAAGGCCGGCTGGCTCGCGAGCGGCATCCCGAATTGATCGAGGACCGTGGCGGCCACCTGCACCGCGCCTCCGGAGGCGACCGGCCCGGCGTCGGGCGTGACGACGATCCGGCTGGCGGTCTGCGCTACATCGACGTCGATCGAAGAGGCGGTGGCCAGCCCCTGCGCGTCGGTAACCGTGGCCACGAGCCGATACCGCCCCGCCCGGCTGAACGTCGCCGTCGTGGCCTTGGCCGCGTGGCCCGGCGGCGTGGCGAAGTGGACGGCGCCCGGCCCCGCCGCGACGCTCCACGCATACCGCAGCGCGGCTTCGCCGGCGTCGTCGGCTCCCACGACGGCGAGCGTCGCCGTCGTGCCGGCGACGACAGCCTCCGCGGCCCGCGCGATCGTGGGCCCGGTGTTCGGCGCGGCTGCTTGGGCCACGGCCACCGCCGACGGAGCACTTCTGCCCGAGCCGTTCACGGCCCGCACCCTGTAGGCGAAGGCACGCCCCGGCGTCACCGCGGCATCGACATACGCCGTGGTGCCGGGCGGAAGGCTCGCCGTGAGCACGCTCCAGAAGCCGCCCGCATCGGCGGAGCGTTCGACCTGGTAGCCCGTTTCGTTGGTGGCGGTATCGACCCACGAGAGGGCGATCTGGGTGGGCGATCCCCGGGCCGCGAGCACCCGGGGCATCGAGGTCGTGCCGCCGACGAACGCAGCGGAAAACTCCGTGCCCACGACGTTCGATGGTGCCGACCACTGGGTCGTGCCGTTCAGTCCCCTCCCCGACGCTCGGACCCGATAGAAGATCCGCTCCGCGCCGGCGAAGTCGGCATACGTGATGGTGCGGCTGGTGGTCGATGCCGAAAGATTGGCGAGCCGCCGCCACTGCGTCGATCCGTCGAGCGAATACTGCAGCTCGACATTCGCAGCGCCCGAGGCCGTGTTTGTCCACGAGAGTGTGATCTGATTCGTCGCCGTGAGCGTGAACCGCAGATTGGCCGGCGCGGTGAACCGCGTCGCGGGGGCCGGCAGCAGCGCGACGTCGCTTCCGGTCACGGTCCGCCAGGTGCCGAAGTCGTAGCCGAGCGGCGTGTGGCCGGGCACGGTGATCGCAAGATTGCCGTCCTCCGGCTGGTGTGCCCATACCCGGCCGCCGACATCGATCTGCTGGAGAAGGGGCCAGGTGGAATAGTCGATGATCTGCGGATCGGCGTTGCCCAGGCCGCCGATCGAGTCGAAACCGAAGCCTTTGGTGTGGTTCTGCGGGTCCTTCGCATAGCGAACAATGCCGCCAAACTCGCTCGTCAGCGTCGCCTTGTCGTCGGTGTAACACCAGGCGGGATGATGCGTGTCGGCCTTCACGAGCCGGGGCAACTCGCGGCCCAGCATCGCCGTCTGAAAGTTGGTGAACTTCTCGGCGAGCGTCGTGCCCGCGAAGGCCTCCGGTGAGAAGGTCTCCTGGGCCACGGCGAACTGCAGATAGGAATTGGCATCGGCCTGTCGGCCTGGTTCCGTGCCGCCGTAGATGTTGAAGAATTGCTTCTGCCCCACGCGCGTGCCGAGCGAGATCGGTGCCGTGGAGAGAAAGCACATGAAGACGCCTTCGTAGGCCACGAACAGCCGCTTCGCATCGGCACTGATCACCGGGCGAAACCAGCCGTCGCCGTCGGCGGCATCGAGCCCCGTGGCGATCACCTCGGGCACGGGCACATAGACGAGCGCGCCACGGACAGGCACCTTGCCTCCCGGCGTGCCCGCGATCGCGAGCGGCGGGATGTTGTAGACCTGCAGCACGGTGCTCAGGTTTTGCACCATGTCGCTGAACACCGACGAGCCGCTGTAGGTGCCCGAGCCGGAGAG
>JAIXPT010000129.1 GCA_027486095.1 Planctomycetaceae bacterium | reverse complement strand
CGGGCTTCCGCCCGCTGGAGTCAACCCGGCCCTCCGGGCCTGGTGCAATGCGTGCCCAGCGTAGCGACGGAGCTCCAGCTCTGTCGGATGTGGCCCGCACTCGACAGGCCTGGAGGCCTGTCGCTACGAGAGGCGGGAGGCCTGTCGCTACGAGAGGGGAGCAGCCGGTAGATACGAGAGGCGGGAGGCGGGTCGCCGCAGCATGTCACACATCACACAAACTCACGGCCTCTTTGAGCCCGGCGAGGGCGTCGCGGGTGGGGATGAACTCCTGCCCCACGTAGCCCTCGTAGCCGATGTCGAGCAGCTTGCGCATGAGAGGTGGGTAGTTGATCTCCTGCGTATCGTCGAGCTCGCCGCGGCCCGGGCAGCCGGCGGTGTGGATGTGGCCGATCACGTCCTTGCACTGCTCCACGCGCCGCATCAGATCGCCGTTCATCACCTGCACGTGGTAGAAGTCGAAGAGCATCTTCACGCGGGGCGAGCCGACGCGGCGCACGATGTTCGCCACGTAGTCGCAGTCGTCGCCCTGGTAGCCGGGGTGGCCTTTCATCGGGTGCGAGTCGTCGCGCGTGTTCAGATGCTCGAGGCAGAGCGTCACGCCCTTCTTCTCCGCGTGGCTGGCGATCTGCTTGAGGCCCTTCACGCAGTTGTCGGCCCCCTCCTCCGCCGAAATCTCCCCGCTCTTCGGATTCTCGGCATCGCGATATTTGTAGCCCGTGAATGCGATCACGCTGGGGAAGCCAGCGGCGGCCGAAGCGTCGATCATCTCCGTCGT
This sequence comes from Planctomycetaceae bacterium, assembly GCA_027486095.1. Classification (GTDB taxonomy): domain Bacteria; phylum Planctomycetota; class Planctomycetia; order Pirellulales; family UBA1268; genus RGVT01. Next base: position 11,261 of record JAIXPT010000129.1, on the reverse strand, counting down.
GCGGGCGATCACCTCGGGCTGGTAGGCGGGATTGTTGAAGCCCTTCATGAAGGGCGCGCCCGGCATGCCATTGGGAGCGAGTGCGCACACGAGGCCGTGCTTCTGGAGCGTGGGCCAGTCGGCCGGATCAGCGAGCTCGATCGACTTGCAGCCGAGGTCTTTGGCCACCTGGCACATCTTTTCGATGCTCCATTTGTCGCCGGTGATTCCGTAGCACCAATACACGAGCGATTGCTTGATCCGGCCCTTCATGGAAGCGTCTCCTGGCGAGGCGTGAGCGTGGCGAACCTGCGGCACGGCCGCGGCGATGCCGGCGGCCGATGCGAGCAGGGTGCGGCGGGTGACTTCACTCGACATGCGAGTACACTATCACGACGTGTTCCCCGGGGAAAGCGGCCCACTCATGCCATCGATCAAGCGGATTCTCGTCACCGGCGGCGCCGGGTTCTTGGGCAGCCACCTCTGCGAACGCCTCGTGGAGGCGGGCCACGACGTCGTCTGCGTCGACAACTTCTTCACGAGCCAGAAGACGAACGTCGCCCACCTGCTCGGGTGCGGCAATTTCGAGCTTCTGAGGCACGACATCATCCATCCGCTGTGGCTCGAGGTCGATGAGATCTACAACTTCGCCTGCCCCGCCGCCCCGGGCCACTATCAATACAACCCCATCAAGACGATGAAGACGAGCGTGATGGGGGCGATCAACATGCTGGGGATGGCGAAGCGCTGCCGGGCGAAGGTGCTCCAGGCCTCCACGAGCGAGGTCTATGGCGACCCGGAGGTGCACCCGCAGCCGGAGAGCTACCGCGGCGCGGTGAATCCGATCGGCCCGCGGGCCTGCTATGACGAGGGCAAACGGGCCGCCGAGACGCTCTTCATGGACTACCACCGCGCAAACGGCGTCAATATCCGCATCGTGCGGATCTTCAACACGTATGGCCCGCGGATGCATCCCTACGACGGCCGCGTGGTCTCGAACTTCATCCGCCAGGCGCTCGCGGGCGAGCCGATCACGATCTTCGGCACCGGAGCCCAGACCCGCAGCTTCTGCTACCGCGACGATCTCGTGGAGGGGATCATCCGGATGATGAACGGCCCCGACGACTTCGTGGGCCCGGTGAATATCGGCAACCCCGGCGAGTTCACGATCCGCCAGCTCGCCGAGCTCACGCTCGAACTGTCGGGCTCGAAATCGCAGCTCGTGGAGAAGCCGCTGCCCGTCGATGATCCCGAGCGGCGCCGCCCCGACATCACGCTCGCCAAGCAGAAGCTCGGCTGGGAGCCGCAGGTGGCCCTGCGCGAGGGGCTCACGAAGACGATCGAATGGTTTCGCTCGGTGAAGATCAGCGACTACCGCGCCCCGACGCCGAATTATTAGGCGAGGCTCGGCAGCCTGGGGAAATCGCCCACGTAGGGACAGAGCTCCAGCTCTGTCCACTCGACAGGCCTGGAGGCCCGTCGCTACGGCTGGTGCTTACCCGGCCCTCCGGGCCTGGCGCCAGAAGTGATTCGTGATCACCACGGCGCCGATGCCGCAGGCGATGCCGAGCACGTCGTAGACCCAGTCGAGCGGGTCGGCGGCGCGGCCGAAGAGCGGCTGCGTGGCTTCGTCGATCACGGCCCAGGCGGCGAGGCCCGCGGCCAAGAGCGGCGCCGTCCGGCCCACGAGCCGGCCGCGGGCCCGGAGCACGAGTGCGGCCAGAAACCCGAGCAGGCCGTAGGCGACGAAGTGCATGAGCTTGTCGGCCGGCAGCCGGCCACCGACGAGCTCTTCGGGCTTGGGATAGTGCGTCGCAAATACGAGCACGCCGGCATAGGCCGCCGTGGCCAGGGCGATCAGCCGCCGCGGCCAGACGCCGAAAGGCTCCTGAAACATGGCTCTTTTTGGGCTTCGTCCGTCCCCGGCCATCGGCTATTCTCCCGCCCCCACCCTACTCCTGGAGGCTCTGTTTTTCATGGACCGCAAGGAACTGTCGGCGATCGTGCTCGAGCTCCTCGAAAAAGAGACGGGCGAATCCTACCCGACGCTCGAAGATTCGACGTCGCTCCGCGAGGGGTTGAATCTCGACTCGCTCGACATGGCCGGCCTCGTGCTCCACATCGAGAGCCACTTCGGCGTGCAGATCGAGACGGAGCTGCTCGAAGGCATCAACACCGTGGGCGATCTGCTCACGATGCTCCAGGGCAAGATCGCCGCGAAGGCGGCGAAGCAGGCGGCCTGACCGCTCGACCGGGGGTGCGATGCACACGCTCCAGTTTCAGCCGGCTCGGCCGCCCATGTGCGTCGTCGAAGCCCACGCCGTCGTCGAAGTGCGGCTCACCGAGATCCGGGCCCTGCGTGATGCGCCCTCTCCGGTCGGGGCCCCCGCGCTGCCGCCCCGCTTCCTGCGCCATTGCGACGAGCACACGGTGGCGGGCGTGCGGGCCGTGCTCGAGGCGATCGCGGCCATGCCTGCGCCGGTGTCCGCTTTCCTGCGCTACGGCGTGATCGGCGCCCCGCTGCAGGCCGGGCGGATCACCGCCGCGCACACGCTCTCGCAGGTGGCGAAAGCCGGCGGCATCGCCGTGTCGCCGCACGTCGTGCCGCAGTGCTCGCTGCATGCCTTGGCAAGCGCGGTGAGCGTGGGCCTCGGCATGCACGGGCCAAACCTCGGCACGAGCGGCGGCCCCGAGGCGCTCTCGGAAGGGCTGTTTGCCGCGGTGTCGCTCGTACACTCGGCCGGCTGCGACGGTCTGTGGGCGGTGTTCACCGAATGGGACGAGGAGCCCGTGCTCGACGACGCGGGCGCGGCCATGAATGACCCGGTCTGCCGGGCCGTCGCCGTGGCCCTCCGTCCTCACGCGGCCGCCGACGCCGGCGATGTCACCTTGTCGCTGATGGCGGCCGACTTTGCCGCGCGCCGCGGCGCGGCTGCGAAGCCGGCGGGATCGGCCCTCGCCGCGTTTGCATGGGCGCTCGGCATGTGTGCGGCCGGCGGTGCGATCGCCTCGTGGGTGCACGAGTGCCCGTGGGGTGCCGACATCCGCATCGCCGCCCCGGCAGCCGCCGCCCAGATGGCGCGGCCGCAATCGTCCGCGCATGTCCGGCGGGAGGCAGCGTGATGAGTGGGTGCCGTGCTCCAGCCGCTGCCAGCGTGATCACGGGCCTCGGCGTCGTGTCGCCGCTTGGCAACTCATTCGCCGAGGTGGCAGGCAACCTGCTCGCCGGCCGGTCGGGAGTGTGCGAGGTGGCCGCAGCTTCGGGCGCCCGCGAAGGCCGTCAGTTTGCGGCGCCCGTGACTTCGATCCCGCAGCCAACCGGGCCGGGCTCTGACGACTTCGCCAGCCTCGGCCGGCTCGAGCAACTCTGCCTTTCCCCGGCGGCGGCGGCGTTTGCCGACGCGGCTGTCGCTGCCACCGTTCCTCCCGAGCGGATCGGCATCGTGCTCGGGATCGGTGCCGAGCAGCTCAAGGCATGGGAGCTCGATTTTCTCGCCGGCGGCCGGCGCGTGTTCGAGCCGCATCGTAGTGAGACGCTCGTGCATAGGATCGCGCGGCGGCTTGGCATCGCCGGCCCGGCCGTCGCGGTGGCCGCGGCGTGTGCGTCGAGCGGCTATGCAATGGCGCTTGGCCGCACCTGGCTCGACGCGGGCCATGTCGATGCCTGCCTCGTGGGCGGCTGCGACATCTTGAGCCCGACGGCGATCGCAGCGTTTTACAATCTGCGGGCGCTCTCGCGCCGATCCGATGATCCGCACAAGGCATCGCGACCGTTCGACCGCGACCGCGACGGCTTCGTGATGGCCGAAGGGGGCGCGTTTTTCATGCTCGAACGTCGCGATGCGGCGGCCCGCCGCGGGGCCCGCGCGTATGGCGAGCTCGCCGGCGTCGGCATGTCGAGCGACGCCCACCACATGGTCACGCCCTGCAGCGATCCTCAGGAGGCCGCGCGGGCGATCACGCTCGCGCTCGCCGATGCGGGCCTCGAGCCAGGCGATATCGACTACATCAACGCCCATGCCGCGGGCACGCCCGTTGGCGATACGGCCGAGGCGGGGGCGATCCGGCTCGCATTTGGCCCGGCGGCCGACACGATTCCGGTGAGTTCCACGAAGAGCATGTCGGGGCATCTCGTGAGTGGGGCCGCCGGCTTCGAGGCCGTGGCGTGCCTGGCCGCGATGCATCACGAGGCCGTGCCGCCCACCGTGAATCTCGACGCCGTCGATCCGGCCTGTGCGCTCGACCATGTGCCCCACATGGCGCGGCCGCACCGCGTGCGCGTCGCCGCGAGCAACTCATTCGGCTTTGGTGGTGCGAATCTCTGTCTCGTGATCCGCCAAGCCGCCTGACGAATCAATTGTTTTCACCATCCGAGGAGACGTTTCCGATGTCTGCATCCGCCGCCCCGCTGACCACCACCGCGATCGACGCCCTGCTCGAGCGGCTCGTCGCCGATTGGCACGTTGTGGAGCCGGCCCATGCCGAAACGGGGCTCGCGGGCAAGATCTGTGACCTGCACAAATTCAACTTCCTGCTCTGGCACGAGGAAGACATCGCCCGTTCGCCCGAGGTCACGGATGCAAAGATCGCCCAGGTGAAGCGGGCGATCGACAAATACAACCAGGCCCGCAACGACGCGATCGAGAAGGTCGACGACTTCCTGATCGAGGAGCTCGCCCGGCGCGGCGTCGCCGCCGCCCCGCATGCCCCGGCCGCCACCGAAACACCCGGCGCCGCGATCGATCGGCTCTCGATCCTCGAATTGCGCCGCTTCCACATGCTCGAGCAGATCGAGCGGGCCGACGCCACACCTGAGCATCGCGAGAAGGCGGCGGCGCGAATGGCGGTGCTCGACACGCAGCGGAGGCATCTCATCGAGGCCCTCGACCGCCTGCTCGGCGAGATCTTCGCGGGCCAGCGTCCGCTCCGCGTGTTCCGCCAGATGAAGATGTACAACGACCCGACGATGAATCCGTATCTCTACAAAGCGCAGGCGGCCGCCAAGGCCGCGTAGCCTGCTGGGGTGTTCGTGCTCCCGGTGCGGGCGGGCCTGCGACCGGCGGATCGGGGCGTGTATGCTTGTGGCGAGCAGGCCGCAGGCCCAGCGCCCCCGTAGCTCAGTTGGATAGAGCGGAGCTTTCCTAAAGCTCAGGTCACAGGTTCGAATCCTGTCGGGGGTAGTGGTTTTTCAGAGGCTCACGGCACCGCGGCTCACGGCAACGTGCAAGGTTCGTCAGGACTTTCCCCGGGGTGCAGTGCCGGGTGCTTCTTCGGGCTCCGCGGCAGGATCGTCGTCGCCGGGCTCGTGGTCGTACCGGGCGAGCACCCATTGCCGCGTCTGGCCGTTTTCGTAGTGCACCGACACCGGGCCCGATGGTTCGGTGAGCACGGGCAGGGCCGTCTGAAACGTCACCTTGCCATGCGTGCCAAACGTCCACGCCGAGCAGCAGAAACGCCGCGTCCTTGGCGGGCTCGGCCTGCCCCTTCGCGGCAAGTCCCGGGCCTCCTTTGATTCGGCCGCCAATTCGGCCTCCGAGATGTTCCGCCCCTCGGCAAACTGGGCTGCGGGAGCCTCGAGTGCCGGTGCGTCGAGTGATGATGGTGGCCGGTGTGGCCGTGATGGCCGCTGTGATGCCCGCCATGGTGTCCGCCGTGCCCGCCGCCGTGGCCGCCGCGCGCCCAGGCCACGGCCGTGCTCATGATCGCCAGGCCGACGAGCCCGCAGGCCGTCATTCGAAACGTCGTGCGCTGCATCATCCGGTTCGTCGTCTGCTCCTTGCTGCGTGATATGGTGGCCGATGGCAAAAGTCCAAGGCGCGAGGCAATCATGACGATCGACCAGGCAGCGGAGATGCTCGGCGTGCAGTCGGGGCTGCTGCAGCCCTTCGCCGTGGCCGATCCGTTTCACGGCGGCCTGCCGCTCGAGGGCTTTCTCTGCCACAAGACAGACCACCGCTACGGGGCGATCGTGATCACCCGCGTGGGTGAAGAGCCCTGCCCGCAGTTGATCCATGCCACGCCGAAGCTGCGGTATCCGTTCGACCGCGACGGGCGGTTTCGGTTTCCGCCGATCGCCCGGGCGCATGTCTACGAGAAGCTCGACGGCACCAACGTGCTCGCTTATCGCTACCGCGATGCCGCCGGGGTCGAGAGGACGACGTTCAAGCTCCGGCTGCATCCGGTGCTTCGCAACGGCACGTTCGGCGGCTTTCTCGACATGTGGCGGGAGTTGCTTGAGCGGCATCCGGAGGCTGCGTCGCTTCCGGATCGCAACAACTGCTCGATCTCCTTCGAACTCTACGGCGGCCGCAATCCACATCTGATCGCCTACGACGAACCGCTCGCGCTGGCCGTGCTCTTCGGCGTCGATCCGGCGACGGCCCGGCTCGTCGCCTCCTTCGCGCTCGACCTGGGCGGCGTGCCGGCGGCGCCGCTCGTGGCTGAATTGCGGGCCGGGGAGGATCCGGTGGGCCGCTTTCAGCAACTCCGCGCGGAGCTCGAGGCCCGCAACGTACGCGTCTCCGACGAGCAGCTTTCCGGCACGGAGGGGGCCGTGTGGTGTGTGACGGAGCCGTCGGGCCTCGTGAGCCTCTGGAAGTGCAAGCCCGAGAGCATCGAGGAGATCCACTGGGCGACTGGCATCAACAAGCAGGCCGTGCTCGCCACCTGCTGGAACGCGCTCGAGACAGTTGACGTGCTTTCGTTCGACACCGTGCGGCCGCTCTTGCTCGAGGAGTATCCGCCCGAGGACGTCGATGCCTTCCGGCCGCATGTCGAGGAATGCATCGCGGCTGTAAGTGCGGAGCTCGACTTCCGCGCGCGGGTGGTGGCCGCCTACGAGGCGATCAAGGCGGAGGGGCTGTCGTTTCCAGCCGACAAGGCCGCCGTGATGCGGCTTCTTGCCCCGCGGTTCACGAAGAATGAGATGCGCCGCGTGTATGCAGCCCTCGTGGCCGCGACGGCGTGAGGCCGGAATGATCACGTGGCACGCCTGCGTGGCACGCAGTATCATTTGGATATGTCTCTCATTCCGCTTATTCCACAGCAGTTTCCCGCGGTCGACGCTCACGAAGCCGATCGGCCGCGTGTCGTCGATCCTCGAACAAACGAGGTTTACGTCCTTATTTCTGAAGCCGACTTTGAGTCCGTGCAGGATCTTCTGGAGGAGGAGCGTCGGCTTCGTACGATTCATGCCATCGGGCGGCGCAATGCAGCAGGCCGGATGGAAGACGAGGCATGATCGAGCCGGGGGCGGTCTACACGGCCGATTTTGAAGACGCGGGCCCGCATCCCGTGATCGTTGTCTCCCGGCCCGCGTTGAATCGCGGCCGATATGCCGTTGTCGTTGTCTGTACGTCGGCAAGGTTTGAGCAGCGGCGACAGCTGCCCAACTGCGTGCCGTTTTCTGCCGGCGAGTATGATTTCACGACCGACTGCGTTGCACAGTGTGAAAACATCCTCTCGGTCGAACTCTCGAGGCTCGACCTCGAAGGGGGCCCGCGCGGCATGCTTGATCCGCCACGGTTTCGCGATGTGATCAAGGCAATCGGCCACGTGCTGGGTTCCGACTGCGAACCCGTCTAGCTTCGCCCGAGCGCGAGGCTTGCGAGGGCGATGGCGGGCATGACCCAGATCGTGGCCAGCCGCCACCAGCGCGGGATGTTGGCGATCGATGCAAACCACACGAGCCCGATGGCCACGGTGACGTCGAGCACCCACTGAAACGGCACCGCGCCCGCCGCGCCGTTGATCCAGTCGATGAGCGGCGCCACCGCCACCCGCACGGGATCGTGGGCGGGCACACCGATGAAGCAGGCCCCGAACACCCGCAGCCCGAAGGCCGCAAACGGGATCAGCCCGGCCACGAGCTCCACGTAGCGGGAGAGCTTCGGCAGCGGCGCCGCCCAGATTGCGGTCCAGAGCGTCGTGAAGAAGAGCAGGCGGAAAGTCTCCATGATCGCCGAGTGTAGCCCTTGCAGGCCGGCGGGGTCGTCGTGGTTTGCCGCGTGGGCCCGAGAGTAGGATGAGGGCGGTTACCGTCGTCTCCGGAGGCTCGTGTCATGAATCTTGTATGGTTTCTCTTGATCGGTGTGGCGGCCGGGTGGCTTGCGAGCCAGATCATGAAGGGGGGCGGCTCGGGCCTCGTCACCGATCTGATCATGGGCGTGATCGGCTCGATCCTGGGCGGCTTTTTGTTTGGCCTGCTCGGGCTTTCGGCCGATGGCGCGATCGGCAGCCTCGTCACGGCCACGGTCGGCGCGATCGTGCTGATCGCGGGCCTGCGGCTGATCAACCGCCGGCGGATCTGAGCGGCCGGGTCGTTCTGCCTTTTTGCCCACCTCGAATGGCCGGCAAGTCAACTGGCCCGTGCACGACATCCTCTCCAAACGTGTGCTCAGGCGAGCCATTCGCAAGCAGGCTCCGTACTTCCGGACAGTGAAAATAAATTCGCATGAACCGGTCGTAGGTTCGCGACTGGAGGACGGCGCCGTTGAGCCACCGCGACACGCTCTCGGCAGCGCAGCCGATCCGCTCGGCAAACGTGTCTTGGCTGATCTTCAGTGCCTTGAGCCCCGCTCTGATTTGATCCGGTGTGAGCAGGCCCACGTGCTTCCGCAGGGCCGCCTGAAGGATGGGGTCGCCCTCTTGATCGGTAACCGCGATGTCGCATGCGACGCAGTGCCACTCCGGCATGTCCTCGACGAGCACGTCGTGGGCGACGCCCTCATACCGTAGCTTCCGCCGGTGCGGTGGTGCAGTTCTGGAGGCGAGTGCGACACCGCACTGATGGCACTTTGGCGTTTTGGGTTTCATGTTCGAGCCTCTGGAATGAAGTATTCGCCAATCCTTGACATATGTCAAAAACGCGTTTTGCATTGTATTTCTCGGCACAGTCGGCGTCGCCGCCGCAGTTTTTTGCGCTGCGTGGGGGTAACGCACCGACCAGGGAGGGTACGGGCGTCCACCACTCTGTCAATGGCGGTGATACGCTGCCGCGAATCGCAAAACCGCCTTGCGTTCAACAACTGCGGCAGTTGCCGCTCACTCGCCAAATACGGCGTAGCCCGGCTGCCCCGGCTCCTTCTCCTCGCCGAGGGCGTTGAGATCCCGCAGGAACTCCTCGAGGGCCGGATAGTCGGCAAGGCCGCCCGCAGCCTGCCCGCTGCCGAGCCACGTGAGCACCGCACCCATCGCGAGTTTGGAGTCGGTCTGGCCTTCGGGGGTGAAGTTGGGGCCGACCGTCTTCTTGAGCCGTGTCACGTTGAGCGTGCCGTTGTGGGCAAACGTGAACGTGCCACCGGCGAACACGCGAGAGAAGGGGTGCGTGTTGGCCTCGCTCACGCGGCCGCGGCTGGCGGCCCGCACGTAGCCGATGAAGAGCGGCGCGTGGAGCGGGTCGCGATCGGGTAACGCGGCGGCCGTGTCGCTCCCCTCGGCATTGATCGGTTCCTCGACGACCGTGGGCTTCTTGGCCGTGATCGCCGCCAGCCCCCAGCCGTCGCGGTTTCGCCGGCGCGCGGTGGCGAAAGCCTCGGAACGAGAGCCCGGGCGACACGGGCCTGTTAAACGCGAGCCCGAGGAGTTCTCACATCGGGTGATTGGCCGTCCGGATTAAGCCGTTCGCGAAGCGCTGGCATCGTCATTTCAACCGACCCGGCGTGCACGCTGCTCAGCTCGGTACGCCCGCACGGCTTCAACCAATTCTTGCTCGACTTCCGGCGTCAGTTCCTTCTTGGGTAAGCAGCTCCATGCATCCCGAAGTGTTTCGCCGGCCTGGCGTCTCAGTTGCTCCCGCAGCATGTCCTGAATTGCTTCCGCTGACAAAAGTCCGGCTTTTGTTGCTTTTTGCGCTAGATCGTCAGGCAGCGAGAGTTGAATAGTTGTCATCGTCATTCACCTCAGTTTGTCGACGAGCTCAGATCGCCGTAGAGCACCCGGCCCTCCCGCAGTGCGGTGCGGATGACGTGGTTTGATGAACCTTTCCAGCGTTCGACTTCGTCCCGGCTGTAGACAAGCACGTCTTTTGGCACGCGAAACTGTGAAAGTGCGCGACGAATCCTTCTCAACTCTGTTCGCCGGCTTCGCGCGGGGCCGAATGGCTCGGCCTCTACGACGAGCAGATCGACGTCGGAATCAGCGGTGGCGTCACCTCTCGCGTGTGAGCCGAACACGACAATCTGCGTCGGCCGTACGGCGGCGACGATCGCGCGGGTCATGTCGGCAAGCAAGGCTGCGTCAGCGGTTTTGATCATTGGATGGCTCCGACCGCGACTGTACCCGCCGGATAGTCACTCGGTTTCTGAATCGCGGCCGATCAACTGAGGAAGGTCACGATACAACTGCAGTTGCTCGGCGAACGGCAGCAACTCGATTGCTTTCTTGATTTCAGCCAGCGTGATTGGCTTGGTCACTCGTTCTTGCCTCTGCTCCTGAGTCATGGCTCCGTACCTCGCGGCACAAGCTCGCAGTGCGCGGCGGCCGTCGGCAGTTCGCTCAGCGAAAGCTTCGCGCTCATGACATGCTCTCCGATGATCGGCAGCCAATGCGGGCGACTCGAGTTCGCGCCGAGATCACGGCTCCTCGCCCGGCACGAACGGCCGCCGCGGGGACGCCGCCGACTTCATGAGCAGGTGACGAAATGCCTCGCTGGATTCAAGCAGCTCATTGACGAGTGACTCCGACTCGTCACCCTCCTCGTGCCGATGATCCGGGGCGAGCGGATGGATCGCCACCAGGCGATGGTCAGGCAGTTCGACGACCACCGGGCGACCGGAGTCGCAACACTTGGCAAGAACATCGACAGCCTCACTCTGCAGGCGGCTGACGGGAATCACTTCGATGCCCATGAAACTCCTCACCTTCCACGATCAGTGTGTTGCCACTCTTGACGCCGATCAGCAGCAAAACCACCTCTGCACGATCCTCATCAGCATTGTACAGCACTCGCATTCGACCCACTCTGAGTTCGTATTCAGCGCATGGGTTGGGCCGAAGCCTGCGGACGGCCTTGGTCTGGGTGGTTGGTTGATCAACGAGCTTGGTGATGATCGCAGCCTCCACGGCTCGCCGGTCACGAGCGGACAAAGCCCGCAGATGGCTGGTTGCGACGTCCGTGATCGTGATCTGATACGCCATCCAAAACACTCCCTGCCTTGGCGTAGAAGTGTACATGCGTCTGGGCTATCCGATTGACTCCACCGACCCCAAGATGTTGTGTATGGGCTTTTTGTCACCGGCGTGCTGGAGGAGTTCCTTGAGGGGGACTGGGGCAATCTGTACGG
>JAIXPT010000342.1 GCA_027486095.1 Planctomycetaceae bacterium | reverse complement strand
GCCTTTTTCCACTTGGTCGATCGCAGGAAACGCCGAGGGTTTCCCGGATCGACAGCCATCGCATCCTGCTCGGGCAGACTTGTTCCACAGTCTGCTAGGGGCCGATTTCATGGATTTTTTACGGCACCACGAAATCTCGCTACGGATTTTCGGGCAGGGGCCCACTCCTTGTCGTGAGCGGACAGTTCCGGCGTCTGGCCACGGGCGCCGATCCCTGCCACGGAGTGCCCACGATGCGTCTGACGGTTCGCACCTTGCTCGCCTGGCTCGACCACATGCTTCCGCCAGACGTCCAGCACGAACTGCGCGACAAGGTGGCCGCGAGCCCGCCGGCGCAGCAGCTCATCGCCCGCATCCGCCACGCGGTGGAGCGGCCCACCATCGCGGCGCCGCGGGTCGATGGCCGCGGGCTGGGAGCCGACCCGAATTCGGTGGCCGAATACCTCGACAACTGCCTGGCTGCAGACCGGCTCGAGGCCTTCGAGCGGATCTGCGTCGAGTCTGACATGCATCTGGCCGAGGTGGCGGCCTGCCACGAGATCCTCGCTGCGTTGGCCCGAGAGCCCGCCGCCCTGACGCCGCTCGATGCGCCCGCCCGCCGGCGGCTGCTCGAGGCGATGGGCCACCATTCGGCTGCCGTGTTCGCCGATCTCGAACGCCGCGAGGCGATGTCGAACGCGCGGGCCATCCGCTCAGCCCTCGAGCCAAAGCCGGCGGGCACCCCGGCTCCGGCGGCCCCGGCAGCCCGCCGCCGCGGCTCGCGAGCGGCGTGGGCAGCGGCGGTCACGGCCCTGGCCTTGCTCGTGGCCCTCGGGGTGTTTCTGGTCGAAGCGGTCGGCCGAGCGCGCCCCCGGCGGGGCGACGAGCGGCCGGCTCGCGAGGCGGTCGCGGCGGCGGGGCGTCTTGCCGAGGTGGTCGGGCCCGCCGACGCGCGCGAGTCTCGAGAGCCCGCGGCGCAAGGAGCCCCGGCGATCGCCGCGGCCGCTGCCGAGCCGCCAGCAATGGCCGAGCCTCCCGCGCCGGCGACTACGCCGGAGGCCGCGCCGCCCGCCAGCCCCGTGGCATCCCCCGAAACGTCGCCCACCACACCGCCCCAGACGGCGACCCAAACGGCGGCCCAGCCACCGCCCGCGGCAGCGCCACGGGTGCCCCAGGGGGATGCCCTGGCGATCGCGGCGCCGGCCCTGCCGCCTGAGGCGGTCGCGGGCGACCGCGCCGAGAGCCCTGCTCAGCCGCCGGCCGCTCCGAGCCCCGAGCCCGCGATGCGTGGGCTCGTGGAAGGCACAGGCGCGGTGCTGCAGCGCACCGTGGTGGAGGGGCGCACCGCCTGGACCGCGCTTGCGCGTGGCGCGGCCCTCGCGGCGCGTGAAGACCTGATCGTGCCCTTCGGCTGCCAGCCCGATCTGGCGGTCGGCGGCGTGTCGATCAGGCTCTGGCCCGCGACCCGCGCCATCGTGAGCGTCGATGCCGGTGGCGTGCCGAAAGTCGAGGTGGTGTTCGGCCGGGCCCTCCTCCGGGCCGGCCGGCCCGATGCGCGAGTCGGCGTCGTCGCGGGCGGGCTCGAGGGCATCATCACAGCCGGCCTTGACGGGCAGGCGGCGGTGGTCGTCGAGCTCGACCGTGCGCCCGGCTCCGATCCTGCGGTCGAGGCGGCCCGGGTGCGGGCCAGCGTGATGGCCGTCAACGGGGGGCTCGCCTGGCGGCAGACGAGCCGCGCGGCGGACGGCGAATTGCGGCCGCTCGCCGGGCTCGCCGCCGAGGGCATGCTCGACGCGCGCACGGCGCTTACCTGGCAAAGCTTGGCGGCCGACGTCGCATCGGCAACGCCGCTCGGCGCGATGCCGGCGTGGGTCGCGGCCCCGGTGCCGGGCGACAAGCTCGAACGCAACGCCGCCCTGGCGCTCACGGCCCGGCTGCTCGCGGGCCAGTCGCTCGATGAAGCCCTGCGCGACCTCGCTTCCGACCGCCGGGTCGAGAACCGCACGCTCGCCGCGGCCACGCTGGCCCTGATCGGCGAGTTCGACGTCGCCGCCGACTTCTTGTGCGCGGAGGCGTCGGGCCGCCGGCTCGAACAGCGGCAATGGTCGAAGCTCGAGGCCGACGTGGTGCCGCTGGCGCTGGCCCGCGGCGCGAATGCGGCCGCGAAGCTGCAAGCGGCGTTCGCAGCCAACGGGCCGCGCGGCAAGGCCGACATGCTGTTTGCGCTGGCCTGCGGCTTCAGCGATGCCCAGCTCGCCGCCGGCGGGGCGGAAACACTGGTGACGGCCCTCGAGGATGGCGATCTCGCGGTGCGCCGCTTCGCCTTCAAGTGTTTGTGCGACATCGTGCAGCCGGCGGCGAGCGATCGACTGCGGTATCGCCCCGACGGCTTGCCCGATTTGCGTCGCGAGGGGGCCGCCTGGTGGCGTGGGCAGTTGCAAAAGGGTCTGATTCGCCGCCCCGGGGCCGCGTGAGCGGCGCGGTTTGTCGAAGCCACGGCGCGGGTGATATGCTGCGAAAGTCGGTATCGGCAGGTAGTGTTTCAACTCCGTACAGGAAGCGATCGGGTGCAAATCAAAGTCTCGGCCCGGCATGGCCAGCTCAGCGCCGCGTCCCAGTCGAAAATCACGGCGAAAGTTTCACGGCTCAAGCGGTATTTCGACAGGATCACGGCCCTCAACGTGACCGTCGATCTGGGCAACGCCGAGCTGCCGGAAGTGGAGATCGTGGCCTCGGCCGAGCACTTCCACGACATGGTCAGCCGCGAACACTCCGGCCAGCTCTGGAGAAGCGTCGATGGCGCGGTCCAGAAGCTCGAGCAGCAGTTGCGGAAACACAAGGAAAAGATTCGGGACCACAAGCACGTGCAGTCGTCGCGCCGCAGCTAGCCGCCACACCGACTGCCCCCTCGCCCACCCCAGAAGCATGCCTGCATGAAGTTTTCAGATTTTGTGGCCACCGATGCCATCCGGTCCGACGTCGAAGCGGGCACCAAGCAAGGCGTGATTCGCGAGATGGCCGAGGCGCTCGTCGAGGCGGGCAAAATCGCCCCGGCTGAGCTCGAAGGCATCGTCAAGGCGATCATGAAGCGCGAGGATCTCGGCAGCACCGGCATCGGTCGGGGCGTGGCCGTGCCGCACACCAAGCACCCGAGCGTCGATCGGCTCGTCGGCACCGTCGCCGTGAGCCGCAAGGGCATCGACTTCGAGAGCCTCGACGGCGAGCCGGTGCACCTCTTGTTTCTGCTCGTCTCGCCCCCGGACAGGCCCGGAGATCATCTGCGGGCGCTCGAGAACATCTCGCGGCAGCTGCGTGACGACGGGTTCTGCCGGCGGCTCAAGGCCGCGACGACCCCCACCGATATCGAGCACCTGCTCGAGGAGGCCGACAGCCACGGGGTGGTCACGTGACGACTCAGCCGACGATTTCACGCGAGGTGGTGGTCGGGATCGAGCAGGGGCTGCACGCGCGGCCGGCCGATCTCGTGGCCCGCGAGGCGCGGAAGTGGCAGTCGCGGATCGAACTCGTGGCCGACCGGCAACGCGCCGATGGCAAAAGCATTCTCGATCTGCTCACGCTCGCCGCCGAGGCGGGCACGCGGCTCGTGGTCGAAGCCACGGGCCCCGATGCCAGGGAGGCCGTCGAGGCGATCGGCCGGCTCTTCGACCGCAATTTCACCGAACAAACCTGACGCACAAACTTCACCGCCCAACTTCACCGCCCAAAAACAAGACGACGACCAGCAAACCATGAACGCCCGTTCGGGGCCTCTGCCGAACACGTTTTTTCGGCGGCCTTTCGGCCGCCGGTGCCCGACCGACTCGAGACCGACCTAAGAAGGAGCAGCACGAAACCCCCTGGCGCGACCCCGGACGGGGCCTTTGATCGCAGCCGCACCGCTCTCGCGGGCGCCGCGCGATCCCCCGACCCTGGCCCCCGCTGCCGGTGAGGTGGATTGCGCCCCACATGCTGAAACTCCAGGGCATCGCCGTATCCCCCGGCGTCACGATCGGCGAAGCGCTCGTGCTCGACAGCGAGGGCTTCCGGATTCCGCGCCGCTTCGTGGAGCGGAGCGCCGTCGATACGGAGCTCGAAAGGCTCCGCAGCGCCGTGGCCGACACGGCCCGCGAGATCGAGCGCAACCGCGACGCGATTCGCGCCGAGTTGGGCGAGCAGTATGCGGCCATCTTCGACGCCCATCTGGCGATGCTGCACGACGAGCGGCTCCAGGGCGAGCTCACGAGCGCCGTCCGCGACAAGAATCTGTGGCCCGAGTATGCGGTGAGCCGCACTCTCCGCCGCTACGCGAAGGTGTTTCAGAACCTCGACAACCACATCTCGCAGCGGGCTCACGACATCTATGACATCGAGAAGAGCCTGCTTCGCAACCTGCTGGGGCAGCGCCGGGAGACCTTGGCGGCGATCTCGCAGCCGGTGATCGTGCTGGCCCACAACCTCACGCCGAGCGAGACGGCGAATCT
>JAIXPT010000149.1 GCA_027486095.1 Planctomycetaceae bacterium | reverse complement strand
CCCTCCAGGCTTCGGCTCTCTGCGTGTCCGCTTCGCTTTCGCAGACCAATCCGCCTGCGGCGGAGCGGTGCCCTTGGCTGCGCTCGCTCCCACAGCCCGCTCTATGGTCTAGGCAGCCCCGAGCCTCCTCAACCGTAGCGACAGGCCTCCAGGCCTGTCGATCGACAGAGCTGGAGCTCTGTCGCTACATGGGAGGATCGGGGTTGCCCCTGCCATTGAGCCGGCGTACGCAGACAAGCGAAGCCAGGATGGCGAAGCGCAGTCGGAGTCGAGTGAGCGGAGGGCAGGATGCCCGCAGCGAACGTCCGGCGACGGGATATGGGGAGTCCGAAGCCGCTTTGGGCGCGCTGAGCAAGGCAAGGCAAGACAGGCTGAAGCCTGTCCTACTTGCGCTTCTTGGCGGGCTTCTTCTTTGCCGTGGCCTTCTTGTTGGCCTTCGCTTTCTTCGCGGTTAGCTTTGCGGTCTTCTTCACCGCCTTGCCTTCGAAGATGGCTGCCCAGCCCTCGGCATACGTGTTCGAGCTTCCAACTCTGATGACGGACATGTGCGTGCTCCGGGGGAAATGTGTGAGGTCTTCGTAGCGATTTTCAATCACTCATGTCAAGGATCGATGACATGGGAAACGATCTCGAGGGCCGGTTGGCCGAGGTGGCGTGGAAGCTCGATGCGACCCGGAGCGTCTGTGGCGGCTCCAGGGAGTGCGTCCGCGGAGAGTACGAGCTCGTTGCGATCACCAAGCAGGGCCGTCACGTCGTGGCTCCAGGCTGGAGCGTCGCCGCGCAGGGCGGGGAGTGCCACGCCGTTGAGGGTCATGGAGGCGTCGCCGGGTGTGGTGAAGACGAGGCGGACGGTCTCACCTGCCTCGACACCCGTCGGGCGGCCAAACGACCGCCGCCACACGTCTCCGGCCCGCTCCCACGCGCCGGCCAGATTGATCGCATGCCGCTCGACGCGGGCGGCCGGCAGCACGACGGCCCGACCCAGCGCCGCGCCTCGCAGGAGGGCTGCGGCCCAATCGCCGACCTCGTCGAGCGCGAGCGTGGTCACGGGCAGGTGGGGCTGCACCCGCGGCCAGAGCCCGGCCAGCCGCGGCCAGAGCGCCGCCCGCTCGGCCTGCGTGGGCAACGCCGCGGCGTCGATGCCGCAGAGCGTGACGCCGCGGAGGATGAAGGGGTAGACCGTGGTCGCGAGTTCGACGCCACCGGCCATGCCGATGGCAGCGACGACGCCACCGGGAAGCACGGCCCGCAGCGCATCGGCCAGGAGCGACCCGCCCACCGTATCGATCACGCCGGCCCAGCGGCCGCGCACGAGCGGCTTGCCCGGCTCGCCGCCGAGCGTGTCGGGATGCACGACAGACGCGGCCCCGAGCGCCGTGAGGATCGGCGCGGCCGCGGGCTTGCGGCTTACGGCCACGACCGTCCGCCCGGCGGCCGCGAGCGCGGCCACGGCGAGCATCCCCACGCCGCCGCTCGCCCCGGTGACGAGCCACTCGCCATCGCGCGGCGAATGCTGACCGCGGGGCGCTGCCGCGGCGAGGCGATCAATCGCGAGCAAAACCGTGAGCCCGGCCGTGCCGAGCGCCATCGCCGCGCGGGCCGAGAGGGCAGGGGGGCGGGGCACGATCGCCTCGGCCGGCGGCCGCAGGAGCGTGGCAAACGCCCCGGGCCTCGCCTCGCCCAGACCGTTGCCCGTGATCACCACCGGCGCGCCCGCGGCCAGCCCGGCCGCGGCCTCGAGCAGCGTGCCGGCCGCATCGATGCCGGGCACGAGCGGCAGCACCCTGGCGACGCCGGGGTGTCCGCTGCAAGCGAGGGCATCTTTGTAGTTGAAGCCGGCCGCCTCGACCCGCACGAGCGGCCCGGCGGCGGCCGCCCCGCGGGGCTCGATCGCTCGCGACACCCGGCCGGCCACGCTGCCGTCGGCACGGCGCTCCACGAGCCAACACCGGCCGCTGCTCGCCCCGTCACCGCGTTCGTTCATTGCATCGCTCCGCTGTCGCGAACAGGTCGCGGCGATATACTACCGCGGCTCCACGCTGGTGGAGCGTGGCCGGGATCGACCGCGGCCACGATCGATCCGTCTTTTTGCCAGGAGAAGCCTTCGCCATGGGACAGCACGCCCTCGAATTCACCGATGCCAACTTCCAGAGCGAGGTGCTCGACTCGCCGGTGCCGGTGCTCGTCGATTTCTGGGCCCCCTGGTGCGGTCCCTGCCGGATGATCGGCCCGACGATCGAGGAGCTCGCCGCCGAAAACACGGGCACGTTTCGCGTGGGCAAGGTGAATGTTGACGACAACAACCGCGTGGCCATGACCTACAACGTGGCGAGCATCCCCACGATCATGATCTTCAAGGGTGGCCAGCTCGTGCAGCAGTTCATGGGCGTCCAGCCCAAGGCTCGCCTGCAACAAGCCCTCGACGAGGCGAAGGCCTGAGCAAGCCAGGGGCGTGGGTTCACGCCGGCTTCGGGTTTACCCCGTACCGTCTCGCCGGACGTTCGCCTTCGCCGGAAGCCCGAGGCGCGAGCCGAGAGGATGCCCCGCTGGTGAACTTTTCCCCGTGTTCCCTTCGGCTCACGCCTCGGGCTTCCTTTGAGGAGGCAGGGGTAACCCCTCGCCTCCTCAACTCGTAGGCGCAGGGAACTTTCGGCGGAGACGGTCGGTGGGCACGCGCAGACGAAGGGAGTGCTCGAGGACTCTCGGCGTCTGATCAAAACCAACGAGTTGTGGACTCTCGAGACGACCGGAGTCGAGCATGCCTACCGCCGGCTCCGAATGCGGGTGGTTATCTCCTGCCTTGCCATCCGGCGAGACGGTACGGGGTAACCCCGAGCCGGCATGGGCATGCTGACACGAAGCCTCGCTCACACCTGGCCGACAAGTTCGCGCGGGGAGTGTGCCGCGAAGCGGTCGGCGAGGGCGCCATCGACGAAGTTCAAGAGATTGTTTTGGACGCCGGGCTGACGGAGCTTTTCCACCGCCTTGGCCTCGATCTGCCGCACCCGCTCGCGGGTCACGCTGAAGATCGAGCCCACTTCCTCGAGGGTGTAGGCGTAGCCGTCGGCGAGGCCGAATCGCATCCGGATGATCTCACGCTCCCGATACGAGAGGCCGTCGAGCGCCTTGCCGATCGAATCGCGCAGCGATGCGTCGTTGATGCCGCGGAGCGGATCCTCTTCACGGTGGTCCTTGATGATGTCGCCGTAGCCCGTGTCGTCGCTCTCTCCCACGGGCTGGTCGAGCGACACCGGCTGCCGCGACATGCGCCACACGCACGTGGCCTCCTCGATCGAGAGTCCGCCGAGCGCGGCCAGCTCCTCGACGCCCGGCTCCCGGCCGTGCCGCTGGCGAAACTCTCGCGAGAGATTTCGCAGCTTCGACATCGTATCGACCATGTGCACGGGCACGCGGATCGTGCGGCTCTGGTCGGCAATCGCGCGGGTGATCGCCTGCCGAATCCACCACGTGGCGTAGGTCGAAAACTTGAAGCCGCGGGCGTGCTCGAACTTGTCCACCGCCCGCATCAAGCCGGAATTGCCCTCCTGGATGAGGTCGAGGAAGGTGAGGCCGCGGTTGCGGTAGCGCTTGGCGATCGAGACCACGAGCCGCAGGTTGCCGGCGGCGAGCTCCCGCTTGGCGGCGTCGTAGCGCGTCTGGAAATCATCGAGCCGGGCGAGCCGGCGGGCCAGCGTGCACCGACTTTCGCGCACGGCGAGCAGAAGCCTTCGCTGCTCCCGCCGCCACGCGGCCCCGGCCTCGGGCGACCGTTGTGCGGGGCCGGGCGCGGATTCGACGCGCTGCGAGACGTCGCGCAGCTTTTTGAGCAACGGATAGAGCCGCTGGATCCGCAGATTCATTTCTTCCACGAGCCGAACAGCCTTGCTGCGCTTGCGCACGAGCTGCCGCCAGGCGGCGCGTCGCTGGGCCAGCGGCACGCGCCGCGACATCGCGGTCTTGAAGAGGGCCCTTTTTTCGTGCTGCAGCCGCCGCAGCGTTTCCAAATTCGGCCCCAGCCTCCGCAGCGTCCGCTTCTTTTCGGCCGTGTTGGTCACCGACACCTCGATCGTGCGATCGAGCCGCAGGCGCCCGGCCTGCACCTGCTCGAGCAGGCTGATCGCCCCGGCGAGAATGAGGTCGTTGCCGAGCATCGTGTCGCGAAATTTCCGCCGCCAATGCTCGATCTGCCGCGCGCTCGAGACTTCCGTCTCCCGGTTGAGGAGCGGAATGCCGCCCATCTGCAAGAGGTAAAGCCGCACGGGATCGTCGATATGGCCGATCTTCCGGGGGACCACGGGCTTGGCGGCGGAGCGGGGCATGGGAATCCTCGGTGGTGGTGCGGGCCGCCAACTGGCGCCGGCCCATGCCAGGGGGCAGTGCATTTGGGATGCCAAACGTGCGGCCTGCCGCGTGCTCCGCGAAAAACGGCCTGTTTTGTGGGTGAAAACTGCTGCGTGGCCGCCTGCACAGCCGCGCCGGAGGCCGGGGCGCGTCGCCGGGTGGCAACGCGCCCCGGAGCCGGTGGTCGCCTGGCGGCGACGGGCCGGCGTTCCCTCGGATGGGGTGCCGCCATCGCGAAACCGACCTCGTCAGCCATGCGGCACGCAGTTCATAATCGGGGAATCGGCGGAGTGGCCGCATCGGGCCGACCGGCCTGATTCCTTTCATTCTCATTCGGTGGTGCATGGAGATCGCCCTGCTCGCGCTCATCCCGCTCGTGCTGCTCGCGGGCATCGTGCTCTTTGCCGTCGGCAATCGCGGCTGGAACTGGGGCACCATCACGGCGGGAATCCTCGTGCTCTTGATCGCGACCGGCTACACGGTGCTCGCCGGCATGCTCGCCCAGCGGGAGCGCGGCTGGCGCGACATCGTGGCGGGCTACCAGGCCGCGCTCGCGCGGGAGCGGGATGCCTTGGTTCCGGCGGGCGCCGGGAAACTGGTGCCCGATGCCACCCGCAAGTCGCTGACAGCCCTGGCTGATGACAAAGCCCGCTGGCAGCGGGTGCGCGATCGCATCGACACCTGGCGCGGCCGCCACTGGGAAAAGGCGACGTTCGAGCCGCCGACGATCAATGCCGACGGATCGGTGAAGGCAGGCCGGGTTTCGATCGAGGACGTAGGAAAAATTACGATCAACCCCGGCGCCGAGGTGTATCTGTTCGATGCGGCCCCGGTCGAGGAGAGCGGCCGGTTTCTCGGGGCCTTCAGCGTCGAAGCCGTGGATGGCAGTGCGCTCACCGTGGTGCCGTCGCTGCCGCCCAGCGAGGCCGACAAGACGCTCTGGCGCGCCGCGCGGGAGGAGGTGACCGTCTACGAAGATCTGCCCGTCGATCGCTGGATGGCGTTCCACCGCACCGTCGCCGCCGAGAACGACGCCGAAGCGGCGGGCCCCACGGCCCTGCCGGAACAACGAAAAAGCGACCCCGAAGAGATGCTCAAGCATCTTGAAGAACAGTTGGCGGAGGTTCGTCAGCACGCCGAAACGGTGCCCGAGGATCAATGGGCCACGATCGGAGCTGAGCTGGAGAGCGGTTCCATCCTCCCGGGAACCTACTGGGCGACGGTGGAATTCAAGGAAGCCCACGCCGTGCCGCGGCTCGCTGGCGAAGCGGTCGAATTCGCGGCCGGGCAAACGGCGATGTTCGACCTCGAAACGGCCCGCAAACTCCAGCAGGACGGCGCTGCCACGATGGTCGCGGTCGAACGCCGCCGGCCGCTGGCCGACGCGCAAACCGCGATCCAGGGCACCGAGTATCGGCTGAGCGGCGAGGGCGCGGATCGCCCCACCATCCGGATCGAGGGTGTCGCCTTTATCCGCCGGATGCTGGAGACCGATATCGCCGCCGTCGCGGCCACGACGGCCCGGCTCCAGGCGGCCAAGGCGAGCGCCGACAGCCAGCTGCGGCTGCAAACCACCGAGGCAGGCGATCTGGAGACCGACCGCACGAAGTGGCGATCTGACGCCGAATCGGCGCTGCGGATGGCCGACCGCTTCGAAACCCGGGTGACGGAAGCTGGGGCCGAACTGGCGGCCGTGGAAACGGCGATCGTGGAACTGGGCCGCGAGCTTGCCGGGGCCTCGGCCCTGTTGGTCGGCACGATCGATGCGCAGGCCCCGGCGCCGGCCCGGGCCCCACCGCCGGCACCGGTGCCGCGGACGCAGCCCTGAGTGGGGTTTTGCGGCCGGGCCTCAACAGGCACGGGCCCGACCGGCTACACTCGGATTTTTCCCGCTTCCCGAAAGGTGCTCCGAACGCCATGTCAAGCCTCGCCGCCAGTGGCGACAACACGACTCGCCTGCGGAAGGCGGTCCATCATCACAAACTCGCCAGCAAGCGCGGGATGCTGGAGCGTATGTTCACGCTCTGGTTTCGTGGCTTCGTCTACAACCAGATCTGGGAAGACCCGCGCGTCGATGCCGAGGCACTCCGGCTGGGGCCGGAATCGAGCCTGCTGACGATCTCGAGCGGCGGCTGCAACGTTCTCAACTATCTCGTCCACCGCCCCAAGCGGATCGTGGCGGTCGATCTCAACGCCAATCACATGGCGCTCACGCGGCTCAAGCTCGCGGCCCTCGAGCACCTCCCCGATTACGAAAGCTTCTACAACTTTTTCGGCTACGGTCGGCACGACGACAACGTGCCGAACTACCATCGCTTCATCCGGGGGCATCTCGATCCTCTCACCCGGGCTTTCTGGGAGTCGAGCGACTGGCCCGGCAAGGCGGTCGGCCCCAAGCGGATCGGATATTTCAAGCGGGGCCTCTACGAGAAGGCGAAGCTCGGCCAGTTTTTCCGGATGGTGCACGGGATTGCCCGGAGCACCGGCCGTGATCCGGCCAGGCTCGTCGCGGCCAAGACGATCGCCGAGCAGGAGCGGATCTTCGACGAGACGTTCGGCCCGCTGTTCGACAACCGGCTCGTCCGCTGGCTCGGCCGCCAGCCCGTGGCCGTCTACAGCCTCGGCATCCCGCCCAGCCAGCATCAGGCGATGCTCGACGAGCACGAAAACGACGGCGGCAAACTGTTCGACATGTACAGGCAGCGGGTCCGCCGACTCGCGTGCGGATTTCCGCTCGACGACAACTACTTCGCCTGGCAGGCCTTCGGCCGCCGCTACGACCACGAAGGGCGTCGCGGCCTGCCCGACTACCTGAAGCGCGAGAACTACGACCTCATCAAGTCGATGGTCGGCCGGGTCGAGACGCACATCGGATCGCTCGGCGACTATCTGCAGACGGAGACGCCGGGCGGCCTCAATGGCTTCATTTTTCTCGACAGCCAGGATTGGATGCCCCCGCAGGTGATCGAGGATCTGTGGCGGCAGGTGGTGCGGGTGGGCGGCCCGGAGACGCGGGTGATCTTCCGCACGGCCGGCGAAAAATCCCCCGTCGAAGCGGCCTTGCCGCCCGACCTCCGCGGCCGCTTCCACTACGATCTCGAACGATCGCGAGCCCTGCACACCCAGGATCGGTCGGCCATCTACGGGATGTTTCACCTCTACGAGATGCTGCCGACCTCATGACCGCCAGCCCGGGCAGGCCCGCCGTATCGTCGTCGAACAACCGTGGCGGTGGTCCGGCCGATCACGCGGTGGCGATGGATCGCATGTATCGCTTCACGCGGCACGTCTATGACGTGACGCGGGCCTACTATCTGCTCGGGCGCGACCGCCTGCTCGACAAGGTGACGACGTCACCGGCGACGGCGACGCTCGAAGTGGGATGCGGCACGGCCCGCAATCTCATCCGGCTGGCGCGGCGGCGGGAGCCGGGCGCGTTGTTCGGGCTCGACGCGTCCCACGAGATGCTGGAGACCGCGGCCACGAGCATCGCCCGCGCGGGCGTGGACCGGGCCGGCCGGCAGCCGATCGTTCTCCGGCAGGGGCTCGCCGAGCAGCTCGACGCCCAACGCATGTTCGGCCGCGATCGTCCCTTCGACACGATCTATTTTTCCTACTGCCTTTCGATGGTGCCGACATGGCCCGGGGCGATCGAGGCGGCGCTTGCCAACCTGGAGCCGGGGGGCACGATGCTGATCGTTGACTTCTGGGATCAGCAGGACCTGCCGCGCTGGTTTGCGGCGGGGCTCAAGCGGTGGCTCGCCATGTTTCACGTTCACTACCGCCCGGAGGTGCACGAAGCCCTCGTCGATCTGGGCAGGTCGGGCCGTGCCGAGGTGACGTTCGAGCCGGTCGCCAGGCGGTATGCCTATATCGCCACGGTCCGCAAAAACTGATCGACCCCGTCCACACCGGCTACGGCAGCAGGAATACGAGCCCGGTGACGGTAGCGGCTTCGAGCGCCAGCCCGCGTTTGCTGATCGGCACCGCCGGGCAGGTCCACGGAGCACAGTTGCCGGGGCGGTAGTAGCCGAGCGGATAGACGCATTCCCATGGCAACTCGACGCCCATCTTGTAGGGCAACACCGGCAGCGTGGCGAAGAAGTGCGCTCCCGAGACGATCGGATCGGCCCAGCCGTGCGAGTGGCCGTAGCGCTCCAGGTTCCAGTCTTCGAAGTACAGCGGCTTGTGGCAGTAGCCGGCCGCCTTCCAGGTGAAGGTTGTGGTGGCGAACTTGCGCGGCGCGTATGCCTCTCCTTCGAGACGGCACTCGCACGGGTAGTCGTTGCCGGGCTTGCCGCCCACGCGGATGTCGAGACTGATGCCGGCGATGTCGTCGGCCCGCAACGCCTCGAGGGCGGCGCGACAGTCTTCCTGCGAGTCAGCGCACACGTCGCCGGCGGCCGACACGAGCATGAGGCTCTCGTCGCTCACCTCCGCGGCGGATGCGAGACAGCCGATCGCCACCCACGCCACGATCGCCGCGGCAGCGTGCCGGCCCCGCGAAGGCATCTCCGGCAGCGACCGATTGTGCAGGCTTTGGTCCATGCCGGAAGAATCGACCTCGGCAGGCCCTCGACTTTCGTCTGCTGGAACAAGCCGCAGGGCCGCCGTCGCCCGCCCAGCCCGCCCGGCTCGCCTCACTCTCCCTGCTTGTGCTCGGCGGAGTAGTTCGGGGCCTCCTGCGTGATCACGATGTCGTGTGGATGGCCCTCGCGCACCGACGCCGCCGACACTTGGATAAACCGGGCATCCCGCCGCAGCTCGTCGATCGTGCGAGTGCCGCAGTAGCCCATCCCGGCCCGCAGGCCGCCCACGAGCTGGTAGACGAACACGCTGAGCGGCCCCTTGAAGGGCACACGGCCCTCCACGCCTTCGGGCACCAGCTTGTCGCCACCGCGGCCCGTGGCCCGCTGGCGATACCGTTCGCTGGAGCCTTGCACCATCGCCCCCAGCGACCCCATGCCGCGGTAGGCTTTGAACGTGCGGCCCTGGTAGAGCACGGTCTGCCCGGGGCTCTCCGCGACGCCGGCCAGGAGCCCGCCGACCATGCAGCAGTGCGCGCCCGCGGCGATCGCCTTGGTGATGTCGCCGGAATAGCGGATGCCGCCATCGGCGATCACGGGCACACCGGCTGCCGCCGCCTCTTGCGAGGCATCCCACACGGCGGAGATCTGCGGCACGCCGACCCCGGAGATCACGCGCGTCGTGCAGATCGACCCCGGGCCGATGCCCACCTTCACGCCATCCGCCCCGGCCTTGATCAGATCGCGGCAGCCTTCGCGCGTGGCCACGTTGCCGGCGATCACTTCGATACCCCAGCGCTTCTTGATCGTCGCCACGGTCTCGATGACGTTCGAGGAGTGCCCGTGGGCAGAATCGACGACGAGCACGTCTACCCCCTTGGCAATCAGGCTTTCGGCACGCTCGTAGTCGAACACGCCCACCGCCGCGCCCACCCGCAGCCGCCCCTGGCGATCCTTGCAGGCGGCAGGAAACCGCTTCATCATGTCGATGTCCTTGATCGTGATCAGGCCGGTGAGCAGGCCGGACGGGTCCACGAGCAGCAACTTTTCGACCTTGTTGGCCATCAGGATCTTTTCGGCCTCGTCGAGCGACACGGCGCCGGTGGCCGTCACGAGGCCGGCCTTCGTCATGATCTCGGCGACCGGCGTTTCGCCCGTCTCGAGAAACCGCAGGTCGCGCCGCGTGATGATGCCCACCAGGCGGCGGTCGTCGCCCGTGATCGGCACGCCCGAGATGTTGTATTGATCCATCACCTCGCGGGCGCGAGCCACCGTCGCGGTGGGGGGCAGGGTGACGGGGTCCATGATGATCCCGTTGGCACTGCGCTTGACCTTGTCCACCTCTTCGCTCTGCCGCTCGACCGACAGGTTCTTGTGGATCACGCCGAGGCCGCCCTCCTGGGCGAGGGCGATGGCCATCTCGCTCTCCGTCACCGTGTCCATGGGCGAACTGACGAGCGGGATCGTGAGCCGGATCCCGCGGGTCAGCTGGGTGCTGACGTCCACCTCGGCCGGCACCACCGCCGAATAACGCGGCACGAGCAAGACGTCATCGAAGGTGATCCCGGTTGCGACGATTTTCCCGTCCATGCGGCCTTCCTGGGGTTGGGCTGGGGTCAGGGGAAGCCGGGCAGTATGGCGTTTTGAGACCGGAAAGGGCAACGAGCCGGAGGTGTTTCGCGGAATCGCCCCCCCGCCGCCGCACGCCCGGCAACCGTGTTCTACGTTTGAGGGTCTGGCGGGCCGCACGCGGCCGCCGCCGGCTCCTCTCCTACCTCCTCCGGTCATCCGTCACCATGCGATTCCTCGACGATTATCTCGACGCGGCCCAGAGCCACCGCCGTTCGCCCGCTCCCGAGGGCGCGATCGCCCGCCCCGATCGCCGGTCACTCGAGGCCCACCTCGCCCGCCGCCGGTATGGCCGCTTCACGCTCACCGAAGCGGTGCGGCCCAGCTGGCAGCTCGAGGTGGTGCCGCAGGCCGGCTACCGTTTCGACACGTATTCCGATGCCCGCACGGGGATGCGGCTCCCGGCCCTGATCGCATCGGTGTCGAGCGAGCAGCTCTTCGACACGTTTCTCGCCCTCCTCGAGCCGCTTGGCGATGCCTGCGATGTGGTGCTCGAGACGTCGCACGATTCAGAGGCCGGATCGCCCGACCGCATCCGTCACGAGGTGACGCGCGAAGGGATCGAGCGGCTCGTGCTCGAAAGCGTGCTCTGGGATTTCGAAGACCTGCTGCTCAACGACGGCTGCACCGGGATCGCCATCATGCATCCCGAGCTGCCCCTCGAGGTCCAGCTCGACGAACACAAGCTGCTCGTGGTCTATGCCACCGATCGCACGCCCTTCGAGCACGTCCTGGTGGAGCAGGGGATCGACCGCAACGACCGGATGCGGTTCATCTCGCAGGGGGAACACCTGCACACGTCGCACACGCGATTCGCCCGCCTGTTCGACGAGATGGCGGGCCAGCTGGGCGCCGACTAGCCGTATTTTCAGGCCACACACTGGCCTTGAGCCCGGGCTGAGGATTCACGACCATCCCGCTCGATGGTCCGTCTGCCCACGATGTGCCGTGCCGCCCTGATGGCTGCGTTCGTAGCCACCCGGGGCCTCGCGCAGTCGCCGCCGCCTCCCGCACAGCCCGACCCGTTCGCCCCGCTGCCCGCGGGCGCCGTGATCGGGCCGCAAGGCCAGGTGTCGGGGCCTGGTCTCACGCCGGGGCCGGGCACGAAAAACGCCGCCGTGATCCCGCCGCTCGATGCCGAGGCGGTGTGGCAGCAGATGGTGGACGTCGCCGACGACTATTTCAAGGTGCAGACGGAACAGCGGGTTGTGTTTTCCAACGGTGTGCCGGCCGAGGGGCGCATCGACACCTATCCGCAGACGGGCGCCACGCTCCTGGAACCGTGGCGCGGAGATTCCGTCGGCTTCCGCGAGCGGCTCGAAAGCACCCTGCAATCGATCCGCCGGCGCGCGACCTTGCGGCTCATCCCCGACCCCGCCGGCTGGCGGATCGAGGCGGTGGTGCTCAAGGAACTCGAAAACATGCCCCGGCCGATGCGGGCCACGACCGGCGGCGCGTCGTTTCGCAACGACGACTCGCTCTACCGCTACGGCACCCCGCTCCCCACGCTCGGCCAGCAGGTGGGCGATCAGCCGCGGCCGGTCGCGAACCCGACGCCGAACCTCGGCTGGATCCCGCTCGGCCGCGACCCGCTCCTCGAACAGCGCATGCTGTCCCAGATGCTCACGAAACTCGGCGTGGCCCCGGTGCCGCAGCCCGAGCCCTACTACCAGCCGCCCGACGCCGCCGGCACAGCGGCATCATCCGCTCCGCTGAGCGGCCCGATCTTCGGCGCCCCGATCGCCCCCGAACAGCTTCCGCCGGGCGCCACGATCGCCCCGGGACCGCCGGTGCCTGTCGAATCGCTCCCGGTGCCGAAGTAGCGCGGCTGCGGTGGCTCACGTCCACACGCACAAGCCTTCTCCGCCGCCTCTCCTGGATCGACAGGCCTCCAGGCCTGTCGATCGACAGAGCTGGAGCTCTGTCGCTACGGTTGAGGAGGCTCGGGGTTACCCCTGCCATTGAGCCGGCGTATGTGACCAGCGCAGGCAGGAGGCCGGAGCGCAGGCACATCCGAGCGAGTGAAGCCCAGGATGGGCGCAGCGAGCGTCCGGCGAGATGGCACGGGGTAACCCCGAGCCGGCGCCCACCAACGTGGCGAGCGTCCGGCGAGATGGTAGGGGCGACCCCGAGCCGAGTTGGGCTGGTAGAGGAGCGACAGGCGGGACGGAGTTCGCGAGGGAGCCGCGTTACTCGTCGGTCACGCAGCCCTTCGAGGCGGGCTGCACGCAGCGGATGTATTTGGCGAGCATGCCGCGGGTGGCCTTGGGCGGCGGAGCCTGCCAGGCGGCCCGGCGCTTCGCGAACTCGGCCTCCGACACTTCGGCGTCGATCGAGGCGGCCTCGGCGTCGATCACCACCATGTCGCCATCGTGCACGAGCGCGAGCGGGCCGCCATCCTGCGCTTCCGGCACCACGTGCCCCACGATGAAGCCGTGCGATCCGCCCGAGAACCGGCCGTCGGTGATCAGGGCCACGTCGTTGCCGAGGCCTGCGCCCATGAGCGCGGAGGTGGGAGTGAGCATCTCGGGCATGCCCGGGCCGCCTTTCGGCCCCTCGTAGCGGATGATCACGACATCGCCCCGCTTGATGCCGCCCTGCTCGAGCGCCGCGAGCATCGCCTCCTCGCTGTCGAACACACGGGCCGGCCCGCGGAATTTCGAGCCCTCCTTGCCGGTGATCTTCGCCACGGCCGAGCCGGGAGCGAGGTTGCCGTGGAGGATCGTGATGTGGCCGGTTTTCTTGATCGGATTCTCGACGGGCTGGATGATCTTTTGGCCCGGGGCGAGCCCTTTGCTCGAGGCCAGATTTTCGGCCAGCGTCTTGCCGGTGACGGTCATGCAGTCGCCGTCCATCAGCCCCTTGTCGAGCAGATATTTCATCAGGCCGCTCGTGCCGCCCACCGAATGCAGATCTTCCTGCACGAATTTGCCGCTCGGCTTGAGGTCGGCGAGATAGGGGATG
>JAIXPT010000444.1 GCA_027486095.1 Planctomycetaceae bacterium | reverse complement strand
GCGTCGCGGATGATCGCCGCGGCGCAGCCGAGCCCGGCCAGATTCCAGGTTTTCGAGGGGGCCACGAGCGTGATCGCGCGGTGGGCCGCCGGGTGGTCGAGGCTCGCGAACGGCACATGCCCGGCGTCGTCGAGGACGAGGTCGGCCCAGATCTCGTCGCTCACGATCGTGATGCCACGCCGCTCGGCCAGGTCGGCCAGTCGGCCGAGGTCGCCGCGAGAAAACACCGTGCCCGTGGGGTTGTGGGGATGGCACAGCCAGAGCAGTGTCGCGCGCGGTGAAGCCGCCGCTTTCTCGAGCGCGTCGAAATCGATCGACCAGCCGGCTGTGCCCTGCACGAGCGGCACCCGCACGCTCGCGCGGCCTGCGAGCGCGGGCAAGGTGAGAAACGGCGGATAGACCGGCGTGAACGTGAGGATGCCATCATCCGGCGCCGTGCAGAGCCGCGCGGTGAGCGCAAGCGCCGTCACGACGCCCGGAACACCCACGATCCACTCCGGATCGACGCTCCAGCCGTGCCGCCCGGCGAGATGCCCGGCGAGTGCGGGGCGGAATCCTGGCGGCTCGTGCGTGTAGCCGAACACACCGTGATCGACCCGGGCCCGGATGGCGTCGAGCACGACCTGGGGCGCACGCAAATCCATGTCGGCCACCCACACGGGCAGCACGTCGCGGCCGGCCCAGCGATCCCATTTCTCGGAGCCCGTCCCGCGGCGGTCGGGGCACGAGGAAAACACGCTGTCGCCAAACGTCTGCATCACCGCCGCAGGATACCACCGCCACGTGGCAGTCATGCATAGCGGTAGATCGCCGCCGCTCCGCTTGCGGTGGGCATCCGGATCCGCTCGATCGGGAGGATTTCACCGCCATGGAGGAGGACCGTTTCCGCGAGCACACCGAGCGGGTCGGCGGTGCGCGTGGCCGGCTCGTCGTGGCTGCGCTCCACGAGCAGCAGGGCCACCTGGCCCGCCGCCGCAGCCCGGGCGATATCGGAGATGTCGCCCGCGGCCAGTCCGCGGTCGCGGGCCACGGCGAATCGCCGCAGGGCGTCGGCGATGCGTCGGTCGCGGCCGCGGGCCACTACCGGGGCGGCCAGCTCTGCGACACGCTCGAGCGCGAGGGCGTGCGCGTCGTGCGGCACGCCCTCGTCGAGCAGGCAGCGATTTTTCGACAGCCCGCGAAACACGGCCGCCAGCCGCGGCAGCGCCACGAGCACGAGCGGCAGCCCGGAGCGGCGTGAGACCCGCGCCCGCACCACGTCGTCCACATGCCTCAAGAAAATTTCGGTGTCGGCGTCGATGTCGTCCTGCTTGGAGCCCGCGCCGCCATGCACCACGCTGCCAACGCCGAGGCCGGCGGGACCCATCCCGCGAAACACCCGGTGCGGCTGCCAGGTTTCCGCGGCGACGACCTCGGCCCGGTCGAGCCCGGGCGGCCCGTCGGGGCCGTGGAGCGGCACCGGATCGAGCGTGTCCGCCCGCCCGTCGATGAAGCAGCACTCGTAGACGAGCGCGCTGCGGCTGGTGAGAAGAAGCATGTCGGCGCGATCGCTGGCGGCCATGAGCTGCACGAGCGGCAGCGTATGAAACCGCCGTGCCACCACGGCCAGGGGCGGCACCGGCACCGGCAGCACGAACACCCGCGCCTTGCCGTCGGCCGCGAGCACGACGAGCCCCGCGCGGGTGTGTTTCCAGAAGCGGACGTCGTCGCCGAGCCGGAGGAGTGGCTCGAGAAGCCGGTTCGTCTCGGCCCGGGAGGTGGTGAGGAGCAAGTCGGCCTGGAGCGCCTCGACCAGGTGATGAAAGGTCGGCCGATCGACCCGGTTGTCGGGGACGTTGCGGTGGGTCGGCATGCCGAGCGTCAGGCCGGGCGCAGGATGCTCGGCCAAGATCTCGCGCAGCGTGTCGGGCGCGGGCCGGGAAAATTCGAGACCATCGCCTGCCGAGCCGCTTGCCATGCCGGATGTGCCTCCAGGGGAGTGAGGCATCCGGCTGCCGGCGCCTGGCAGGCGCTTCCTTCGGCGAGAATCGTTCGCATTCCGCCGAGCAAAGGCAAGCTATTTTTTCTTGAACCGGGCGTCTTGCGGCCGGTCGCGAGACAGGGCGTAGGCCAGGAGGTCGAGCACCTCACGCTCGTTGAGTTGGTCGAGAAGCCCCCGCGGCATCAGCGACTCGGTCGCCGGGAGGATCTCCTCGATGTCTGCCCGGGCGAGGGTCACGAACTTCGTCGCATCTTCGGGATCGGTGACGATCGTGATCGCTTCCGGCGACTCGTTCACGATCCGGCCGCTCACGACCTTGCCGTCGGCCGTCTGCACGATGCTCGCCTTGTATTGATCCGACACGATCTTGCTCGGGTGCACGACCGCCTCGACGAGGTCCTTGAGTTGAAAGCGGCCGGCCGCCTGCGTGAGGTCGGGGCCGGTGGCACCTCCTTCCTCGCCGAAGCGATGGCAGACGATGCAGCGGGCCGCCGCAAACGCGCGTTTGCCATGCTCGAAGTCGCGGCCCTTCGCCAGGCCGTCGGCCTCCGGCCGAGCGGCGAGCGCGAGCACCTCCTCGACGGTCCACGCCCGGCCCGGCCCTTCCGGCTTCGGCAGGGGAGGCGGCACGTAGGACGTGCGCACGCCGAGCGTTTCGAGCGACATCTTCTCGGTGTCGGTGAGATGCGCGAGGTTTTCGTGCTCGATGTTCGTGAGGAATTTCCGGAAACTGTTGCCACCGGCCCACTCCCGTGCCCGGGCGAACCATTGGTAGTAGCTCTTGCGGTCGGCCATCGACCAGGCGGCCTTTTCACCGACGGAGCGCAGCACGTAGGCGTAGTGGATCTGGAGGAGATCCGCCCGCTTGTCGAGCGAAGCTTTCACGTCGCGGCCGTAGTTGGCGTTGCGTTCGAGGAGCCGCCGGAGGTCGTCTTCGCTCGGGGCGAGGTTGGTCGTGGCCGCGGAGACGGTCGGCGCGGCCAGCAGGCCGACGAGCTTCGTCACGATGCCCGGCGCCCGCACGCCCACGAGCAGGCTCGCGAGCGCACGGTCGAGGTCGAAATGGCCTGAGGGAAAGAGCGGCCCGAGCCGGGTGGCGATGCGCATTTTCGCCTCGGCGGCCGGTTCACCGAGCCGCACGATCGCGAGCTCATACGCCCGTGCGAGGTCGATCCGGCCCGCCACGTCGAGGGTGGCGGGCTCGATGCGGTCGAGGGCGGCGAGCACCACGGGCCCCGCCGCCTGGTCAGCCTGATGGGCGACGGCGATGGCGGCGGCGACGATCGCGTGCGGATCGGCGGCGGCGAGCGCCACGTCCTGCCACAGCTCGAGCGGCTGGTGCTCGAGCGCCACGCGGGCGGCGGATCGAATGAACCGGTCGGGGTGGGCGAGCTGCGGCAGGGCCTTGGCGACCGCCGCGTCCGGATCGTCGGCGTGTCGGTGCAGCGCCTCGAGATCGCGCCGCAGCGTTCGCTCGGCGGCCCCCGCTGTGCTCGTCGCAGCGACGGGGGCGGTCGGCTCGGAACCCGCGTAGGTCACCCGGTAGAGCTCGCTCTGGCCGCCGCGGCCGCCCACGGTGAAATACATCGCGCCGTCCTTGCCCACCGTCATGTCGGTGAGCGGCAGCGGCGTGCGCGACACGAACTCCTCCTTCGCGCCCCGATAGCTCGCGCCGTCGGGCTCGAGGTGGATCGCATACATCGTGCCGAACGTCCAGTCGCAGACGTAGAGAGCTTGCTGGTATTTCGCCGGAAACTTCGTGCCGTAGCCGAAGGCCGCGCCCACCGGCGAGCCCGGCCCGATGTCCACGAGGGCCGGCAGGCTGTCGGGGAACGAGGCCTGCCACTTTCCAGAGCCGCTGCGCCAGCCCAGGTCGCTGCCGCTCGTGGCGTGGTTCACGCGGGTGGGCCGATACCACGGCATCCCGAAATCCCATTCCATGTCGGCGTCGTACACGAACATCTCGCCATCGGCGTTGAAGGCGAAGTCGTAGGGATTGCGGTAGCCGGCCGTCCACAGCTCCCAGGCCTTCCCGTCGCGGTCGGTGCTCACCACGTAGCCGCCGGGGGCGAGCAGGCCGACGGCATGGCCATTGGCATCCCACATCCGCGGGATGAGCTGGTCTTCGTCCCAGTTGGCGGGCAGCCGGCTCGCAGCGTCGGCCGGCAGTTCGACCCGGCGCTGCGTCGATCGCACGCCCCCCATCGTCTGCGGCTCGGTGACATTTTTGACCTCGAACGGCGGCTTCGTGTGGTTGCCGCAGACGATGAACAGCCGCTCGCCGTCGGGAGAGAGGAGGATGTTGTGCGGGCCGTGCTCGCCGCCGCCGGGGAACGTGCGGAGCTTTTCCACCGTGTCGAGCGTGTCGTCGGCGTTCGTATCCGCGACTCGATAGAGCCCGCTGCCGGGGCCGCCATTGCACACGACGTAGAGCGCATCGAATGCCCACAGAAGTCCCTGGGCGCTTGTGAGCGGCACGGGAATTTTCTCCACGAGCGTCTCGCCTGAGCCATCGAGGGGCGCGGGCGTGATCCGCACGAGGCCCTTGTCGCCCTGGTCGCTGGCGAGGAGCCGCCCCTGGTGGTCGCTCGCGAGCACCACCCACGAGCCGAGCTCCTCCCTGGGCACGACGAACAGCCGCTCCACCCGGAAGCCGTCGGGCACGGAAAAGGGCGCCACGTTCGCCGGCTTGCCATCCTTGGCCAGCACGTCGCCCCATGGGCCCTTGCCGGCGCCGGCGACGACCCTGACCGCGACGGGATTCGGCGGCGAAAGCGTGTCGAAGGCCGACCACGAGCCATCACTTTCGACCACACGCACACCACCGTCGGGATCCGTGAGGATGAGTCGACAGGAGAACCCGGCCAGGCCTCCGGCATTGCGCACGATCGCGGCAAACTCGTTGTCGCCGTCACGGAGGTGTTTCGTCACGTCGATCGCCACCGGTGCTTCCCATGTGTCACTCGAAGCGACCTCGGTGCCGTTGACGAACAGTTTCATCGAGTTGTCACATGTCGCCACGAGGATCGCGGCCTTCGCACCCCCTTGGAAGGCCTTCGTGAGCCGGTATGCCTGCTGCGCATCGGGACCCCAGATCCACGGCGCCGGCGCGGAGACCGGCCGGGATGCGGTCGCCGGCTGCGACGCGCCCGACAGCGGCATGGCTTCCGCCGGCTGCCGCCAGGTGGGCTGGTCGGCGGCGTGACCGATCCCGGCCAAAAGCAGGGCGGCGAACAGGGCGGCCGGCAGGGCGGCCGCGTGGCGGGGAAGGACGCTTGGCATCGGTGGATTCCGCGGAGATCGAGGGCAAAACGACTCCATACTATAAACAAGCGACTGGTTGTTTTCGCTCGGGCCACGCCGCGGGCTCCCCGGGGCCGCGAGGGGGGTGCAACGTCTTGGGCCGCCGCCCGTTGAACAGTGTGGACCGAGCCGTGTCGCCAGGCACCGGGAATTTGAGCATGTCAGCGTCGCGTCTGTGGCTGGAGCGAACCGTCGGTGTGGTGTGTGTGGCGGTTGTCTCCGCCGCGGCATTGGGTGCGGGCGGGAAGTCGGCGACGAAGGGGCCGCGGCGGGCCGTGGCCCAGATGCGGCTGCCGGAGGCGGTGACGCAGGATCCGCCTGCAAAGCCGATCGACGTGCAGCCGGTCGATCGTGGCACGCGGCCGGCAGTGGCGGCGGCCGCCCGCGCGGTCGATGCCCTCGTGGACAAGGGGCTCGAGACGCATGGCGTCGAGCCAACGCGGCCCCTGGAAGACGACGCTTTCGCGCGGCGCGTGTATCTCGAGCTCGCCGGGAGAATTCCCACCCACGACGAGCTCGTGGCGTTTCTCCGCTCCGACGCCGCCGACAAGCGGGCCGAGCTCATCGACCGCCTGCTCGAAAGCCCCGACTATGTCAGCCATTTCTACAACTTCTGGGCCGACATCCTCCGGCTCCAGGAACGGCCCGACAAGCATCTCGTGTTCGAGCCCTATCTCGACTACGTGAAGGATTCGATCCGCACGAACAAGCCCTACGACACGTGGGTGCGCGAGATGCTGACGGCCGACGGCCGCCTCTGGGAAAACCCCGCCGTGGGTTTCCAGCTGCGCGACGAGGGCATGCCGCTGCCCTACGTCGATAACACCGTGCGCGTGTTCCTCGGCACGCAGATCGGCTGCGCCCAATGCCACGACCATCCCTTCGACCACTGGACGCAGCGCGAGTTCTACGAACTCGCCGCGCTCACCGCCGGCACGCAGACCCGCCCCGGTGGCCCGGGGCCGGGGCGAAAAGAGCGGCGCGTGATGGCCAGTGGGAGCGAGGCCGCCCGGGCCGCCCGCGATCTGCAGCTGGCGAATCGCGACCGCAACCAGAAGAACAAGGCGGCGGTGGCCCAGTATCTGCGCGCCAACGTCACGAACGTGGCCTTCGCCGACAAGAAACTGCTCCTGCCCCACGACTATCAATACGACGACGCCAAGCCGCTCACCGCGGTGAGCCCCAAGGTGCTCTGGGGCGAGGTGCCGGAGGCTGTGCGCCGGGCCGACGGCAGGCAGCAGTTTGCCGCCTGGGTCGTCGCCCGCGACAACCGCCAGTTTGCCCGCACGATCGCCAACCGGCTCTGGAAGAAGCTGATGGGCGTCGGCCTCGTCGAGCCGGGTGACGATTTCAAGGAAGACAATCCGGCGAGCGATCCCATGCTGCTCGAGCATCTCACCGACGAGATGCTCAGGCTCGATTTCGACCTGCGGGAGTTCGTCCGGATCGTGGTCTCGACCGACGTCTACCAGCGGCGGGCGGTGCTCCACGACACCATGTCGGCGGCGCCGTTCCGCTTTCCCGGCCCCGCGCTCAAGCGGATGACGGCCGAGCAGCTCTGGGACTCGATTCTCACGCTCGTGGCCCGAAATCCCTGGAGCATCCAGCGGCCCACGACGGCCGAGGTGGCCGGAATCATGAACGTCGATCTCCGCACCGCCTCGCTCGCCGACGTCGATCGCGGGCTGGAGAGGTTTCTCGGGCACTACGGCAAGGGGCCGGCCAAGCGGCGCATGATGCAGGTCTGCGGCTACCGCGGGCTCGAACTCGTGCGGGCCAGCGAACTGCCCACGCCGCTGCCACTCGGGCACTTTCTGCGGCAGTTTGGCCAGAGCGATCGTGAGACGATCGAGGGGGGCCGGACCGTGGCCACGATTCCGCAGATCCTCGCGATGTTCAACGGCCCGATCACGCACGCGATGCTCGAACAGGGCTCCGTGATCTACGACGAGGTCACGAGCCACGCCCCCCGGGAGGCGATCGACGTCGTCTACCTGGCGGTGCTCTCGCGCCGGCCGGGCGCCGACGACCGGGCTCTTGCGATCCAGGAGATCATGTCGGCCGACGACAAGGCGACGGGCTGTGGCAATCTGATCTGGGCCCTGCTCAACACGCGGGAATTCATCTTCATCCAGTAGCAGCGCCGGGCCGTGAAGAGCGGGCCCGGGCGGAGGAACACACCATGCACAGGCACCACAACGGCACCTTTCTTGACGACCGGCTCGCGCGACGGGCGGTCTTTGGCCGCATCGCCCGGACGACGCTCGGCGTGACGCTGCTCGACGGGCTCTCCGGCCCGCTCGCCGAGGCGGCCGCCGCGACGAACAAGGGGGGTGTGAACCTCGTGATTCTCACGATGCGCGGGGCGATGAGCCACCTCGACACGTTCGATCCCAAGCCGGGCCGCGAGGAGCAGGGGGAGACGAAGCCGATCCAGACGAAGACGCCCGGCGTCGTCTTCGGCGAGCACCTGCCGCGGCTCGCGGCGCTCTCCGACCGGCTGGCCGTGATCCGTTCGATGACGACCGAGACGGGCGACCACCAGCAAGGGCAATACGTGATGCGCACGGCGTATCCGGTGCTCGGCAGCATCCGCCACCCGTCGCTCGGCTCCTGGGCGCTCCACGTGCAGGGCAAGGCGAGCCGCGAGCTGCCGGGCTACGTGCTCGTGGGCAACGGCAACGAGCACCCCGGCGCCGGCTTCCTCGATCCTGCGGTCACGCCGGTGCCGGTGGCCGATCCCACGCTCGGCCTCGAGAACACCGTGCGGCCGCAGTATCTCAGTGAAAAAAACTTCAACCGCCGGCTCGCGCTCGCCGACAAGCTCGACGCCGACTTCAAGCGGGCTTTCGCCGGCCCACAGCTCGAGGCCTACAACCAGATGTACAAGGACGCCGTCCGGCTTCTGGGCAGCGTCGATCTCGAAGCCTTCGACATCGCGAAGGAGTCGGAGAAGACCCGCGACCGCTACGGCTCATCCACCTTCGGCCAGGGCTGCCTCTTGGCTCGGCGGCTCGTCGAGGCCGGCGTGCGGTGCGTCGAGGTCGAGTATGGCAAGTGGGACATGCACCGCGAGATTTTCGAGGAGCTGCCGGAGACGGCCGGCACCCTCGACCAGGGCATGGCAACGCTCCTGGCCGATCTCGAAGACCGCGGGCTTTTGTCATCGACGCTCGTCGTGCTCGCCACGGAGTTTGGCCGCACTCCCAGGATCAACGAGAACGCCGGCCGCGATCACCACCCGGCCGTGTTTTCCTGTGCCCTCGCCGGCGCGGGCGTGCAGGGAGGCATGGTCTATGGGGCGAGCGACGAACGCGGCTTCAGGCCCGCCGCCGATGCCGTGAGCGTGCCCGACTTCCTCTCGACGGTGGCCGCGGCCTGCGGCCTGCCGCACGACAAGGAGTTCATGGCCCCCAACGGCCGCCCCTTCAAGATCGGGGGGGGCGGGAAGCCGATCCGGGCGGTGCTCGCGTAGCCCGCGACGACAGTCATCGCCCCGGAGCCGGACGCGGCTGTGGCGATGGGTAACGGTCGAAGGCGTCGCCACGCCCGAGCAGCCGTGGATCCTCCTGTTGCGTGAGTTCGGCAAAGAGCTCCTCTTTGAGCTGGCGGATGTGGTCAGCCTGGGCGGGATCGGCGGCGAGGTTTTGCACGCAGTCGGGGTCGGCCGCGAGGTCGTAGAGTTCATCGGCCGGTCGTTTGCCGAAGCAGAGCTGCCAAAAGTGGTCGCCCTCGCCCGCGGCCTCGATGACCGCCTTCGTCGGGCCGGCGTCGAGCGCGGCGAGGAGCGAGCCGACCTCCGCATCGAACGCCTCGACCTCGGTCGCGTAGTCGAGCATGTCGCGGCGGACGACGTCGGTATCGGGCCAACACGCCGGCACGCGATCGATGTCGGACGGCTTCTTGCCGGCGGCCAAGCCGGCGTCGGGCGCGTATTTCCGATGCGGGTTTGTGCTGCCACACCAATAGAAGAACGGCTGTCCCGGCGTGCGAGTGGCAAGGAACTCGCGAAGTGCCGCGCCGGCCTCCATCCCCGCACCGCGCTTGCCCGTCGCCAGGCCCCAGGTCCGCTTGTCGCCGTCGGCCGTCTGCGCCACGCCGGGCCCCCAGACCTTGCCGGCTGAACCGCAGGCAATGCCTGAGTCCGCGAGTACTTCGGTGAACGCGCGATACTCAGGCGGGAACGTCGGCCAATGATTCGCCGCCGCCTCGAGCTGCCACGGATTGCGGCCGGTGAGGATCGCGGCCCGGCAGGGTGCGCACTTCGACGTCGGCACGTAGGCGTTGTCGAACGCGAGCCCCTCGCGGGCGAGCCGATCGACCGCGGGCGTGCGCGCCCAGCCGCAGCCGTAGCAGCCGAAGTGAGATGAGGCGTCGTCGGCGATGACGAAGAGCACGTTCGGCGATTTCAGCTTGCCCACCGGAGCGGTCGCAGCGGCGGGCTCGAGCCGGCCGCGTGCCGGGGCGTCACGGGCCGGATCGTGGTGCGGGTTCGGTGTCGGCAGCTGCGCGCCGACGCTGGTCAGCCAGGCGTCGAGTTTTTCAGTGAGGGCAGCGACACGATCGGGCTCGTGTGCCGCGCGATCGATCGTCTCCCCCTCGTCAGCGCGGAGGTTATACAGCTCCCGACGGCCGTCTTCGTAGAACCGCACGAGCCGCCATTCGCCCGAGCGGATGGCGCTATACGGCGTCGCGCCACCGGGATGGTAGTGGGGATAGTGCCAGTAGAGTGCGTCCCGGCCGAGCGGCTCTCCGCGGAACGCCGGTGCGAGGCTCACGCCGTCGAGCGGCTGGCCGGGCTCGGGGCCCGCGCCCGTGAGGTCGAGGATCGTGGCCGGGATGTCAGGGGTGATCGCCGGTTCGGCGCTCGTCGTGCCCGGCCGCGTCACGCCCGGCCACGACACGATGAACGGCACCCGCACTCCCCCCTCGAATGCCGAGCCTTTGCCCGCTCTGGCGGGTGTGTTGTCGGTCGAACTCACGAGGCCGCCGTTATCGCTCGTGAAAAAGATCGCCGTGCTGTCACGGATGCCGAGCCGGTCGAGCGTCGCGAGGACTCTCCCCATGCAGTCATCGACGCTCTCCACCATCGCGGCATAGCCGGCGTTGTTCTCCGCGAGCCCGCCGGTGACCTTGGCGGCGTACTTCGCCTTCACGGCCGGCTTCGCCTGGATCGGCGTGTGGACGCAGTAATGCGGCAGGTAGAGGAAGAACGGCCGGTCGCGGTGGGCCTCGATGAAGTTCACCGCCTCGGCCGCCTCGCGGTCGGTGAGGTATTCGCCGGCCGGGCCGTCGGGAAGCGTCGGAATCTTGTACGGTGAAAAGTAGCTCGGAGGCTGGCCGCGGTCGCAGCCGCCGATGTTGCTGTCGAAGCCTTGCTGCTCGGGGTAGTACGGCTTGCCGCCAAGATGCCACTTGCCGATACAGGCCGTGGCGTAGCCGGCGGACCGCAGTCGCTCCGCCACCGTCACTGTTTCCAGCGGCAGGAATTTCTGCCATTCGGGGCTGCTCAGCTTTGCATATGTCCGCTGGTGGCCGGGGATCCAGTCGGTGATGTGCAGCCGGGCGGGATACTGCCCCGTCATCATCGCAGCCCGCGTCGGCGAACAGACGGTGCAGGCTGTATAGCCCTGCGTGAATCGCATACCGCTCGCGGCGAGCCGGTCGATATGCGGCGTCTCGAAAAACGGACTCCCCTGGCAGGCAAGGTCACGCCAGCCCATGTCATCGACGAGCACGACGATCACGTTGGGCTTTGTCCCCCCCATGGAGGCACTGTTATCGCCGGCCTGGGTAGCCGTGAATATCCCTGCGACGACGAGCGTGACGAGGCTCCTGACCACTTGACGTCTCGCGATACGGAGGAAAACCTTCACGACGCTGGGGTCGTTGAACGGGAGCCGGTGGAGTGTTCGCATTCGGGCTGCCACAATCATCAGCCGGGGCCCGTGCCGCCGCAACGGCACGTCGGCCGTGTTCATGAATCGTGCGGAGAACTTGCAGATGGCCCGCTCCCTCCAGGTGGCTCGCTGGAGCCGCGTGCCCCTCTGCCTGGCGTGCCTTGGCCTGGCGGGTGCCGGCACAACCCAGGCCGAGGCGCCGCCGAACGTGGTGTTCATCGTTTCCGACGACCAGCACTGGCGCGACTACGCCTTCATGGGGCACCCCCATCTCCGCACGCCGCATCTCGATCGCCTCGCCCGCGAGAGCCTCGTGTTTCCGCGGGGCTATGTCACGAGCAGCCTCTGCTGCCCGAGCCTGGCCACGATCATCACGGGGCGGTATCCGCATGAGCATCGCATCGTGGGCAACGATCCGCCCGGCGGCAACGACGCCTTCGCGGCCGGCCGCGAGCGGATGAACCGACACCTCGAGGAGTGGCCCACGCTCCCGCGGCTGCTCGCGGCACGTGGCTACGAAAGTTTTCAGACCGGCAAATGGTGGCAGGGGGATTTTTCGCGCGGCGGGTTCACGGCCGGCATGACCAGGGGCCAGCGGCACGGTGACGAGGGGCTCGACATCGGCCGCAAGACCATGCAGCCGATCTACGACTTCATCGGCCGCTCGCAGGCAGCGGGCAAGCCGTTTTTCGTGTGGTATGCGCCGATGCTGCCGCACGATCCGCACGACCCAGCGCCCGATCTCGTGGAGCACTATCGCGCGAAGACCGACAGCGTTCACATTGCCCGCTACTGGGGCAATGTCGAGCGGTTCGATCGCACGGTGGGCGACCTGCTCGACCACCTCGACCGCGAGCAGATCGCGGCGAACACGCTTGTCGTCTACATCACCGACAACGGCTGGATCCAGAGCCCCGACAGCCCGCGGTTTGCCCCGCGCTCGAAACTCTCGCCTGCCGACGGCGGGCTGCGGACGCCGATCATGCTGCGTCGCCCGGGCACGATCCAGCCAGGCATGAGCGACGCGCTCGCGAGCGCCATCGACGTCGTGCCCACCGTCCTCGCGGCGTGCGGCATCGCCGCCCCGCCCGGGCTTCCCGGGCTGAATTTGCTCGATGACGAGGCCGTGGCGGCCCGCCGACAGGTCTTCGGCGAGTGCTACACGCACACGCTCGTCGATCTCGACGATCCGGCGCGGAGCCTGCTGTGGCGCTGGACGGTGCGTGACCGCTGGAAGCTGATCGTGCCGGCCACGGCCGACAAGGGCGGCGTGTTCCCGGCCGACGCGGCGCAGCGGGTCGATCCCGACTCCAGGGCCCGCTACGAGCGGGGTGAGGTCGAACTCTTCGACGTCGTCGCCGATCCCGACGAAACCATGAATCGTGCCGCCGCCCAGCCCACCGTCGTCGCCGAACTGCGCGCGAGCCTCGACGCCTGGTGGAACCCGGCTCCTGAAGAGCCCCCCGCGGCCTCGTTGCGGAATCCGCCCAATATCGTCGTTTTTTTGGCCGACGACCTCGGGGCCCACGATCTCGGCTGCACGGGCAGCACGTTCTACCGCTCGCCTACGATCGACCGGCTCGCCGCCGACGGCATGCTCTTCACCCGCGGCTATGCGGCAGCGCCGGTCTGCTCACCGACGCGGGCGGCGCTCGTCACCGGTCGGCATCCAGCCCGCGTGGGGATCACGAACTATATCGCCGGCGACCGCCGCGGCGGCCTCTTGCCGGCGGAGTATCTGCACGCGCTCCCCGCGAGCGAGGTGACCGTGGCCGAACGCCTGCGCGACGCGGGCTACGCGACCGGTGTATTCGGCAAGTGGCACCTCGGGCCCCCGGCCGAGATCACGGCGCACGGTTTCGGGGCGACCGGCTCGACCACCGTGGGCCCCGGCGGCGGCCCTCTCGACGATCCGCTGCATGCCCGGGCGATCGCCGGGCAAGCCGCGGCGTTCATCGAGGCGAATCGCGGCCGCCCCTTCTTCTGCTTCGTGCCGATGCATTCGGTGCACGTGCCTTTGATCACGCGGCCGGACCTCGCCACGGAGGAGGGGCGGCGGGCCGTCGGCGTAGGGCCGCGATTCGACCTGCCACCCCCGATGCCGGGCGACCCGGCCACGCGGCAGGTGCAAAACCATCCCGTGTATGCCGGCATGATCCGCGAGATGGACGAGACGGTGGCCACGGTGCTCGCGGCCCTCGAGAAGACCGGTCAGCGAGACAACACGCTCGTCGTGTTCACGAGCGACAACGGCGGCCTCTCCACGGCCGAGGGCGCGCCCACGTCGAACCTGCCGCTGCGGGCCGGCAAGGGGTTTGTCTACGAGGGGGGCATCCGGGTGCCGCTCATCGTGCGCTGGCCGGGCGTCGCGGGGCCCGGCACGACGAGCGACCTGCCCGCGACCACGCTCGACATCGCGGCCACGATCCTCGACGCCGCCGGCGCGCCGAGCCGCGCCGATGCGCCGCTCGATGGCGCGAGCCTGCGGCCGGTGCTCGCCGGCACCGGCCCGCACGCCCCGCACGATCTGGTCTGGCACTATCCACACTATTCAAACCAAGGAGGCCGGCCGGCGGCCGCGCTCGTCGCCGGCGATGGCCCCGGGCCGGGCCGCGACAAGATCGTGGAGCATTTCGAAACCGGGAAGGTCGAACTCTTCGATCTCGGGAGCGATCCCGGCGAACGGCACGATCTCGCCGGCGAACGGCCCGAACGGGCTGCGGAACTGCGGGCCAGGCTCACGGCCTGGCGGAACCGGGTGGGGGCGGCGCTGCCTCAGCCAAACCCTCAGCCCGTCGAACCCTTCGGGCCCGCCGCGGTGTCGCGGCGCAAGGCCGGGTAAACTCGGGGTGGTCGGATGCGTCGCTGTGGCTTTCAATCACCGAATTGTGTCGCGAGGTTCAGCATGCACGGTCGCTTCTTCACGCTGATCGGAACCGCAGCCGTTTTCGTGGCGGCGGGGAGCACATGGGCGGCCGACCCCGGCCAGCCTGCGCGGCTGCTCGTCGTCACGGTCACCACGGGGTTTCGGCATGCGTCGATCGCCACGGCGGAGCCCGTGCTCGAAGAACTCGGCCGCACCTCGGGCCTGTTCCACGTCGATTTCCTGCGCATGCCTCCGGGGCGGCCGGCGGCGCCCAAGGCTCCGAAGCGCGGGCAGGGCACGACCGACGAGGCGTGGCAGCAGGAGCAGGCGGCCTTCAAGGTCGCACAGGAGCAATTCAAGAAGGACGACGCTCCCTGGCAGGCCGCGCTCCGCGAGCAGTTTACAAAGGCCTTCGCGCCGGAGTCGCTCGCGCTCTTCGACGGCGTGATCTTCGCGAGCACGACGGGCGAACTGCCGATCCCCGATCTCGACGGCTTTCTCGCGTGGATCAAATCGGGCAAGGCGTTCATCGGGTTCCATGCGGCCACCGACACGCTGAAGAGTTCCGACGCCTACTGCGAGATGGTCGGCGGCTATTTCGCCGGCCACCCGTGGAACGCCGGCGGCGAGCACGGCTTCGTCGTCCATGAGCCTGGGCACCCCGTCGTGAAGATGTTCCCCGAGCGGTTTCGCTGGAAGGACGAGATCTACCAATACGACCCGCGCTACAAGCCGGAGAACCTGCGGGTGCTCGTGAGCCTCGACATGGCGGCGAGCACGCCCCAGGAGCCGTGGCACGTGCCGGTGGCATGGGTGCGCGACTATGGCCAAGGCCGCGTCTTCGCGACGAACTTCGGCCACAACGACGCGACGTGGAACGACCCCCTGTTCAAACAACACATGCAGCAGGGCATCGCCTGGGCGCTTGGCCGCATCGAAGCCAACGCGGTGCCGAACCCCGACACCCAGGCCGCGGAATATCTGCGGAGCGTGGTGGCCGCCGCCGCGGCCGCGACAGGCAAGAGCGCCGACGAGCTCCGAGCGCAGGCCGACGCGAAGATCACGAAGGATTCGACATGGGCCACCGGCCTGCGGCCGCTCCTGCTCGAACTGCGCAGCCTCGCCCCCGACGCCCGCGGCCCGGTCTACGCGAAGGTGCTCACCGAGATCGAAAAGCCGTGACAAACTCGTCATTCATTCCCGGATCCGGCCCACGGAAAGGCGAGGGGTTACCCCTGTCATTGAGCCGGCGTATCTGACCAGCGGAGCCATGGATGGCGCAGCGCAGGCAGATCCGAGAGAGCGGAGGCCAGGATGGCCGCAGCGAACGTCCGGCGAGATGATAGGGGCAACCCCTCGCCGGCGCGACACTCACGAGGGGATTTTCACCATGCAATTCACGAGATGGATCTGGCTCCCACTGGTGTTGGCCCTCGCTGCATCAGCGCGAGGTGAATCCACC
The DNA here is from genome assembly GCA_027486095.1 of Planctomycetaceae bacterium. Taxonomy (GTDB): domain Bacteria; phylum Planctomycetota; class Planctomycetia; order Pirellulales; family UBA1268; genus RGVT01. The sequence continues at coordinate 8,702 of JAIXPT010000444.1, read as the reverse complement.
CCACCGAACGTCGTCGTGATCCTCGCCGACGACCTCGGCTTCTCCGATCCGGGCTCGTACGGCGGCGAGATCGACACCCCGAATCTCGACCGGCTCGCGGCGGGCGGCCTGCGGTTCACCCAGGGCTATAACACGGCCCGCTGCTGGCCCTCGCGGGCGGCCCTGCTTACCGGCTACTACGCGCAGGCGACCAGCCGCGACGCCCTGCCGGGTGGCAAGGGGGGCGTTGGAGGCGTGCGTCCGCCCTGGGCGAGGCTCCTTCCCGAACTGCTCGCGCCGGCGGGCTACGTGAGCTACCACTCGGGCAAGTGGCACATCGACGGCGACCCGCGAACGCAGGGCTTCGCCCGCTCGCTCGACGTGAGCGGCGCCGGCCAGAGCAATTATTTCGACGCCGGCGGCGTCACCGAGGAAGGCCAGCCGATCACCGGTGGCGATGGCTTTTACACCACCACCGCGATCGGTGAGCATGCCGTGACCTGCCTGCGCGAGCACGCGGCACACCAGGCAGGCAAACCCTTTTTTCACTATGTCGCATTCACGGCGCCCCACTTTCCGCTCCAGGCACCGCCGGATGTGATCGCGAAGTATCGCGAGCGGTATCGGGGCGGCTGGGACGCCGCGCGGCAGGCGCGGGCCGGGCGACTGGGGAGCCTGGGGATCGTGACCACGCCCGCGGCGGAGGTCGAGCGGGCTGTGGGGCCGCCCTACCAGCCGAAGGCCGAGGTGCTCGCGCGGCTCGGGGCCGGTGAAGTCGATCGGCCGCTGCCATGGGCCGGGCTCACACCGGAGCAGCGGGAGTTTCAGACTGAAAAGATGGCGATCCACGCGGCGATGGTGGAATCGATGGATCGCGAAATCGGGCGGATGCTCGCGCAGCTCGAGGCCATGCACGCCCTCGAGAACACGCTCATTGTGTTTGCGAGCGACAACGGCGCCTCGGCCGAGATCATGATCCGTGGCGAGGGGCACGACCCTGCTGCAGAGCCGGGCTCCCGCGCGACGTTTTTGTGTCTTGGCCCCGGCTGGTCGAGCTGCTGCAACGCCCCGTTTCGTCGCCACAAGACGTGGGTGCACGAGGGGGGCATCGCCACGCCGTGGATCGTCCATTGGCCCGCAGGGATCGCGGCGAAGGGCGCGCTCCGCACGCAGCCCGTGCACGTGATCGACGTGGTGCCGACGGTGCTCGACGTCGCGGGCGTCGCGGCTCCCACGGAGCACGCCGGCCAGGCCGTGCCCGCCTTCCAGGGGCGGAGTTTCGCCCGGGCTCTCGCCGATGCGTCGGCCCCGCCGGCGCACGACGTGCTCTGGTGGTGCCACGAGGGCCATCGTGCGGTGCGGGCGGGCGATTGGAAGCTCGTGGCGGCGAAAGGCACGCCCTGGGAGCTCTACGACCTCGCGCGCGATCGCTGTGAAACGGCCGATCTGGCCGGGCAAGAGCCCGCCCGCGTCCGTGAACTCGAGGCCGCGTGGAATCGGATCGCCGCCGAGTGCCGCGGGCTGGCCGGCGATCAGGCGGCCCCGCCCGCGAAGGCGCGGGCCAAGCGGCCGAACATCATCTACGTGATCACCGACGACCAGGGCTACGGCGACATCGCCGCCCACGGCAATCCCGTCGTGCAGACGCCCCACCTCGACCGGATGCATGCCGAAAGCGTGCGGCTCACCGAGTTTCACGCGAGCCCCACGTGCGCTCCCACGCGGGCGGCTTTGCTGACGGGCCGCCACGAATTTCGTTCGGGCGTCACCCACACGATCTTCGAGCGCGAGCGGCTCGCGCTCTCGGCGACCACGCTCCCGCAGCTCCTCAAGACCGCCGGCTATTCGACCGGCATCTTCGGCAAGTGGCATCTGGGCGACGAAGACGCCTACCAGCCCGGGAAGCGGGGGTTCGACCGCGTGTTCATCCACGGCGGCGGCGGCATCGGCCAGTCGTTTCCAGGGAGCTGTGGCGATGCGCCCGGCAACACCTACGTCGATCCCGTGATTCGCAGCGACGGCACGTTCGTGAAGACGAAGGGCTACTGCACCGACGTGTTTTTCGACGCGGCGCTCGGATGGATCGACGAGCAGCGGAAAGGAGACGGCCCGTTCTTCTGTTATCTCGCCACCAACGCCCCGCACTCGCCCTACGACTGCCCGCCGGGGTCGGATGCCGCGCCGCGCGCGAAGCTCGACCAGCTCGGCGTGCCGAAGGACGGGGCGAAGCCGTCGCGGGACGAGGTCGCGCGGTTTTACGGCATGATCGAAAACATCGACACGAACATGGGCCGACTGCTCGCGAAGCTCGACGAATGGGGCCTCGCCGAGGATACGCTCGTCGTGTTCACGACCGACAACGGCACGGCTGCCGGACACGCCGTGCACAACGCCGGCATGCGGGCCCAGAAGGGCTCGCCCTATCGCGGCGGCACCCGCGTGCCGAGTTTCTGGCGGTGGAAAGGCAGCCTGCCGGCAGGCATGGACATGCCGTCGCTCGTGGCCCACATCGACGTCCTGCCGACGCTCTGCGGCCTCGCCGACGTCGAGATCCCGGCGGCCGTCGCGGCCAAGGTCGAGGGCCGGAGTTTCGCGCCTTTGTTGCGCGGGGCCCGGATCGGCTGGCCCGACCGCCCTTTGATCACGCACGTGGGCCGCTGGGATCGGGGCCAGGCGGCGGCGAGCGCCTATCGCAACTGCCGGATCCGCGCGGGGCAGTGGAGCCTCGTGAACGTGAAAAACCGCGCCGATGCCTGGGAGCTCTACGACATCGCTGCCGATCCTGGTGAGCAGGCCGACGTGGCGAAGGAGCATCCCGACGTGGTGGCCCGGCTCGCTGCCGAGTACGACCGCTGGTGGGCGGGCGTGCATCCGGATCTCGTCAACGAAGACCTCGACGGTCCGGCCGAAAACCCGTTCAAGGTGGCCTTCGACCGGCAGTTTGGCCCCGCGCCCACGCTGCCTGACGTGCCGTACGGCCCGCACCCGAAGCAGCGGCTCCATTTCTGGAAGAGCCCGCAGGCCACGGCCGACAAGCCTGCGCCGCTCCTGTTCTTCATCCATGGTGGTGGCTGGCAGGGGGGCGACCGGCTCTCGGGACTCACCGGCATGCTGCCCAAGATGCTCGCGGCGGGCGTGTCGGTGGCGAGCGTCGAATATCGGTTCATCAAGGATGCGATGGACGAGGGTATCGATCCACCCGTCAAGGCGCCGCTCGCCGACGCTGCGCGGGCGCTGCAGACGGTGCGTAGCAAGGCGGCCGAGTGGCACTTCGACGCAACCCGCGTGGCCGCGGGCGGCGGCTCGGCCGGCGGGTGCACGAGCCTGTGGCTCGCGTTCCACGACGACATGGCCGATCCCTCGAGCCCCGACCCCGTTGCGCGGGAGTCAACGCGGCTGCTCGCAGCGGCTGTCAACGTCCCCCAGACGACGCTCGATCCGGTGCAGATGAAGGAGTGGACGCCCAACAGCCGCTACGGCGGCCATGCGTTCGGCTTCATGCCGAGCCCCGAGAAGCGCGATACGCAATTCGCCGAGTTCCTTGCGGCCCGCGATCGCCTGCTCCCGGTGATCAACCTCTATTCACCCTACGCCCTCGCCACGGCCGATGATCCGCCGATCTATCTGTATTACAACGTGCCTCCGGCGCTGGGTCAGCCGCAGAAAGACCCGACTCATAGCGCGAACTTCGGTGTGAAGCTCAAGGAACGGTGCGACTCCTTGGGCGTGCCGTGTGAACTGGTGTATCCGGAAGCGCCGGATGTGCGCCACCCGACGATCGCGGCATTCCTCATCGATGCACTGACGAAGTCACCATGAGGAACGGATTGGTGGGCGGAATCAGCCGACTCGTTGTGTTCGTGGGGGCGGTGCTGGCCACCCCCGGGTTCGCCGCGGAGACAGGGCCAGACCGGCCGAACATCCTCTACATCATCACCGACGACCAGTCGCCCTTCGATTTCAAGTTTTACGATCCGTCGGCGACGCTCCATGCGCCCGTGATCGAGCGACTGGCTGCCGAAGGCATGGTGTTCGAGGCGGCCTACCACATGGGATCGTTCTCCGGTGCCGTGTGCACACCGAGCCGGCACATGGTGATGAGCGGACGGTCGGTGTGGCACCTGCCGATCGGGCCCGGTGCGAAACGATGCCCTCGCGGCCTCGAGCGGTTCACGCTGGCGCCGGTGTTCAACGCCGCCGGCTACGACACGATGCGCACGTGCAAGCAGGGCAACGCCTACGAGGCGGCAGATGCGCTCTTTACCGTGCGTCGCGACGCGACGAATCGCGGCGGCACGGCCGAGACGGGCAGCGCCTGGCACGGCGAGCAGGTGCTTGCCTATCTCGCGGAGCGCGAGCGGACCAAGGACGGGGATCCGTTCCTGATCTACTTCGGTTTCTCCCATCCGCACGACACGCGGGACGGGATGCCCGAGTTGCTCGCGAAATACGGAGCCACCAACCATACCGACATGGCGACGCTGCCGCCGGCCGATCCCCGGCAGCCGCCGCTTCCGGGCAATTGGCTGCCGCGGCACCCATTCGATCACGGCCACATGGACGTCCGCGACGAGGTCGAGGTGAGCGGCGTGTGGAAAAACCGCGACGAGCGCACGATCCGCAACGAGTGCGGCCGTGAGTATGCCTGCAGCGAGAACATCGATCGGCAGATCGGCCGTGTCCTCGACAAACTCGAGACGATGGGCGAACTCGAGAACACGTGGATCTTCTACACTTCCGACCACGGGATCGCGATCGGCCGGCACGGCCTCGCGGGTAAGCAGAATCTCTACGAGCACACGTGGCGCGTGCCGTTGATCGTGAAAGGGCCGGGCGTGAAACCGGGGAGCCGCGTGCCGGGCAACGTGTACCTCGGCGACTCGCTCGCCACGCTCTGCGATATCTGCGGCCTCGCGCTGCCGCCGACGAACGAGGGCACGAGTTTCCTGCCGGTGCTCGCCGGGAAGGTGCCGGTGGTGCGCGACGTGCTCTACGGCGTCTACTGCGGCGGCCAGAAGCCGGGGATCCGCAGCGTGCGGCACGGCGACTGGAAACTGGTCAAGTACGAGTCGCCCTCCGGCGGGCTGCACACCCAGCTCTTCAATCTCGCCGACAATCCCCACGAACTCCTCGCCGACCACGCCGCCGCCGCCGTCACGGCGCTCACGGGCACCACACCGACGGCACGCCAAGGCAACCTTGCCGACGATCCCGCGTTCGCCGACGAGCAGGCCCGCATGGAAGCCCTGCTTCTGGCCGAGATGCGGCGGCACGACGATCCGTTCCGGTTTTCCGACCAGCCGCAGGAGGAACTCGCACAATGACTCGTGCCCACGCCGGCCTGGCTTGCCTCGTCGTCATGGTCGTGGCCCAGGTGGCCGCGTGCGCCGTCGAAGCCGCCCCGCCGAACGTCGTGCTGTTTCTTGCCGATGATCTCGGGTATGGCGAGCTGGGCTGCTACGGCAACACGGCGGCGATCACGCCGCACCTCGATCGCTTCGCGTCCGAGGGCCTGAAGCTCACCGACTGCCATTCGGCCTGTCCTGTCTGCTCGCCTTCGCGGTCGGCCCTGCTCACCGGCCGCCATCCCTATCGCACCGGCGTGTTCACCTGGATTCCCGAGGGGAGCCCGATCCATCTGCGGAGAAGCGAGATCACGCTGCCACGGTTGCTGAAGGACGCCGGCTACGACACCTGCCATGTCGGCAAATGGCACCTGAACGGGTTGTTCAACGCGCCGGACCAGCCGCAGCCCAACGACCACGGCTACGACTGGTGGCTGGCCACGCACAACAACGCCGCGCCGAGCCACGCCTTCCCGCAGAACTTCGTCCGAAACGGGCGGCCCATCGGGAAGGCCGCCGACTATTCGGCGCCGTTTCTCGCGGAGGAGGCGACGACGTGGCTGAAGACCACACGAAACCCGGCGAAGCCCTTTTTTCTCGCCGTGTGGACGCACGAACCGCATTATCCGATCGCGACGGCCGAGCGCTACGAGAAGCTTCACGCCCCGATCGCTGATCCAGCGGAGCGGACCTACCGGGCCAACGTCACGCAGCTTGACGACGCCTTCGGCACGCTCATGAAGACGCTCGACGAGATCGGCGCCGCCGACTCAACGCTCGTGTTTTTCACGAGCGACAACGGCCCCGAGGGAGACGGGGCGAAGGGCCCCGGCCGCGGGCTGACGGGCGGCCTCCGGGAACGGAAGCGGTCGGTCTACGAGGGCGGGCATCGCGTGCCGGGAATCGTGCGTTGGCCGGGAAAGATCCAGCCGGGCACGGAGAGCGAGCTCACCGTGGTCGGCAGCGACGTCTTCCCGACCGTGCTCGCGGCCGCGGGGCTCGAGCCACCGCCGGGTGTGGCGCTCGACGGCGCGAATCTCCTGCCGGCGCTCGCGGGCGGCGCGGTCGCGCGGCCAGAGCCCTTGTATTGGCGATGGGGCGGCAAGGTGGCGTATCGCGAGGGTGACTGGAAGCTCGTGGCGGACGAGGCGCTCGAGAAACCAGAACTCTACGACCTCGCCGCCGATCGGGCCGAGTCGCACGACCTTGCAACGCGGGAACCAGAACGCCTCGCCGGCATGCTCGACCGGCTGCGGACCCACACGGCGGAGATCGAGGCCGAGGGCCCCGATTGGTGGCGCGCGCACGGCTGGAACGGCCCTCGGCGCCCGCAGCCGGCTCGCGCCCGCTGATCTCCAAGGCTTGCTAGGCCGAGCCCAGACGGGGCGGTACACTCCGTTCGACATCGATCGGGCGTGGGTGGAGCGAACCGCATGGCATCTCCCGAGCAATCACCGGGCCGCAGGCTGGGCCTCGTCTTGTTCTGGATCTATGTCGCCCTCTACGCCGGCTTCATGGGGCTCGTGCTGTTTCGGCCCGACCTGCTCTCGCTGCGGCCGTTCGGCGGGGTCAACCTCGCGATCGCCTGTGGCATGGGGCTGATCGCAGCCGCCTTCGGGCTCGCCCTGCTCTCGCTCGTCGCCCGCCCGGGGCGGTAGGAAGGGCCGCCGGATGCTCTACGAATCGTCGCCGCTGGCCATCGCGATCTTCGCCAGCTTCGTGGTCGGCGTGATCGGGCTGTCGTTCTATCTCGGTCGCAAGGGGCAGTCGGCCCAGGCCTATTACGCCGCCCATGGCGAGGTGCACTGGTTCGTGAATGGCATCGCCTTCGCGGGCGACTATCTCTCCGCGGCGTCGTTTCTCGGCATTTGCGGGATGATCGCCTTCCACGGCTACGACGGGTTTCTGTATTCGATCGGGTTTTTGGCCGGCTGGATCGTCGCCCTCTTCGTGATTGCCGAGCCGATCAAGGCGCTCGGGCGGTTCACGTTTGCCGATGCCCTCGACGCCCGGTTCAACAGCCGCGGCATCAAGCTGGCCGTGGCGATCTCGACCCTCGTCGTCAGCGTCTTTTACCTGATCCCGCAGATGGTGGGCGCGGGCGACCTGATCGTGCCGCTTCTCGGCCTGCCCCACTGGGCCGGCGTGGTGCTCGTGGGGGTAGCGGTGACGATGATCGTCGTCACGGCGGGGATGGTTTCCACCACGTGGGTGCAGTTCATCAAGGGATCGCTGCTCGTGTTTTTCTGCGGCGTGCTCGCGGCCCTGATCCTCGACCGCGGCCTGGCCGTGAACGCCGGCCGCGGGGGCGCGGAGAATCTTGCCCCGCAGGTGCGGTCTGTCCGCCCCGACGGCAGCGTGCTCGTGGATGGCGTGCCGCAGTCGCGAAGCCATGACCTACGGCCGGTGGGCACGATCCTGCGGCTGCCCGACCGCTACGCCGGAAAAACCGCCACCGGGCCGCTGCGGCCGCTCGAATATCTCGCCGCGCTCGAAGATTCCACGATCGTCACCTGGGCGCCGGCGAAGCGGGTGGACGAGGCGGGCGTGCACACCACCTTCACGCCGGTGGAGCGGCAGGGTGCCGAACTCCTCAAGCCGGGTGGCTATTTCAAGGGGCTCACGACGGGCAAGCTCGCCGACCGGCTCGACTTCGCGAGCCTCATGCTCGCGCTCTTCTGCGGGACGGCTTCGCTGCCGCACATCCTCATCCGCTACTACACCGTCAAAGATGCCGCCGCCGCCCGCAAGAGCACGGTCGTGGGGATCGCGGCCATCGGGGCATTTTACGTGCTCACGCTCTTTCTCGGCCTGGGGGCGATGACGAGCGGGGCCCTCGACCCCACGAGCTCGAACATGGCGGCCCCGCTCTTGGCCAAATCCTTCAGCACGACGCTGTTTGCCATCATCTCGGCCATCGCGTTCACCACGGTGCTGGGAACGGTGAGCGGCCTGATCATGGCCGGCAGCGGCGCGGTGGCCCACGATCTCGTGGAAAACGTGTGCGGCGTGCGGATGACCGACCACGAAAAAGTGCGCTGCGGCAAGCTCGCGGCCGTGGGGCTGGGGATCGTGGCGATGGCGCTCGGCATCCTGTTTCGCAGCTTCAACGTCAGCTTTCTCGTGGGCTGGGCGTTCAACATCGCGGCGAGTGCGAATCTGCCCGCGCTCGTGATGCTGCTCTTCTGGCCGCGGACCACGAAACAGGGGATCATCGCCGCGGTGACGGTGGGGATGGCCGCGTCGCTTTCGTGGATTTTGCTCTCGGCCGACACCTACGAGAAGGTGTATGGCTGGAGCCGCGAGGCGTCGATCGTGCCCTTCAGCCAGCCCGGGCTCGTCACGATCCCGCTCGGGTTTTTCGTGCTCGTGGCCGTG
>JAIXPT010000117.1 GCA_027486095.1 Planctomycetaceae bacterium | reverse complement strand
GTTTGCCTCGGTGGCACTCCGAAACCAATAGGGCGTGAACCGGCCAGCCGCGGCATCGCGGCCGTCGGCATCGGGCTCGTAGCCGAAGTAGGCGGCGTAAAACTGCGGCGAGGTGTCGAGCACGCGGCGGGCGAAGGCGAGCGACTCGGGCCGCCGGCCAAACAGGCCCTCTTCGGCGGCGAGGGCCATGATGCGGGCTGTCGTCACCGCCTCGAGCGAGCCGCGGTCGATCTCAGCGGCGATCGCTTGGGCCCGGCCGGCGAGCACCTCTTCGCCACACGACAGCAAGAGCGATTGCATCCTCAGATAATTGATCGCCAGCGCGGCAGCGAGAATCAGCACGGCTGGCAGGATGCCGAGCAGGAGCATGCGCAGGCGGATGCCGAGGGCGGGAAGCTGCATGGCGAAAATCCGGAGGAAGGACCTGTTTTCCAGGGCAACCATAGGTTACGTTCCGGGCACACCCGCCGGCTCGCCTCCCCCGAAACGCCCCCTCCAGGCCGCACAACCATGCCCACCCCACCCGTGTGGCAGCTTCAAGACCACGACGCCTTGCTCTTCGACTGTGACGGCACGCTCGCCGACACGATGCCCGCCCACTATCGGGCCTGGCTGCATGTCACCGAGGCCCACGGGATCGCCTTTTCCGAAGACCGCTTCTACTCACTCGGCGGCCGGCCCACCCGCGACATCGTCGCCACGCTTGCCGGCGAGATCGGCCTCGAGATCGACGTCGATCACGCCGTGCATCTGAAGGAGACGGCATTTCTCGCGCAGCTCGAGCATGTGGAGGCGATCGATCCCGTCGTCGATGTGGTGCTGCGCTCGCGCGGCCGGATTCCGCTTGCCGTCGTCACCGGCGGCTACCGCGCCGTCTGCCAACGGATTCTCGACCACGTGGGCATCGGCGACTCTTTCGACACGCTCGTGGCGAGCGAAGACACCACGAAGCACAAGCCCGACCCCGAGCCGTTTTTGGAGGCCGCCCGCCGGCTCTCGGCCCGGCCGGAGCGGTGCGTGGTGTGGGAGGATAGCGACCTCGGCATCGCCGCCGCTCAGGCCGCCGGCATGACCTGGATCGACGTGCGGGCATTTCACTTGCCGAAGAGGCTCACATGAGCCTTTCCCTCGCCGACATCCGCGCCGCCCACGACCGCATCCATTCGGGCATCTACCGCTCGCCTTGCCCGCCGAGCATTCCGCTCTCCGACCTCACCGGCTCTGAAATTTTCTGCAAGCTCGACCTTCTGCAGCGCACGGGCTCATTCAAAGAGCGCGGGGCCCGCAACGCGCTTTTGCTCCTCGACGACGCCGCCCGCAGCCGCGGCGTGATCGCCGCTTCGGCCGGCAACCACGCCCTCGGCCTCACCTACCACGGCAAGCTGCTCGGCATCCCGGTGACGGTGGTGATGCCGCGGTTTGCCCCGCTCGTGAAGGTGGCGACGTGCCGCCGGCTCGGGGCGACGGTGATTTTGGAGGGCGACACCTTCGACGACGCCCGGCGCCTCGCGCTCGAGATCGCCGCCCGCGACGGCCTCGAACGGATCCACGGCTTCGACGACCTGCGCGTGATCGCAGGGCAGGGGACGATGGGCCTCGAGATTCTTGCAGACGTGCCCGACGCCGACGCCCTCGTGATCCCCTGCGGCGGCGCGGGGCTGCTCGCCGGTGTGGCCACCGCCGCGAAGGCGATTCGGCCCGGCATCCGGATTGTGGCCGTCGAGCCCGCAGCGGCTGGCAGCTTCTCGGCTTCGCTCGCCGCCGGCAGGCCCACGCCCGTGGCGATCAGGCCCACGCTCGCCGACGGCCTGGCCGTGGGCACGGTGGGCGCAGCGTCGTTTGCGATCGCCGCGCCGCTCGTCGATCGCGTGGTGACGGTGGGCGAAGACGCCCTCGCGCTCGCGGTGCTGCGGCTGCTCGAACTCGAAAAAACCGTCGTCGAGGGGGCGGGGGCGGCGGCGCTCGCCGCGCTTTTCGACGACCAGTGCCCGGAGCTGCGCGGGAAAAAAGTGGTGCTTCTGCTCTGCGGCGGCAACATCGATCTCTCGATGCTCGACCGTGTGATCGATCACGGCCTCGTGGCCGACGGGCGACGCTGGCGGTTTTCGACACGCGTGAGCGACCGCCCCGGCGGCATCGCCAGGCTCTCGGCCGTGATCGCGGCGGCCGGGGCCAACGTGCGCGAAATCGTGCACGATCGGGCGTTCTCGGGCCCCGACGTCTTCTCCACGAGCGTGGCGGTGACAGTGGACACCGCCGACCGCGAGCATGTGAGGCTGCTCGCCGACCGCCTCATGACCGAAGGGTTTTCCGTCACGTAGCGACAGGCCTCCAGGCCTGTCGAATCCGGCCCATTTTCGACAGAGCTGGAGCTCCGTCGCTACGTGGACGCGAGGCCCGGAGGGCCGGGTTCACTCCAGCCGACAGCGTCGGCCAAGCGAAAATCGGCACGATGCCGATGTTTTGCGTGCAGACAGCCCTGGAGCTCCGTCGCTACGTGGTCGCTACGTGGACGCCAGGCCCGGAGGGCCGGGTCCAATCCAGCCGACAGCGTCGGCCAAGCGAAAATCGGCACGATGCCGATGTTTCACGTGGAGACAGAGCTGGAGCTCCGTCGCTACGGGGGACCATGCCGATTGCGCCGCTTGCGCGCTCCGCCCAAATTCCGCTGCAGGCCTCCGCCCGCGTGTGCCGATCCCCTGAGATTGGTGCGAAGAGCCGGCTTCGCCACCAGGCAGGAGACCCGTCTTATGGTCAGCCCTTCAAGCAGCCTGTTGGTGGAGTTGGCACGCTCCAATCCCATCCCATCCCCCTCCGACCGCGAACGCGAGCGGCTCCGCCGCGAGCTTCTGCGCCGGATCATCGACCGAGAGACGAGGCGGCAAGCCGTGCGCGGCGGGCCGCACTAACTCTCCCCCCCATCGCCAGGAGACCCTCGCATGCGACGCCCGTGCAGCACGCTTCTCCTGGCCACGATGCTCACGGCCCTGGCCGCCGATGCCCGGGGGCAGGGGCTCGCCGCCTGGGGCTGGGGCTTCGGCTCGCCAGCCGCACCGAGCGGCAAGTGGTCGCCCGAGGCCTTTGCCGACTACATCGGCACCGGCCAAACGCCGCATCCTGCGGTGGCCCGGATCATCGCCCCGGAGAATTCCGGCACGTCGATGGGCTCTGGGATTCTCGTCGATATCAATCGCAATCAGGGCCTCGTGCTCACGAATTGGCACGTGATCCGCGATAGCCGCTCTGGCGTGCTCGTGCAATTTCCCGACGGCTTTCAATCGGCCGGCACGGTGGTGCGCTGGGACGAGCCGTGGGATCTGGCCGCGATCGTGATCTGGAAGCCGAATGCCACGCCGGTGACGCTCGCGCCCGAGAAGCCGGCGCCGGGCGAGCCGCTCACGATCGCCGGCTACGGCCGCGGCCCTTTTCGCACGGAGACCGGCCCCTGCACGCAATACCTCGCGCCGGGCTCGGGCTATCCCATGGAATTCGTCGAGCTCGCGGCGACAGCCCGGCAAGGCGACTCGGGCGGCCCGATCTTCAACACGCGCGGCGAGCTCGCCGGCGTGCTGTTCGGGCAAAATGACGGTCGCACCATCGGCAGCTGCACCACGCGGCTGCGGGCGTTTCTGGGCGAGGTGGGTTCGAGCGGCTTCCAGGCCCTGCCGATCGCCGAGTTTTCGGCGGAGCCCGCGATCGACCGCAGCCTCGGCACGCCGGCGCTCCCGGCATCCACGCGGCTGGCCTCGGCCACCGATGCCGACATCCTCCAGCGATCGACGCACGTAGCCGAGCCGCAGCCGCCTGCGGGCCCCGCACCCGCCGAGCCCACGCTCGAACAACTGCTCGATGTGCGCACGAATGGCCAGACGATGCTCACCTCGGCCGGCGGCGTGGCCCTCGTGATCCTCGGCCTGCGCACGATCTTCGGCGGCCGCTCACGGCAGCAACCGATCACGTAACGCGATCACGTAACGCGTCCACGTGGCGACGGAGCTCCAGCTCTGTCGAATGCGGGCCGCATCGGACAGGCCTGGAGGCCCGTCGCTACGAGCGAACGGCTGTTCGCCCAACAAAACGCAGGATGGCGGGGGTGTCGTACAGATCCCCGCTCCAGCTCTGTCGATTGCCCGCGTGGCGACGGAGCTCCAGCTCTGTCGAATACGGGCCGGATTCGACAGGCCTGGAGGCCCGTCGCTACGGTCTCTGCGCTCACTTCGCCTTCTTCGCCACCGTGGCCTTCTTGATCACGACGGGCTCGACTGGCCGATCACCGCCGCCGGTGCGCACGGCGCCGATCGCCTTCACCACGTCGAGGCTCGCCTGATCGGCGGTGCGGCCAAATGCCGTGTATTGCCGATCGAGGTGCGGCACCTTCTCCAGGCAGATGAAAAACTGGCTGCCGGCCGAATTCGGATCGCTCGTGCGGGCCATCGAGAGCACGCCGGGCTCGTGGGCGGTGCGATTGAACTCGGCGGGGATCGTGTAGCCCGGGCCGCCGGTGCCGGTGCCTTGCGGGCAGCCGCCCTGGATCATGAAGCCCTTGATGATGCGGTGGAAGCAGCCGCCGTCGTAGAAGCCGCTCTCAGCGAGGGCCACCATGTTGCGCACGTGGCCGGGAGCCGAATCGGCGTCAAACGCGAGCCGGATCGGGCCGGCGGAGGTGTCGAGCGTGAGCTCGTAGGCGAAGTGGTCGAGATCGAGGGCCTGGGCGGCCTTCTGGAGCTCGGCGGCAGACGGCTTGGGCATGAAAACTCCTCTGGGGGCTGATACGCTCAAACGCATGCAGAGCGAGAGCTCGACGAGCGCCAGCGGGGATCTTTCGGGGCGAAAGCTCGGAGGATACCGGCTCGTGCGCCGGCTGGGAAGCGGCGCGATGGCCGACGTGTATCTCGCCGAGCAGGAATCGCTCGCGCGGCAGGTCGCGGTGAAGGTGCTGCGGCCGGAGACGGTGCGGCAGCCCACCGCCGTGCAACGCTTCGAGCAGGAGGCGCGGGCGGCAGCCGGCCTCGTGCACGGCAACATCGTGCAGATCCACGAAGTGGCCTGCCTCGACGGCGTGCACTTTCTCGCCGAAGAATACGTGGCCGGCCCCACGCTCAAAGCCTGGCTCGCGGTGCGCGGCCCGCTCGATGCTGGGCAGGCCGTGGCGGTGCTCGGGCAGGTGGGCTCGGCGCTCGGTCGCGCGGCGGAGCAGGGCGTGGTGCATCGTGATATCAAGCCTGAGAATCTGCTGCTGACGCCGGCGGGCGAGGTGAAGGTGGCCGACTTCGGCCTCGCGCGCGTGCTCACCGGCCGCGAGGGCCTGGAGCTCACGCAGGAGGGGATGACGCTCGGCACACCGCTCTACATGAGCCCCGAGCAGGCCGAAGGCCGGAGCGTCGATACCCGCAGCGATCTCTATTCGCTCGGCGCCACCATTTACCATCTGCTTACGGGCAAGCCACCGTTCGACGGGCCGACGCCACTCACCGTGGCCATGGCCCACATCAATCAGCCTGTCACGCCGCTCGCCACCCGGCGGCCGGATCTGCCGGCTGGGCTGTGCCACATCGTCGATACGCTGCTGGCCAAGCAGCCTGCCGAACGGTTTACGAGCCCGGTCGATCTCTTGCGTGCAGTGGCGGCGATCGAACCGGCGATCACGCCTGGGTCGCGGCATTTGCCCTCGGCCCTCGCTTGGAGCGATCCTGCCGAGTGGGCGGTGGCTGCTCCTATTCGCTCGCTCGACCAGCCGGCCGCCACGCGGCAGCCCACGCGCACGCTCGAGATGCGTGAAGCGACGATGCGGCTGCAGGCGGCAATCGAGCGCGAGGCCTTTGAGGCGGATTCCACCCGGCGGGTCTGGATCGCCACTGGCGTGGCGGCCCTGGCCGCACTCGCAGCGGGCTTCGCCATCGGCCGCACCCGAAGCCGGCGCACGCCGTTCACGCGGCCGCCCCGGTAAGGCCGGCATCCCTTCGGCTCACGCCTCGGGCTTCCCGAAACTCCGTTCCGCTCACGCCCGGGCCCTCCCCGCGCCCCGCGCATCCCCTTCGCACGGCATCTCGTCGGCTCGCGCCTCGGGCTTCCAGCGAAGACGGCCGCATGGCTGCAGGAAGCCCGAGGCGTGAGCCGAAGGGACTCTGCGCTGCAAAACACGCTGTAAATCGCCTATCCGGCAGAGGGCTCAAGTTCGCTTGACACCCCGTCCGACACCTTTACAGTTCACTCCATACGCCCCCATCGTCTAGTGGCCCAGGACGTCGGGTTCTCAGTCCGAAAACCGGGGTTCGACTCCCCGTGGGGGTACTTTCGCCGATAAACGGCGACGGCCGCGTTGCCCGCCTGAGCGAGCAACGCGGCCGTCTGTTTTCAACGAGAAGTGCGGCAGCAGCTTACGGCAGGATCACGGCGTCGATCACGTGGATCACGCCATTCTTCGCCTTGATGTCGGTCTTCACGACGTTGGCCTTGCCCGTCGCCGTGCCGACCTTCACACCGCCGTCGGTCGAGATCATCACCGTCTTGCCGCCGGCAGTCTTCGCTTCTTTGAGCTTCACGACATCGGCCGCGAGCACCGAGCCCGGCACCACGTGGAGGAGCAGGATTTCCTTGAGCTTCTCCTTGTTCTCCGGCTTGAGCAGCGTCTCGACGGTGCCGGCGGGCAGCTTCGCGAATGCTTCGTCGGTCGGGGCAAACACGGTGAACGGCCCGTCGCCCTTGAGGGTGGCCACGAGGTCGGCGGCACCGAGAGCCGCGGCCAGCGTCTTGAACGAGCCGGCTGCCACGGCGGTATCGACGATATCGGGGGTGACCTGGGCCATCGCCACTTCACGAACCGGGGTGGATGAAATCACCCGCTCATGGATCACGGCCGGCTGCACGGCATAGCCATGCTGGGCCATGGCCCGCTGGCTGCCCTTGCACGGCGGGGCAGCGACCGCCGAAGCACCGATCATTGCACAGCCCACGAGAGCGAGGGCACCACAGATATGAGAACGACGCATCGAGAAGTCTCCTGAAGACGAGGGTAACCAACGGGGAACTTTAGACATCGACCACCGCAAGGCAAGTGAGCCGCCCGTGTGGCTGCTCAACTCCGTGGCGGCACGCGGACATCGAGGATTGTCCACCGCGTGGGCAACAGATGCGGCAGCCGGCCGCCTGAAGAATTCCACACCGCGGGAGCGACGATGCACGAGCCGGGCCGCTCCCCGAGCCACGCCGCCCACCATGAAAAGGTGCTGTTGGCGATCACGATGTGGCGAGCCCTGGCCATCAGCCGAAAATCGTCCACGGCCGAGCCTCCCTCGGGGCCGCTCACGATCGTCGTGCGGCCGGGCAGCCGCACCTCGGCGCGGGCCCACGCCGGGTCGTCGGTGAAGACGTAGAAGTGAGCCGCCCCCGTCTGCTCGGTCACGAGCCGCCCCGCCTGTTCGTAATACTGCGGCGGCTGCACCGCGAACATGCGATTCTGCTTCTTGAGCAGGTCGCCCCGGCGCACGTGCACCGCCACCGCATCCGGTGCGGCGAGGGCGTCGCGCCAGCGGTCGTAGGCTGCCGAGGCATGGGGCCTGTCGAGCAACCGCCGGATCTCGGCCGCACGATGCGCGAAATGCCGCTCCGACTGCAGCCACCCGGCGAACAGCACGGGCTCCGGGCGCGCGCGGTCGAGGTCGGCCGTATCGCGCACCACCCTGCGGCCGCCGATAGACGTGCAGCCCACATCGCGCCACGCCCGCCGCAGGTCGGCGCGCGATGGCTGCCCGGCGGGCAGCGGAGGGTGGGCGATGCCGAGACCAGCCAATTCGCTCTGCCGGTCGAACATCCGATAGCGAAAGTGGGCCTCGCGGCTCGCGAACACGGCCCATGCCGCCCCGCGGGCCGCCAGAAACGCGCGGCGCCACGGCGTGCGTTTGAAAAGCCGCAGATCGAGCACGGGCCCAGGCTCGGTCCAATCGAGCGCGAGCGCCTGGGCGGCGGCCCACTGAAAAAGCTGATTGCCGAGGCCGCCGTTGAGCGCCACCCACACGCTCGGCTCTGCCCCAGATGGCTGCGACACGAGGCTCGGGAGGGGAGGCGATGCCGGCATGGCGAAAGGCAGTATGACGCCGGCCCGCGCCGCACCGAAACCGCAGCCTCCGTGAAGCCCCGGAATCTGCGGTGAGTTTGCCGGCTGGAACGGCCCGCCCCCACAGAGGGCGCCCAGACGACACCGTTTGACGATTCCTCGGGGAGGGCAGGGAGGGGCCACGATGGCGACACTGCGAGCTGGCGTGTGGGCGGGGATGCTCTGCGCGCTCGTCGCCGCGATCCCCTCGAGAGCCGCCGAAGAGCAGGCCGCCGAGAGCGTGGCGCGCGACGCGCGGGCCCCGAAGCGCCGGCTCACGCGGCGCGAATACGAACACTCGCTCCGCGACCTGCTCGATCTGCCCGGCCTCCCCGTGCTCGACCTGCTGCCCGAAGACGGCCGGGCCCACGGGTTCGACCGTGCGGCCGATGCGCTCGACATCTCGCCGGTGCACGTGGCGGCCTGGTATGCCGCGGCGGGCACGGCGCTGCTCGCCGCCACCGCCCGCGACGCCACTCCGCCCGAGGTCGTGAGCGAACGGCTCCTGCCCGGCGCGCAAGACTTTTTCAAACTCGCAGTGCTCGAAGGCGATGCCGTCTTCCTCAAGGACGGCCGCTACGACGCGGCGAGCTTGCCGCTCGTGCGTGGGCCGCTGCCGCACAAGCTCAAGCACTACGAAGCCATCGGTCTCTTTCCCTATCCGCACTCCGTCGGTGTGTTTCGGCGCCAAGGGCCGGCCGATCACTTCGCGCTGTTTTTCACGTCGTTCACGGTGCCCAGGAGCGGTCGCTACCGCCTTGGCCTCTCGGTGTGGAGCTTCCACTGGAACAAAGGCGCCCTCGAGCCGCTGCCCGCGCCGGAGGCCGTCACGCTGCATGCGGCCGACCGCCTGCTCGGCACCTTCGATGCGCCCTCGCTCACGCCCCGGGCGCACGCGGTCGATGTGTGGCTCAATGCCGGAGAGCAGATCCTGTTTACCGCCGCATCGATCCCGCCCGAGCGTGTCTACCAGCGGCCGGGCCGGGCCGCGGAGTACGTGGGCCGCGGCATCGCGATCGATCACCTCGACATCCAAGGCCCGCTCTTCGATGCATGGCCCCCCAAGGGCCATCGGCTGCTCTACGGCTCCACGCCCCGGCCCGACACGAAGCAGGTGTTGACGACATTTCTCTCGCGGGCGTTTCGCCGGCCCGCCACGGCGGCCGAGATCGCGAGCTATACGGCGCTCGTGAATCGCCGGCTCAAGGCGGGCGATCCGCCCGACAAGGCCTTGCGCACGGCCGCGCAGGCGGCCCTCTGCTCCCCGGAGTTTCTCTCCCTCGGCGGCCCGCCGGGGCCGCTCGACGACTGGCACCTCGCGGCTCGGCTGGCCTCGTTTCTCTGGGATTCGCTCCCGGACGACGGCTTGCGCACGCTTACCAAACGCGGCGCACTGCGGGAGCCCGCCGTGCTTCGTGCCCAGGTCGATCGCCTGCTCGGCGATCCGAAGGCCGCCCGCTTCGTAGACCACTTTCTCGACGAGTGGCTCGACCTCCGCGAGATCGACCTCACCACGCCCGATGCCACGCTCTACCCCGAGTATGGCCCCGCGCTTCGCGACGCGATGCTCGCCGAGACACGCGCCTTCTTCGGCGAACTGCTCGCCCGCGATCTGCCCGTCGCCACGCTTGTGAACGCCGACTTCGCGATGGTGAATCAAGAGCTCGCGAAGCACTACGGGCTGGCCGGCTCTGCGCCGATCTCCTCGCCCCCGATCCACGCCCCTGCGATTCAGGGTGCGGCGATCCGGCGCGTGACTCTGCCACCAGGCTCACCGCGCGGCGGCCTCCTGGGGCAGGCGAGCGTGCTCAAGCTGACGAGCAACGGCACCGTGACCTCGCCCGTGAAGCGCGGAGCCTGGGTGCTGCGCGAACTCCTCGACGCCCCCCCCGATCCGCCGCCGCCCGACATCCCCGCCGTCGATGCCGACGTGCGCGGCGCCATCTCGATTCGCGCGCAGCTCGCGGCACACACGGCCGATGCGACGTGCGCCGCCTGCCATGCCGCCATCGATCCGCCGGGCTTCGCCCTCGAGCCCTTCGACGTGATCGGCGGCTGGCGCGACCGCTATCGCATGCTCCCCGCGGGCGCTCCCGCCGGCACGGTGGCCGAAGGCGAGGCGATCGACGCCTCCGGCACGCTTGCCGACGGCCGCAGCTTCGCGTCGTTTCAAGAATTCAGGGCGCTCGTGGCCGCCGAGCCGCGGCGGCTGGCCCGCGGGCTCGCCCGGCAGCTGGTCGTGTATGCGACCGGGGCGCCCGTCGGCCCCGCCGACGAGGCCGAACTCGACGCGATCCTCGACCGCGCCGCAGCCACCGACTACGGCGTGCGCACGCTCGTGCACGAAGTGATCGCGAGCCAGCTGTTTCTCGACCAATAAAAGGACGCACCCCGATGATTCATCCATGCTCTCGCGGCCCCTCGCGCCGCACGTTTCTCCGCGGGGCCGGCGTGGCCGTGGCACTCCCCTGGCTCGAGGCCTTCGCCGCGCCCGCCTCCGCCCGCGGCGCCACGGCCGGGCCGCCCCGCCGGCTGCTCGCGATCGAGACGACGATGGGGCTCCTGCCGCAATATTTCTTCCCGCAGACGGCTGGCCGCGACTACGAGCCCTCGCCCTACCTCGCGCGCCTCGCGCCGTTTCGCGACCGGCTCACCGTGTTCTCGGGCCTCGCCCATCCGCACGTAGACGGCGGCCACGCAGCCGACATCTGCTTCCTCACCGGGGCCGCCCATCCGGCCAGCGGCAGCTTCCGAAACTCGATCTCGCTCGACCAGATCGCGGCCGAGTCGCTCGGCGGCCAGACGCGCTTCGCCTCGCTCGCCCTCACCGTGGCGGCGCACGGCACGGCAAGCCTGTCGTTCACGCGCAGCGGAGCGCCCATTCCCGGCGAGCGCAGCCCCGCGCGGCTCTATCGCCAGATGTTTCTCCAGGGAGACGCCCGCGAAACCGCCGACCGCGTCGCGGCGCTCCAGGCCGGCCGCAGCGTCCTCGACTTCGTGGCCCTGCCGGCCAAGCGACTCGACAAATCGCTCGCCGCCGCCGACCGCGCCCGGCTCGACCACTATTTCACGTCGGTCCGCGAGGTCGAAGCACAGATGCAAAAAGCCGAGATGTGGGAGCGGCGCCGGCGACCGAAGCCCCGGCTGCCGCCGCCCCCCGAGCAGCCCGAGCAGGAGTTTTTCACGCTCCTCACGCTGATGGGGCAGATCGTGCGGCTCGCCTTCGAGACCGACTCCACCCGCGTGATCACGCTGTTCGTGAACCCGGCCGTGTGGACACCGCGGGCCCCCGGCGTGGCCCACGAACCCCACTCGCTCACCCATCACGGCAACCGCCCCGAGATGATCGCCGAGCTCAAGACGCTCGAGGAAACACAGTTCACCGCCCTCGCCGAACTCCTCGCCGCCCTCGACGGCGTGAGCCACCAGGGCGAAACGCTCCTCGACCGCACGATGGTGCTCTACGGCTCGTGCATGGGCAACGCCAACAGCCACTCCAACACCAACCTCCCGATCCTCCTCGCCGGCGGCGGCTTCCGCCACGCCGGCCACCTCGCCTTCGACCCGGCCAGCCACCCGCCGCTCGCCAATCTCTACATGAGCATGCTCCAGCGGCTCGGCCTCGAAACCGACCGCTTCGCCTCGTCCACCGGCACCCTCACGGGCCTGGAGTTCGCAACGTAGGAAAGGCGTCAGCCTGTCACTGCTTGACTGATGCGCGCCGGCTCGGGTTTACCCCGTACCGTCTCGCCGGACGTTCGCCTCCGCCCTCCAGGCTACGGCTCACTCGGATGTGCCTGCGCTCCGGCATCCATGCCTGCGCTGGTCACATACGCCGTCTCAACGGCAGG
>JAIXPT010000285.1 GCA_027486095.1 Planctomycetaceae bacterium | reverse complement strand
TGCGGCTGGGCGGATCGCGTGCGCGATCACAAGGGCGTGATCTTCATCGACCTGCGCGACCGCTGGGGCCGCACGCAGGTGGTGATCGGGCCCGACAGCGCCGCCGCGCTCGCCGCTGCCCGCGCCGTGCGGGCCGAATGGGTGCTCAAAGTGGAGGGCACCGTCGGGGCCCGGCCCGAGGGCACCACGAATCCAAAGCTCGCGACCGGGGCGATCGAGGTGGTGTGCTCCGGGCTCGAGGTGCTCAACGAGGCCGAGACGCCCGTCTTCCAGCCCGGTGCCACCGACCTGCCCGGCGAGGAGGTGCGGCTCGCGCATCGCTGGCTCGATCTGCGCCGCCCGCAGATGCAAGACAACATGTTTCTGCGCAGCCGGATCGTGAAGATCATGCGCGACCACTTCGACGAGCTCGGCTTCATCGACGTCGAGACGCCGATGCTCGGCAAGAGCACGCCCGAAGGGGCCCGCGACTACCTCGTGCCGAGCCGGCTCGACCACGGCTCGTTCTTCGCGCTGCCCCAATCACCGCAGCTCTACAAGCAGCTGCTCATGATGGCCGGCTTCGATCGCTACGTGCAGGTGGCGAAGTGCTTTCGTGATGAAGACCTGCGGGCCGATCGGCAGCCCGAGTTCACGCAGCTCGACGTCGAGATGTCGTTCGTCGAGGCCGACGACGTGATGGGCGTGATCGAGGGGCTCGTGCAGCGGACGGCCCGGGAGATCCTCGGGCTCGACGTGCCGCTGCCCCTGCCGCGGCTCACGTGGGACGACTGCATGGAACGCTTCGGCCACGACGCCCCCGACCTGCGCTACGGCCTCGAAATCATCGATCTCACCGCGCTCGCCGGCGAAAGCGATTTTCGCGTGTTTCGCGGGGCGGTCGAGGCGGGCGGCCGCGTGCGCGGCATCCGCGTGCCGGGAGCGGCCGCAAAGTTTTCGCGCAAGGATCTCGACGAGCTCACGGCGGTGGCGGTGGAGGGGGGCGCGAAGGGGCTCGTGTGGCTGAAGGTGGAGACCGACGGCGCCTGGAGCGGGCCCGTGGCCAAGAACCTCCCGGCGATCGCCGACCGGCTCAAAGCGACGCTCGGCTGCGAGCCCGGCGATCTGGCCCTGATCGTAGCCGATTCGTTCGAGGTCACGTGCAAGGCGCTCCACATGCTGCGAAAGCGGCTCGGCAGCCAGCTTGGGCTCTACGATCCACAGGCGATGCACTTTTCGTGGGTGGTGGACTTTCCGATGTTCGCCCGCGACGCCGAGACGGGCGGCTGGGCCTCGATGCACCATCCGTTCACGGCCCCGCGGCCGAGCGATCTCGATCTGCTCGAGAGCGACCCCGCCGCCTGCCGGGCGGTGGCCTACGATCTCGTGATCAACGGATCCGAAGCCGGCGGCGGCACGATCCGCATTCACGATGGCGCGACGCAAGAGAAGGTGTTCAAGCTGCTGGGGATCTCGGCGGAGACAGCCCGCGAACGGTTCGGCTTCCTGCTCGACGCCCTGCGCAGTGGCGCCCCGCCGCATGGGGGCATCGCGCTCGGCATCGATCGCTGGGTGATGCTGTTCGGCCGGCTCGAGAGCATTCGCGACGTGATCGCGTTTCCGAAGACGCAGAAGGCGAGCGACCTCATGACCGGCGCCCCGGCGCCGGTGGAGACGAAACAATTGGTGGAGCTCGGCGTGCGCGTCGTGGTGCCACCTCCGAAGCCGGAAGGACACAAAGCAGGAGGATGAATGACGCACGCGTCGCACGATGCGACGCGGGAGGCCGAGGCAAACCTTGGCTTTGCCTCCGGCCGACCGAGCAAACGAGGCCAGGGATGGCTCGTTTGCGGTATGCTCGATGCGTCGCAGGATGCGACGCGGGAGGCCGAGGCAAACCTTGGCTTTGCCTCCGGCCGACCTAGCAAACGAGGCCAGGGATGGCTCGTTTGCGTTAAGGATAGGGCGACTAGCTCAATTGGTCAGAGCACCTCGTTTACACCGAGGGGGTTGGGGGTTCGAGTCCCTCGTCGCCCACTACGACAGTCTCACCTGCGATGCAATCCAAGAGCAGGGCTTCCAGCCACCTTTCGATCAAGGAACAGCAACGATGCACTGGCAGGACCGCATTGGTTTTGATCCCGGGGTACTTGGCGGAAAACCGGTGATTAAGGGCACGAGGTTGGCCGTCGAAAAGGTGGTTGAACTCATGGCAGCCGGCTGGTCGGAGCAGCACATTCTCGAGAACCATCCTGGTATTTCGCGGGACGACATCGCTGCGTGCCTCTTCTACGCGAGCGAGGTACTGAAGTCTGAGCGCGTGGTCACGTTGGCACCATCTCACTGAAAGCACGTCGGCATGCTTTTGCTCGCCGACGAGGACTTTCCCGGAATTGCTGTGCACTGGTTGAGGGAGGCCGGGCACGACGTTCTCTGGGCACGAACGACCATGCCCGGCGAAGCTGATTCGGCGCTCCTTGCCGCAACAAGCCCGGAGCGGGAGCGACGGGACACCGGGCTGCAGATGAGCCAGCTCCCCAGGCCGCATGGATACCGGGCTCCGCTTCCACGCGGAGTCCCCGGGCTTCCGCCCGGGGCTTTTTGAAACATCCTCTCGGCTCACGCCTCGGCGTACGCGAGGCTCGCCTGGACCGCGAGCCGTCGCAGGCGAGGGAAACCTCGGCTTTCCCTCCGCCTGCGCAAGCCTGCGGGGGCCATGGATGGCCCCGCAGGCGTAAAGCTAGAAGCAGTCGTTCCTGACCTCCTGAATGATCAGCTCCTTGAGGCGGCAGATCGCCTGCTGCTCCTGGGCCTTGGCATCGCGCCAAAACTGCTTCAGTTCCTCCCGCCATTCGGCATTGGCGATGTATTGATCATAGCGCCAGAGTGAATCGAGCCGGCGGCTGAGCTCGTGGACGAGGTCGTGATCGTGATCGGCACAGCCGGCGGTTTCCCCGAGATGGGTCAGCTCTTTTTCGGCGGCGAGATACATGGTGAAGCTCCAGGAGAAAAGAAGATCAACGTGGTCGGCCTTCCACCCCTTGGCCTCGTCGCCGCGCCGGTGCCTGCACGACGCCGCAACCATTCACGCGGCCCGGCGGCGAATCAAGCCGAGCCAGTTGGCGGCAGCGTGCCGTAAACGACCGGCCCGGACACTTCGCTCCCCCGCCGCATGGATACCGGGCTCCGCTTCCACGCGGAGTCCCCGGGCTTCCGCCCGGGGCTTTTTGAAACATCCTCTCGGCTTACGCCTCGGGCTTCCTGCCCCAACAAGCCCGGAGCGGGAGCGACGGGACACCGGGCTGCGGATGAGCCAGCTTCCCCCGCCGCATGGATACCGGGCTCCGCTTCCACGCGGAGTCCCCGGGCTTCCGCCCGGGGCTTTTTGAAACATCCTCTCGGCTCACGCCTCGGGCTTCCTGGTGGAGGGCGATCCTCTCGGCTCACGCCTCGGGCTTCCTGGTGGAGGGCGATCCTCTCGGCTTACGCCTCGGGCTTCCTGGGCAGCCTGCCGCTTGGGCCGACCTCCCGCGTTCCTTACACTAACGGCGAGCCAGTGCAGGGGCCGCCCGGAGCACATCTGCCATGTATCCACCAGAAGCCGCCCCGCCCGAACCGCCGACCACGCTGCTCGAATCGTTCGATAGCTGGGCGCAGCTCCTGCGCAATGGCGAACCGCCAGCGGCCGTCCAGACCGCCACGCCCGCGACACACGATGCCGCGGCCGCTCCCGACGCCCAGCCCTATCGGCCGATCCTGCGCCGGCCGCTCGCGCTCCTGCATGTGATCGACGACGGCCGCGACGACGGCGAGACGATCCGGCTGCGGGGCGATCATCTCTTGATCGGCCGCACGGAGGGCGACATGACGATCCCGCACGACATCACGATGTCGCCCCGGCACGCGTTGCTCGAGTGTGAGACGGGCGGAGTCTGGCAGCTGTCCGACGCGGGCAGCGCCGGCGGCACCTTCGTGCGCGTGCTGTCAGCGCGGCTGCACGACGGCTCATGCCTGCAGCTCGGAGCCACGCGCTTTCGCTTCGACGCCGGCTCGGGTGCGGAGCCCTGCCTCGTCGAGCTGCAGCCAGACGGCGACGGCACCAGGCACATCTGCCGCCAGCCGCTGACCACGATCGGCCGATCGGGCGCGGTGTGCGATGTCGGGATCACCGATCCCTTCATAAGCCCTCTGCACGCCGAGCTCCGCCATGCGGGCGAAGGCTGGCGAATCGAGAACCGCGGGCTCAACGGCCTCTGGGTGAGGATCACCGGGCCGGTGAAGCTCGCACACCCGTCGCAATTTCAGTGTGGCGAGCAGCGGTTCGTGTTCGTGCCGCTCGGCAGCTGACGGGCACGCCGGCCCCGTGCCCCGCGTCGGCTCACTCGAGGAGCCAGTCGGGCAGGCGTCGCACGCGGCCCTCCCGATCGACGCACACCACGATGGTCTTGCCGCTGGCGATGATCGTCTTGTCGCGGATCACTTCGTAGCCGTGCTCGATGCTCGCGCCGCCCACCTTCTCGACATACGTCCGCACGAGCAGCAGGTCGTCATACTCCGCCGCGGCCCGATACCGGCACGACGCCTCCGACACCACGAGAAACAGCCCGGCCTCCTCGAATTGGCGGTAGGTGGCGCCCCGCGACCGCAGCATTTCCGTCCGGCCGATCTCGAAATAGGTGAGGAAGTTGGCGTGATGCACGCGGCGTTGGCCGTCGGTCTCCTGGTAGCGAACCCGGATTTCTGTCTCATGGGAGGCGAGTGCCAACGGTCTGCTCCTCGTGACTGGCGGCGTCTGCGGCGGGGCCTTCGTTGACCTCCGCCGGCTGCAGACTCTATTCTTTGCCAGCGGTGAGAGGCAAAGCCCGCGGCCCGGGCACGAATCCGGACCGGGGCCATGGCTCCGGAGACGGGCACGTGAGCATCGGCGACAAAGGTGAAGGCGGCGCGATCGGATTCGCCACGGCCCGCGGCCGGAATTTTCCGACCCTGCGGCAGTTCACGGTGTTCCTGGAAAACCGCGTGGGCCAGCTGCTCGAGCTCGTGCGCCGCTTCGACGGCTCCCGGGTGCGGATCGTGGCGCTCTCGATCACCGATTCGGGCGAGTGTGCGTTCGTGCGGTTTCTTCTCAGCCATCCCGAACAAGGCCGCGAGATTCTGGAGCGGGCGGGGCTCGCGCTCATCGAGAGCGATCTCATCGGCGTCGAATTGCCCGACGGCGACCAGCCGCTGCTGCGCATCTGCACCGCGCTGTTGCAGGCAGAAGTGAACATCATCCAGGCCTACCCCATCCTGGTGCGGCCGCGCGGCCGGCCGGCGGTCGCGCTGATGGTCGATAACACGGAGATGGGGCTCGAAACCCTGGGCAACAAGGGTTTCACGATGATCACCGAGGGTGATCTCGACGAAAACGAATAGCCCCTACCCGAACATCCCGTCGGGCAGCCCCTCGACCTGGCGGACCACGATCTTCTGGATCGAATCCCAGGCAACGGCCGTGAGCGTGACGGTGCCGTCGGCGGCCTGGCTCGCGAACAGGCCGTGCGTGCCTCGTGACCAGCGCGGCTCGTACCACTCGGGCAAAATCACACTGCCACCGGCGAGGTGCAGCTCCACCACGCCGCCATGCCCGCGTTCCAGCCACAGCCTGGCCACCAGCTGGGCCGTGGGATTCTCCACGACGGTCGTCTCGTCGGCTTCGAACTGCTCGGGCGCGTAGCCTGCCACCACGTCGCCCACGGCGCTGCCGCCGCCTGTGATCGCCTCCTCGGGCGCGCCGTTGATGTCGATCGCCACCTCCTCGACGGCGGGCTGAGCATCGCTCCCGCCGTTGAAAAGATCGGCGAACTGATCGACGGCCGGGGTGGCCGGCTCGGCGGATTCGATGGGGGGAGTGACTGTCTCTTCTGCGGCTGGGCCGGTCGGGGCGGCAGCCGGCTGTGGCGCGGCCGGTGCCTGCGCCGCCCCGGCCAGCGGGATGACGACGGCGATCCCGCACTTCGAGCAGGTGCCCCGCTTGCCGGCGAGCTTTGCCGGCACGTTGATCCGGTGCCCGTTGTCGCACTGAAAGGTGATCGTGCCGGCGGCCGATCTGGCCTCGGCACGCGGCACGATTCTCGTCTTTTCTTCCGACACAGGCTCGGCTTCCGTGGTTCGCGGGCAGCTCCGCACCGCACGCCCGCAAAGTCTACCGTGCAAAGCCGCACCTTGACGGGGCCGACGAGTCGTCTGACACTGCGGCTGCCAAACGTCTGCGGCCGGCACCGGGGTCGAATTGCCCGGATTTTCGCGGTTGTCCGGGTGATGCCATGCCGATCCAGGTCGTCTGCCCAGGTTGCACGAGCCGATTCACGGTCAGCGATCAGTTCGCCGGCCGCACCGGCCCGTGCCCGAAGTGCAAAAAGCCGATCACGATTCCGGCGGCCGCCCCCGCGGCGGTGACGATCCACGAGCCCGAGGCGCCCGCCACCAGTTCGCAGGGCTCGGGCCGCGTGCCCACCGCACCGATCGCGAGCACCGAACGGCCCGTGTCGCGGCTGCAATTCGCGCTGGTCGGCGTGGGAGCCGTCGCCTGCCTGATCTTCGCCTCCCTGGCCCGCGCGGCCTGGCAGCCCGGGCAGGCTCCGGCATGGGCCCTGGCCACGGCCGCCGTCGGGCTCGCGTTTCCGTGCGCGGCGATCGGCTATCGCATCACCCGCGATCGTGAGCTCGAGCCTTATCGCGGCCGCGCGCTCGCCCTGCGCGTGACCATCTGCGCGCTGGTGTATGCGGCGCTGTGGGGCGTGCGGGGGCTCGTGCCGGTGGAAATGACCACCGAGATGTGGCAGTGGCTGTATGTCGCGCCGATCTTCTTCAGCGTCGGCGCGCTCGCTTCCTTCGCCGCGTTCGACCTCGACTGGGGAGCGGCGGCGGTCCACTTCTCGCTGTATGTGCTCGTGACGGCCACGCTCCGCTGGGTGGCCGGCTTCCCACCGGTCTGAACATGCCCTGCGACACTCTGCCAGAATTGCGGGCCCTCGAATCGTGCCACGACGGCCTGCGCATTCCGCCCGACGTCACCGTGCCGCTGACGCCACGCGTGCGTGCCCTGCTCGATCTGCCGCTCTTTCGCCGTCTGGCCAGGATCAGCCAGCTCGGCCTCGTGTCGCTCGTCTATCCCGGGGCGATGCACTCACGGCTCGAGCACTCGCTCGGCGTCTATCGCCTGGCGCTCGAGTTTCTTGCGCGCCTGCGGCACGATGCCCGGTTTTCGGCCGCCGTCAGCGAAGCCGATGCCGCTGCCTTCGTCGTCGCTGCCCTGGTGCACGACGTCGGCCACTGGGCCTATTGCCATCCGCTCGAGGACATGGGGCTCCCCGAACTCCCCAAGCACGAGTCTTTCGTGCGCAGCCTGATCGCCGCGGGCGACACCGGCGATCTCCTGCGCGGCGCCTGGAATCTCGACCCCGCCCGCGTGGCATCGCTCATCGAAGGGTCGGCCGCCGACCCGGCAGGCCGGCTACTCCACTCCTTGCTCTCCGGGCCGATCGACGTCGATAAGATGGACTATCTGGCTCGCGACAGCCTGCACGCCGGCGTGCCGTATGGCAGGCACTTCGACCAAGACCGCCTGCTCTCGAGCCTGTGCGTCGATGCGTCGGGCACGGCGCTGGCGATCACCGACAAAGGCCGCACCGCGGCGGAATTGATGGTGTTCGCCCGGTATGTGATGTTCAGCGAGGTGTATTGGCATCACGCCGTGCGGGCGGCGACCGCCATGCTGCAGCGGGCGGTGTGGATCGTCCGGCCGGCGATCGTGGCAGACCGCTTCCGCCAGTTCGACGACCACGCCTTTGCCGACTGGCTGCTCGCCACGACCCGCCACACGCCGGCGGCAGGCCTGGCAGCCGGCCTCTTCGGACCGGTGCGCAGGCTCGTGAAGCGGGCCGCCACCTTCGACGCCCTGCATCAGCCGGCGATTCATCGGGCCGTGGCAGGCCGCTCCTACGCCGCGACCGTGGAGATCGGCACCCGGCTCGCCGCCCTCCTCACCACACGCTGCGGTGTTGCCATCGACCCCCACACGCTCTTGATCGACGCGCCGCCGGCGGAGCGCGAGGTGGAGTTTCGGCTCACGGTGCGCGAGCGGCCCGCCGCGGGCTGCGGCGAGCCGGCGTGGCGGCCCCTGGCCGACCTCTCGCCCGTGGTGCGCAGCCTCGCCCACGAACAGTTCGATCATCTCGTGAAGCGGGTACGGATCTTCGCCCCGGCCGATATTGCCCCGACGGTCGCGACCCTGCCCGACCTCGGGCGCCTCGTGCTCGAAGCCTGTCAGGGCGCCGACGAGTCGGGAAACCGCAGCGGCTCCCCGGCCTGAGCCGGCTGCCCCGCGCTGGCGGGAGGTGCGGCATCGCCCTCGGGCCGCACGAGCACGCTAAAGGTGCCATCGGCGGCGGGCGTGGGCGCGTCGAACGCGGCCTTGGCGACGCCGCCGGCAGCCGGCGCGGCGAGCGGCTTGGCCGGCGCCCCAGAAGGCGCGAGAGCGGGCGATGTGGCAGACGCTGGCGACCCGCTGCCCGCCGTAGCTGTCGCGGCGGTGGGCGCCGTGGCGGCCGCAGCCGGCGCCGCCTTGGCCGGCGCGGCGGCTTGCGGCCGCTGCCGAGCCGAAGGCCGGCCGAGCTCACGCTCGATCAGCGCCTCGACACGCGCCACGCGTCGCTCGGCCCGCATCACGGGTCCGCGCAGCGGCCTGGCATGGGCCGAGCCGGCGCTGCCCGCGGCGCCCAAGAGCATGAGCCCTGCCACAGCCAGCCGGCCGCACCGATATCGCGCGCTCGAAAATCCTGCCATGTGATCCCTCACGTGTGCACGTTGTGTTCCATCACCCATGATCGACGCTGAGAGCGCCGATTACTTGGCCGCCGCACCGGGCAGCTTGCCCTGCTTCAAGAGTTCGCCGAACGTCGGGCCGCCATCGGCACTCGGCATGGCGGCGACCGTCTCGAGGGCTTGGCGAATCTTTGCGGCGTTTTTCTTGTCTTCTTTCTTGTCGAGCAGGTCGGCGAGCGCGTTGCCGTAGGAATTCCGCTCCTTCTTGCTGCTACCGACGTGGCAGACGTTGCACTTGGCCGTCTCGACCTCGGCGACGAGGGCCTTGTCGTTGGCATCGGCACTGTCGGGCTTCACGTAGGCCGCCTTGAACTCGTCGAAGAATTCCTTGATCGCGAAGGCGGGGCGGGGCGCGGCCCCCACCATCAGAACCACGATCGCTCCGAGCATCATGCCACGGCAGTTGAGTCCAAACATCGATGCACTCCCAGGGTGTCGAACCAGTCCCACGTCAGCTCTCTCGCGCCCGCACTCAGGCCACGGCCGCACACGTCCCCATTACTAGACCGCGAAGCCGCCGCCGATGTCAAGAATCGGGCTCGTCCGACCACGAGGCCTCCAGATCGGCGTCGATCTTCATCGTGTGGACGAGCGCCTGGCCGCTCGATGCGTAGTCGATCTCGACCCGCTCCGCGGCCCCGTCGATCCTGCGAAAGACGCTGCTCCCTTGATAATGGCTCCCGCCATCGAGCCACTCGACGGCGCTGCGATAGCGGTCGGGCTCCTCGATCCCGGCTTGTTCCAGGAGGGCCGCCCCCTCGGGCACCACGAACCGGCAAGCGTCGGCCGAGACCCGCACGAATGGCAGCGCGGGCCGCGCCGGCGAATCGATCAGCCGCACGAACCCCTCCCGGCAGGCGAACACGGTGTCGGCCAAAGCCAGGCCGACGATCGGGCCGGCCGCGCTCTCGAGCGCACCTCCCTCCGCGACGAGAAATGCGCCGCTCACGACACACCGCCCCCCCGACCAGCCGACATCGACTCGTTGCTCACCGGCGACCCGCAGCACGTCTCCCGCCCCCTGGGCGACGGTCCGGGCGACCCGCACCTGGCACGCTGCCGAGCCCCGCTCTCCTGCATCCGCCACGCGCACGAGCGCGGCGGCCACCGGCGATTCGCCCTCATCGCTGCCCCGAATTTCGAGATCCGCGTCGTTGCACACGAGCGCCGCACCGCCTTCGAGCGCGACCAGCGCCTCGTCGGCCGCGAAGGGGCTGGCCACGAGCACCATGCGCACGCGCTCGAGCGTCAGCGTGCCCGACGTGATCGTCCACGCGGCCGACGGCTGCTCGTCGATCCCGCCATCGCTCACCAGGCCCGAGAACCGCACCGCCGGGGCGTATCCACCGGCTGCCCGCACCACGAGGCCGCGGCCTTCGAGCCGCAGCGCCGGCTCGTCACGCGTGCCGTCGTAGGCCAGCTCGATGGTGTCGCCAGACGCAGCCAGACCCACGGCGTCGGCGAGCGACGTCGCCTCACGCGCGCCCGTCGGCACGTCCACCACCCGCCAGGGCGCCGCATCGCGCGGCGGCTCCACGCCACCCAACGCGTCGGCCGGCGCGACGTCGGCCGCCGGCCGCTGCTCGGGTGCCGGGCGTTGGGCAGTCGGCGACATCCACCACAGCCCGCCGACGATCGCGGCCAGCCCAGCGACCGGCAGAAGCCAGGGCAGCGCCGAGGCCGACGCCCGCTCCGCTTCGGCCGGCGGCTCCGCCGCGGCCACCGTAGACGAGCGTGACGCCGACACGTCGATCCCTTCGTCCTCGGCGATGCCGAGCAACTCCGCGATCAGGTCGGCCGGCCGTTGATAGCGGTCGGCCGGATCCTTGGCCATCAGCCGGGCGATCGCCGCGGAGAATCGACGCGGCACGTCGGGCC
The DNA here is from genome assembly GCA_027486095.1 of Planctomycetaceae bacterium. Classification (GTDB taxonomy): domain Bacteria; phylum Planctomycetota; class Planctomycetia; order Pirellulales; family UBA1268; genus RGVT01. Next base: position 11,047 of record JAIXPT010000285.1, on the reverse strand, counting down.
GCAGGGCATCCACCGCCGGCGGCGGCTCCTGCTGATGGAGCAGCAGTTTCTGCACCATCGTGCCGTCGGCGAAGGGCGGCCGGCCCACGAGCGTGAAGAAGATCGTGCACCCCAGCGAATACAGATCGCTCCGCACGTCGGCCAGCCGCGGATCGCGGGCCTGCTCGGGCGAGATGTAGTCGAACGTGCCGAGCGTCATGCCGCTCGTCGTCAGATCCTCCTCGGCCTCCACGTGGTGCAGCCGGGCCAGGCCCATGTCCACCAGCCGGGCCCGGCCGGCGGGCGTGATGATGATGTTGGAGGGCTTGATGTCGCGATGCACGACGTCGCGATCGGCCGCATGCTCGAGCGCGTCGGCGATCTGGATCGCGACATTCAGCGTTCGCCCCACGCCAAACGGGCCATCCTCCCGCACGACGTCGCGCAGATTCGTGCCCTCGATGTATTCAAAGACGATGAAGTGCCAGCCGTCTTCCGAGCCCACCGCATGCACGCGGCCGATGTTCTCGTGATCGAGCCGGGCTGCCGACTGGGCCTCGTTGCGAAAGCGCCTCAGCATCTCTTCGTCGGCCGACTGCTGCCGCGAGAGCACCTTGACAGCCACCACGCGATCGAGCGTGGTGTCGAGCGCGCGAAACACCGCCCCCATCCCGCCGCCACCGACGAATTGCTCGAGCTGGTAGGCGCCGAGGCGGCGGCCTTCGAGCACGCGGCCGATTTCCGCCATCGAGAGCGGGCCCACCGGCGGCTGCCCGGAAATCACCGTGGCATCGGCACTGGCGGCCTGCGACGGGCTGGCGGAATCTCGGGAGGATGCCATGCAGGCGACCCTACCACCGCCGCGCGCGGGAGGTCAATTGCCGGCCAGTTCGAAGAGCGCCTCGATCTCGACGGCCACGCCGGATGGCAACGCAGCCACGCCCACGGCACTGCGTACGCCGATCCCAGCCTCCCGACCCCAGAGCTCCGCGAAGAGTTCGCTGCAGCCGTTGAGCACCTGCGGGTGCTGCTCGAACTCGGGAGTGCATTGCACCATGCCGAGCACCTTCACCACGCGGCAGACGCGGTCGAGCGAACCCACCGCCGCGATCACGGTCGCCAGCAAAGCCAACGCCACCTGGCGGGCGGCGGCCCGCCCGCCTTCGACGTCGAGATCGGCGCCCAGCCGGCCCTTGATCAGCCCGCCCTCGGGCAAGAGCGGCAGATGGCCGGAACAATAGAGGAAGTTTCCGAGCACGAGGCTCGGCACATACGCGCCGATCGGCGTGGGGGCGGGCGGCAGCACGAGGCCGAGGGCGGCCAGCCGCTCTGCGGGCGTGGCGGGGAGATTTGAGCTCATGGGGGGAGTCTCTCCGGCGCGGCCGGCAGGCGTCAAGCCGGCCCGCGCAGCCCCTCCCGGCCGCCCAGCCCCCCGCATCGGCGGCAGCCCGCATGAAATCTCATCCGGTCGTGCCGGTCGTGCCGAAAACACCTGTCGTGCGGGTCGCAACGCACGGGCGACTTGGAGGGGGGATGCGGAAGGGCGCGCGAGCATCGATGGCTGCGGTGGTGGGCGGAGCCATGCTCCTCGTCGCCCTGCCACGCGCAGATCGCGCGCACGCGCTCGAGCCCTACGCCACCGTCGATGCCCTCTTCCTGCAACGCGACAATGAAGCGAGCGACCGGCCGCTCGTGTTCAACAGCGACACGGGCCAGCCCGCGATCGGCACGGCCGACCTGCGATTTCCCGTGGCGGGCGGCGTGCGGGCCTTCGTGGGCCGGCACGGCTGCGGCGAGCACGGCTGGGAGCTCGGCTACCTCGGGATCTACGGCATGTCGGCCGACGCCGTCGCCACCGGCGACGCAAACCTCGAAATCGCGCCCCCGCTCTCGTCGAAAGTGGCGAGCCTCACCGGGGCATCGCTGGCCCAGGCGACCTCTGGCTCCGTGATCAACGGCGCCGAGGCGAATCTGCTCGCCACGAGCGTGCACGTGCACAGGCCGCAGATCAATGGCTACACCGCCGACCGCGTGCCGCACGTGGCGACGATCGACTGGCTCGCCGGCTTTCGCTGGGCGGGCCTCGAGGAGCAGGCCGCGATCACCCTCACCACGCCCGGCTCGGCCCCGAGCCGGTATGGCGTGCGCGCCACGTCGAATCTGTTTGGCGGTCAGCTCGGCGTGCGCGGCCGGATCGACTGGGAGCGGTGGGCGATCGAGGGGCAGGGCAAGGCGGCCGTGGCTGGCGTGGCGCTCTCGCAATCGCAGGCGCCGATCGTCGATGCGATCTCCGGCGACCAATACCGCACGGCCCGCGGGGGCGCGACGGCCGGCGTGGGCGGCATCTTCGACTGGAACGTGACCGTCGTCCGCCGGATCGACGACGTGTGGTCGATCCGGGCCGGCTACACGATGCTCTGGCTCGCGGGCGTGGCCCTGGCACCCGACCAGTTCGACTTCTCTACCGACACGCTCGCCGGCACGCACGTGGTGGCGGAAAAAACCATCTGGCTTCAGGGAGCCACGCTCGGGCTCGAAGCGCGCTGGTGAAGCCGCGGCTTGAAGGCCGCCGTCACGGGTCGCTGCGCCGGAACTAGGCCCGGGGCAGCCGCCGGAAGGCCGCGATGCGGAGCGGCCCCTGCAGGCTGCCGAAGGCACCGACCCGCGCGCCGCTCGTGGCCACGTGCAGCACGCCCTGGCTGCCGCCGGCATCCCCCTGCGTGCCGTAAAACCGGTCGATCTTGCCATCGCCGTCGAGGTCGATCGGCGCGATGAACACCGGGGCATTCGGGCGGGCCAGCGCGGCGAAGGCCGCCGCCGACACGAGCACCGCGGGCGTGGCCTGATCCACGCGGCCGTTGTAGGCCCGCATCGCCGATCCGCCACCGCGGCCCGCCACCGCGACGATGTCGTCGATCGCGTCGGCGTTGAGCCGGCCCGCAGACACCGCCACGCCGCCCAGATGCTTGGCGGAAAACGGCAGGATCGTGGTCACCACGCGGGGTGTCGCCGAGATGTCGTAGACGAGCACCATCGAGCGGATGCCCGCGCCGCTGCCCACGACGATCTCCATCCGACCGTCTGCAGCCGTGGGGCTCGTGAGCCTGCCCTGCGAAAACGTGCCGACATCGGCGACGGTCACCGTCGCACCGCCGTCGAAGCGGCCGCCGAAGGGCGTGAACGAGCGATACGGAGCGTTCTCGATCGGATCGGCGGCGTTCACCGAGCGAAAGGCGCTCACCGTGCCGCCGCCGCGCGACATCGCGGCCACGAGGTCGTCGCGGCCGTTGCCATCGAGGTCACCTGCCGAGATTTCCACGCCGCCGGTGTAGGCCGTGCCGAAGGGGAGCGTGCGATACTCCGGCAATTCGACCAGGGTGGTCGTGCTCCCCGACGTGTGCTGGCGAAACACGCGGATCTCACCCACGCGGCCCGGGCCCGATGCGGCGATCAGCTCGGCGATGCCGTCACCATTCACATCGCCGAGGGCCACTCGCGCCCCGCCGCGAAATCCGGGCTCGAAAGCCGTCGTCTGCGCGATCACCACGCCCGTCGCGGCATCGAGGAGCCGCACCACCGGCGTGCTGCCGACGCCGATCTCGGCACCGACGGCAGCCAGCGGCCGAAAGGGTGGCTCTTCACGGACGACGGTGAACTGGTCTTCCTTGAAGTCGGTCGGGTCGAAGACGGAGGCGGCCCGCACGGTGATCACCGCCGTACCCGCGCGGCCGGCGGCATGATCGAGCCGCAGGTCGCTGCCGGTGAAACTGGCGGTCACCAAGGAAGGATCGCTGCTGGTCGCGGTGTAGACGAGCTCGCCCACGCGTCGGATCGAGGGCATCGTCACATACTGGGCCGGCTGCACGACGTAGTCGTCAGGGAGCGGGCCCGGGGCATTGCGCAAGGGCAGCGAATCGAACGGCTGCCCGAAGTTGTAGCGAGGGACGGCCGCCATGGCATCGACCGCGGTCATGCCCGCGCCGAGCACCCGGCCAAAAGCCGTGAACCCGCCGTTTTGATTGTCGAGGCTGTCTGGATTGAGCGGATCGTTGTTGTCGGCCAGGTTGAAAAACCATTGATTGGTGGCGCTGTTCGGATCGCCACCCAGCTTGGCCATGGCGATCGTGCCGCGCACGTTGGTATTGCCCGGTTCGTTCACCACGGCGGGCAGTGCCGTAATGGCCGCCGGCGCGCCGCCCGCCTGGTTCGAGGGCACCGTCGGCGCCCGAAAGCCTCCGCCCTGCACCACGAAGCCCGGCACGCTGCGATGGATGATCGTGGTGGCGTAGTCACCGCGATCGACGTAGCCGAGAAAATTCGCGGCGGTCTGCGGCGTCGTGCGGGTGCGGCCCGCGCCGGCCTGATCGAAGAGTTCGACGAAGATCCGGTCGTTCGGAGCCGCAGCGTTCACGGCGAACTGCACCACGGTGCCGGTGACGGCCGTGTCATTGAAGCGGTCGGCGACGGAAATCGTCTGCGAGGTGGCCGAGGCCGACACGGTGATGTCGGGCAGCGGGCCGACCACCGTCACGGCGAGCGCGAGCCGGGGCTCGAGCGACTCGACATGTGCCAGAGGCCGGCGGCGGGCTGCGGATCGCGACGACATGGGGCGGGCCTCCGTCCACGCTCTACGGATAGACATACCCCATGGTTCGCACCGGGGCAATTTTCCGGGGCCGGATTCCAGGGCCTAGCCCGAGCCGCCGCCCCGAACAATCCGCGTGGCCTCGGCGACGATCAGCCCCACGCCGGCGTCGCTGCCGACCCCCGGCAGGAACACGAAGGCTCCCATCTGGCGGGCCCAGCACTCCTCGTCGTCTCCCCCCGGGGGCACGTGGTCGGCACGACCAGGCCGACCGCAGACGGCCAGGAGCACCCCCTGCCGCTGGGCGAGTGTCTCGGCGATCGCGCGGGCGTCGTCCACGTGGCCGGCAAGCGGTCGCGCGATATCGACGAACACGAGCCGGTGATCACCCCCGGCCGCGCGCCAGGCGGCGGCGACGGTCGCGGGCGCACGACAGACCGCGCCCCGCCCGACGATGGCCGCCCGTAGCCGTTCGCGCAAGGGCTCGTGGCCGGTGAGCACGAGCGCCGTCAAGGGCGCGCGAGCCGCTGGCTCACCCGGGCGCGAGCACCGGCCCGCCGCGCTCGTGACGACTGCTTCGGAAACAAGCCCAGTGGCGAAGACGATCATGGCGGCACCTGCGCAGGGGAGGAATGTCCTCGGCCTACGCGGCGCCAGGGTTCCCGCAGGCGCGAGACACCCAGCCACTCGTCTTCCGAACGGGCCAACCATGCAGGCGGCCCACCACGCGGGCAAACTCGAGCCCGCCGACCAAGCCGGTCTGGGGGCGACGGCGCCCGGGTGGCCCAGACACTTCGCGTCGTTCGCGGCGAGGCCCCCAGCGGCCGGGACGACCGACGCGGCCCTCCGCGGCCGGCGCTACCTGGCCGGCAGGCGGGCGGCAGATCGTGCCTGCACGCCGTCGCCGGCGGTCAGCAGCCGCTCGAGCACGGCCCGGGCGTCGAGGCCGCATTCGAGGCCGTCTTCCACGAGATAGGCGATCTCGTCGTCGTCGAGCTCGATGCGCCGGTCGCGCTGGATCGCCATGGCGAGCGCCGTTCGATCACCCGGCCCGACGGTGTCGCCGAGCCAGGCGCGGATGGCTTCGAGCGGAGCGAGCGACTTGAGCGCGCTCAAGCGGTCGTGTTCGACGGTATCCATGGATTCCCCTCCGTGAGTTGCGCGGGGAGGCACCATCCCCCCCGATCAGGGAAAAATCTACGGGCCAGAGCGTTCAAAAGCAACCATCGGGTTGCGGCCTGTTGCTGTTCCGACGCCCGCCGCGCCAGGCTGGCGAACCTGGGCGGGATGCGCCGGCCCCGTGGCCGCTAAGTTGGCCGCTCAGTTGGCCGCCCGCTCGGACGACGGCCGGCGCGCGGCGGTGGGGTCGGCGACGAGTTCGAGATCGATGACCGTCGGGCCGGGGCCGATATCGTGCCAAAACGTGCTGTCGCCCATGTAGCGCGGGTGCACCCTCGCCCGGCTCCCTTCGGGCACGGTGACGCGCACGTGGCTCAGCCCGACCGCTGCCCCATACGCCTTGTTGCCGGTGCGAAAGGCGCGGTAGCGGCCATCGGCATCGGTCTGGCCAAATGCCACGGGCCGCGCTTTCTTGCCGGGCGCCACACCGGAGTCATCTGGTTCAAATTGCAAAATCACGCCTTCGAGCGGCCTGCCTTCAAGCGTCACGCGGCCGGTCACCTCGGCCATCGGCAGGCCGCGCAGGTCGCTGCAGCCAGCGGCCATCGGCACCAGGATCAGGCACAGCATCGCTCGACATTGTGCAAATGTGTTCATGCCGATCGTCCTCGATGCGCGAGCTCGCGCGCCGGCTAGTAGCGGGCTGGATCAGGCGTGTTGCGATCGGCGCGGTTGCCGAGTTGCTGGAGCAGGTTGTTGGGCATCCCGTCCGACACAAACGCCACCGAGCCGTCTGCAAACAGATATTGCACGCCGTTGTCGTGCGGGCTCGATGTTCCCTTGCCCCTGTTATCGGGGCCCCAGAGATCATAGAGATCCCAGTTTTGATTGAAATTCAGGCGGGCGAGGCCTGCGCAGGTGCCGCCGGGGCCATAGTCGTTGACACGGCCGGCTCCGACCCACGTGGCCGCGAAGCCCTTTGCCTGCCGCTCGCCGACCATCACTGTCTTGCTCGTGCCGTCGATGATCTCACTCATCCGCACGCCGAGCGGGCCGCGGCCGGGCGTCGATCCCGTCGCATCGAAAAACCCGAAGAACATGCCGCCGCTGTCGAACTGCTTGTAGGGGGCGGCATAGCCAGTTGGATAGGTGGCGTCGGTGCCTGAGAGCCATTGCGTGCCCGCAATGCCGGGGTAGCTGGAGATGGCCAAGGGAAACGAGCCGCCGAGCATCAACGTGCTGGCAGCCGTCGAAAACGGAAGCAAGGCCTTGTCGCGAAGGTCTGGCAACTGATCCGACGGGCAGCGCAGCTGCGCGATCTTCGTCTGCACGGCCTCGCGGTCTTCGGGGGTGGCCCCCGCGCCGCACACCGCGCTGAGCTTGCGCCTGTCGGGGTTCAATCGTGCGTGCAGTTCCACCTGTTCCATGAAGGGCAGGATGAACGTGCCCCAGCCCCAGCAGGGCTCGTCGCTGCCGTAATAGGTGAACCCGGCGGGGTAGGCCTTTTTCGTGCTCTCGTGATTGAGTACCGCGAGCCCGATCTGCTTGAGATTGTTTTGGCAGGCACTCCGCCGCGCCGACTCGCGGGCCGCCTGCACGGCCGGCAAGAGCAGGCCCACGAGCACGCCGATGATCGCGATCACGACGAGCAGTTCGACAAGCGTGAAGGCTCGGGGCATCGGCATGAATCGATGCCCAGAACACTGGCGTCGGCCGGTCATGTTCTCCCCCCTCCGTCTTCCAATAGCCCCCCGAAAACTCTCGGAAGCAAAATTTTCTCTTTTGCTTCCCCGACTCATATATTTATAACACGGAAGGTGGCGGCGGGAAATTCCAAGGTTTTTTCTGTCTTCGAGGCCTTGGTGCCTCGATGGGGGTGTGCCGTGCAGCAGTCTCGATGGCCCACAGTGCGTCACTCTGGCCGCGCGCGGCGGCCGAGCGGGTTTACGCTGATCGAATTGTTGGTCGTGATCGCGATCATCGGCGTATTGATCGGGATTCTCTTGCCGGCAGTGCAGAGCGCCCGCGAGGCGGCGCGGCGATCGGCCTGCACCAACAAGATCAAGCAGGTCGCACTGGCCGCGATCAACTACGCCGAGACGAAGAAGGCCCTGCCGAGCCGCACTGGCGGCACGTGCTGCTGGAACAACAACGCCAACGATCCCACAAAGGCGGTCGGAAGTTCCAACAACGCCGGCCGGCGGAGTGCCTTCGTGGAGTTGCTGCCCTACATGGAAGAGGTCGCCATGTACGACAAGATCGAGGCCGGCGATGCTTCGACCGCCCCGGGCGGGCCGTATGCGTATAGCGGCTACGCGCCATGGAACACCGCTCCGTCAACCCTCACCTGCCCCGATGAGACGGCATCCTACCGCGCTGCGGGCCAGAACTATGCGCTCTGCATGGGTGATTCGGTGACGTTTCAAAACTTCGTGTTCAGTACTCCCACCCCGAACGTGGCGAGCGCCGCCGCTCGTGGGCTGTGGAACGTCGGCGCCTGGAACAACACGACATCTTCGCCGCCGACGCGGGTCAACACCGGCGTCAAGTTTCGGGAATGCACCGACGGCCTCAGTAAGACGCTCCTCTTGAGCGAGCGGCTGAGAGGCCTGACGAATTCCGGATCGTGGGCAGCGATCTCGGCACCGCTCAGCGGGGCCATCGCCCAGATGGCGAGCGTCGGCACGTCACCGAGCAGCTGCCTCGCGGTGTCCGATGGCATCAACTATGTGGGCGGCACGCAGCTCAAGACGGTGTGGGGCAACATGTGGACCGACGGCCAGGCCGAGCGTGTGGGGTTCAGCACGATTCTTCCGCCGAACGCGCCGTCGTGCGGGGGTGCGACGGCGAATGCCGACAACACCACCACCGTGTTGCCCCCGACGAGCGGCCACCCGGGCGGCGTGAACGTGGCCTTTGGCGACGGCGCCGTGGCCTTCATCACCGATTCGATCGACACCGGCAATCTCGGCGTGGCGGTGTCGAACACAGCGTCGATCCCCAGCCCTTATGGCGTCTGGGGCGCCCTCGGCACGAAAGCCGGGGGTGAAGGCGTGTCGGGCTACTGACGGGCTCGCAAAAAACATCCGTGCGACAGAGCGTCCCATGAACATGCGACACAACGCAGCGGCAGGGCTCGTGTGCTGCCTGGTGCTTGCCGGGTGTGAAGCGGTTCCCGCACACCAGAGGGGCACCGTCCCCGTGACGGGAAACATTACATTGAGTGGGGCTCCGGTGGCGGGCGCCACGGTCACGTTTCTGGCTCCCAAAGATGGCCGATCGGCATCCGCGATCACCGACGCCCAGGGCCGCTATGCCCTCACGACGTTTCGTCGGGGCGACGGCGCCCTGCCGGGCGACTACAACGTGATCGTGATGCAATTCGAGGTCGTCACGGGTGGTCAGACTGGAAAGAAGTATGTGCCGGTTCAAGAAACTCCCGAGCCGAAAAATCAGCTTCCAGCCCGCTACGCGCGGTCTGGAAAATCGGGCCTCACGGCGACCGTCACGGCCGACGCGAAAGCCAACGTCTTCGACTTCGCGCTCTCGCCCTGACGACCGCGAACCTGCGCTTTGCGCTCCGTGCACATGCGCTGCATGGCTCGCCCTGGCGACACTCTGGTTCGCGCCTCCCGCGGCAGCCGCATCCTATGACGACGTGCGGCCGCTGCTGGAAAAATACTGCTTCGACTGTCATGCGGGCGACCGGGCCGAGGCGGGGATCACGCTCGACACCTACCGTGAGTCGCGGGCCAAGACGCACGAGCGCAAAGCCTGGGTGAAGGTGCTGCGGCAACTGCAGGGGGGCGCCATGCCACCGCTCGATGCCGAGCAGCCCAGCCGCGCGGAGCTCGCCACGCTCGAGCGCTGGATCACGGGATTCGCCCTCGTGCCCGATTGCTCGAAGGGGGAGCGGCCCGGCCGCGTGACCGTGCGCCGGCTCAACCGCGCGGAATACGACAACACGGTCCGTGATCTCTTCGGCATCAATATCCGCCCCGCCGACGATTTCCCGTCGGATGACGTGGGCTACGGGTTCGACACGATCGGCGACGTGCTCTCGCTCCCCCCGGTGCTCCTCGACCGCTACATCGACGCGGCCGATGCCGTGGCTCGGGCCGCGATCGCGAGCACCGATGCCGACGCGGCGCCGACCCGCCGGATCGAGGGCGGCCGGCTCAACTCTGCCGGGCAGTTCACCCGCGACTTCGAGATCGAACGCGCGGGCAACTACGCGATCCGCGTCCTCGCCTGGGGCGATCAGGCGGGGCCCGACCCGTGCCGGATGGTGATCGGCGTCGATGGCAAACCCCGCCGCACCGTCGAGGTGGCGAATAGCCGCCATGCCCCGCTCGAATACGACGTCAAGCTGCGGCTCGAGCCCGGCAAGCACCAGCTCGCCGTGGCCTTCCTCAACGACTTCTACGACAAATCCCAGAAAGACCCGAAGAAGCGCGACCGCAATCTCGCGGTGGATGCGATCACGCTGGCCGGGCCGATCGGCCTGTTGCCGGCCGAATTGCCCGCCGCACACACGCGGTTTTTTTCCCGGCCGATCGATGCCGCGGCCGACGTCACCGAGCAGGCCGAGCAGATGAAGGCGCTGCTCGGGCCGGTCGCCTCGCGGGCCTTTCGCCGCCCCGCGACGGCCGAGGAACTCGACGGCCTGGCGGCGGTCTTCTTTTCAGCCCGCCGGAGCGGCGAGCCGGTCGAACGGGCCGCCCAGCTCGCGCTCTCGGCGCTGCTCGTCTCGCCGTCGTTTCTGTTTCGCATCGAGGGAGATCCGCCGCCGGGCCGCATCCGCAATCTTGGCGACTTCGAGCTCGCGGCCCGGCTCTCCTTCTTTCTCTGGAGCAGCATCCCCGACGACGCGCTCTTTCGGGCCGCCACCCGCGGCGAGGTGCACACGCCCGACCAGCTCGCCACGCAGGCGGAGCGGATGCTGCGCGACCCGAAGGTCGAGGCCCTCGTGCGAAACTTCGCCGGCCAGTGGCTCCAGCTGCGCGGGCTCGACGACGTGAAGCCCGATCCGAAGCGGTTTCCCGGATTCGACACCGAGCTGCGCACGGCATTTCGACGTGAGACCGAGGAGTTTTTCGCTCACGTCGTCCGCGAGGATCGCAGCGTGCTCGAGTTTCTCGATGCCGACTACACGTTCGTCAACGAGCGGCTCGCCCGGCACTACGGAATCCCCAACGTCGCCGGCAACGCCTTCCGGAAAGTCGCCCTCGACGGCCGGCAGCGGGGCGGCCTGCTCGGGCAGGCGAGCATCCTCACCGTCACCTCGAACCCCACCCGCACGAGCCCGGTGAAGCGCGGCAAATGGATCCTCGAAAACCTGTTCGCCGCCCCGCCCCCCGATCC
>JAIXPT010000230.1 GCA_027486095.1 Planctomycetaceae bacterium | reverse complement strand
TACGACGAGCCGACCACCGGCCTCGACCCGATCATGAGCGACGTGATCAACGAGCTGATTCTCAAGGTGCGGGCCCGCGACGGCGTGACGAGCGTCGTCGTGACCCACGACATGCACACGGCCCGCAAGGTCGCCGACCGCATCATCATGCTCTACCCGCTCTTCCGGCTCTCCGCCGACGAGCCGCAGATCGTGTTCGACGGCACGCCGGCCGACTTGGAAGCGAGCCGCGACCCGCGGGTGCGGCAATTCATCGAAGGCCGCGCGGGTACCCGGCTGACGGAGCTGGCCGAGGAGCAGGCCGACGACGACAGCCGCCCGTTCGAGGAGGCTCCATGAACGACCGCGTGATGCAGTTTCGTGTGGGCGTGATGGTGCTCGCCACGGCCATCATCGCCGGCATCCTGATCGTGCTCTTCGGCGATCTGCCGTCGCTCGTGCAGGCGACCTATCCCCTGAAGATGGACTTCGCCGACGCCCGGGGCGTCTCCCAGGGCACGCCGGTCCGCAAAAACGGCATCCTCGTGGGCCGTGTCGGCACCGTCACGCTCAACGAACGCGGCGGGGTGACCGTGGTGGCCGATATCGACTCCTACGTGCCGATCTACACCGACGAGCAGCCCCGGATCGCCGGCACACTCCTGGGCGACGCCGAGATCTCCCTCGTGCCGGGCCGCATCGTCCCGCCCCGCCAGCGGCTCGCGCAGGGCGACGTGCTCACCGGCGCCGTCTCGCGCGATCCCTTCGAGGTGTTCGCGACGCTCGAACCCAAGTTCGGGGCCACGCTCGACTCGTTGGCCGAGGCGAGCGCCTCGGTCACCAAGCTCTCCACCAACCTCGACCGGATGTTTCTCGGCGAAGACGACAAATTCGAGAAGATGGTGCGCAAGACCGAGGCCGCCCTCGACAACTTCAGCATCGCGATGAACAACATCAACGACGTGATGGGCGATCCCAAGGCCCGCGAGAAGATGAAGGCCGCGATCGAGGCCCTGCCGCAGGTGCTCGCCGATCTGCGCACCACCGTGCAGGGCATCGGCACCACCGTGGACACGGCCGACCGCAACCTGCGGAATCTCGAGGGTCTCACGAAGCCGCTGGGCGAACGGGGCGAGCAGATGGTTGCCCAGGTGGACCGCACGATCGGCCGTCTCGACGAAACGCTCCAACAAGCAGCCCTGTTCACGAAGGCCCTCAACGAATCGCAGGGCACGCTCGGCAAGCTCGTCCGCGACCCGCAGGTCTACAACGATCTCGCTCAAGCGGCGCAAAACGTCAGCAAGCTGACGAAAGATCTCCGCCCGATCGTGGACGACGTGCGGGTGTTCACCGACAAGATCGCCCGCCACCCCGAGCAGCTCGGCGTCCGCGGCGCCCTCGACCGCCGCCCCGGCCTGAAGTAGGACAGGCTTCAGCCTGTCTGGATTCACGGCAAGTCTCGACATCCCGTCGAACTTGCCTTGGCCGACCTCCGTCGGCTGGTCGTCACCCGGCCGATTTTCGCTGATGGCTCCTCACTCAGGACGCGGCGGGCTACTTTCGCGCCGGCGCATCCCTTCGGGCCTGCGGCGGCTTACGTTTGGATAGCGTTCGGGAAGCGTTCGCCGACTCCCCCGCAGCCTCCCATGGAGCGACAGAGCTCCAGCTCTGTCGATCGACAGGCCTGGAGGCCTGTCGCTACGGGGGAGGGAGGCTCGGGGTTACCCCTGCCTCCTCAGAGGAAGCCCGAGGCGTGAGCCGAAGGGAATACGCGGGGCTGTTCGCAATCCGGGCATCCTCTCGGCTTACGCCTCGGGCTTCCGGCGAGGGCGAGCGTCCGGCGAGACGGTACGGGGTAACCCCGAGCCGGCGCGCGTGCCCCGCCACCCTACTCGGCCCGTTCGAAAAACCGGCGGCTGCGGGCGTCGAGGCGGGCGATCGAGGGGATCGAGTAGCGCAGACCAAACGTGTCGATCACCACGGCGCCGCCGTCGGGGAGCCGGAGGATGTCGTCGGCGTGGCCGACGGTGAAGCGGTGCGGGCCGCGGTCGGTGTCCACGCTCCACTCGGCCGGCTCGCCATCCGAGACGCTCACGATCCGCTCGATCGTGGGCAGGAATTCGCGCTTGGCGAGCTCCTCTTCGAGCATCCGCCGCAGCCCGGGCTCGAGTGCGGCGAGCGATTCGATCCAGGCCAGCTCGGCGTCGTTGTCGCCGACGATCGCCACGGGGCCGAACGCGGCCGACACCGGGAAGGCCCGCAACACGTCCACATCAGCGTGCCGGCGCCCCTCGGCGTCGAGAAAATCGAGCCGGCCGTGCGGACGGCGCTCGAGCCGCCAGGGCGGGGAGATCGAGTCTGGGTGGGGTGCGGGGTGCGACATGCGGTATCCGGCCGGGATCACACGGCGGGGGTCAGGCCTCCAGGGCGGCCTCGGCGGCCTTCATCTGGGCGTGGTAGAGGCGGGCGTAAGCGCCGTCGGCGGCCAAGAGCTCGTCGTGCGTGCCGATCTCGACGATGCGGCCGGCATCGAGCACCACGAGTTTATTGGCCCGGCGCAGGGTGGAAAGCCGGTGGGCGATGGCGATCGTGGTGCGGCCGGCCACGAGCCGGTCGATGGCGGCCTGGATGATTGCCTCGGTCTCGGGATCGACGCTCGACGTGGCTTCGTCGAGCACGAGAATGCGCGGGTCCACGAGCAGGGCCCGGGCGATCGAGAGCCGCTGGCGCTCGCCCCCCGAGAGCGAGCCGCCCCGTTCCCCGACGCGCGAGTCGTAGGCCGCCGGCAGGCGGAGGATGAAGTCGTGTGCTCCCGCCGCGCGGGCTGCCGCCACGATGCGGTCGCGCGCGGCGTCGGGTCGGCCGTAGGCGATGTTCTCGGCGACGGTGCCGAAAAACAAAAAAGGCTCCTGGAGCACGCAGCCCAGGTTGCGCCGATAGTCGCGGATGGAGAGCTGCCGGAGATCGACACCATCCACCGAGATCGATCCGCTCGACGGGTCGTAAAACCGGCACACCAGGTTTGCGAGCGTTGACTTGCCGGAGCCGCTCGCGCCCACGAGGCCGATCATCTCCCCCGGCTCGATCGTGAGATCGATCCCATGCAGGATCTCACGCGAGCCGTAGCGGAAGTGGACGCCCGAAATCACGATGCGGCCCCGCACCCGGCCCGGGTCGATCGGCCGCGGTGCTTCGGCCACGGTCGGCTGGCAGTCGAGAATCTCGAAGATCCGCTGGGCGCTGGCGGCAGCCCGCTGCGTGGCCGGCACCATGTGGATCATCGACTCGACGCGGCCGTAAAACCGCGAGATGTAGGTGAGGAAGGCCGTCAGCGTGCCGACGGTCACCCCGCCGCCGAACACGAGCCAGGCCCCGGCGGCCCACACCACGAGAACGCCCGCCTCCGAGCACAGGCTCACAAGCGGGCCGAAGAACGACCAGACGACGTTGACGCGATCGTTGGCCTCGAGCACGCGGTCGTTGGCCGCCCGAAAGCGGGCCACTTCGCGGTCTTCTTGGGCGAAGACCTTCACCACCCGCGTGCCGGGGATGGTGTCGGCCAAGACACTCGTCATGTCGGCCCAGGCCACGCTCGCCCGGGCGAATCCGCGCCGCAGCCGAAATCGCACCGCGTAGGCCAGCCATACGACGAACGGGAAGGGCGTGAGCGTGATCAACGCGAGCGTGGGATTCATCCACACGAGCACCGCGGCCGTGAGCAGCACGAGCATCACATTCGACGTGAACTCGATCAGGTTCACGGAAAGAAAGAGGTTGAGGCGGTCGGTATCGTTGCCCACGCGCGTGATCAAATCACCGGTGCGTTTGCCGGAGAAAAAATCGAGCGACAGATTCTGCATGTGGGCGTAGGTGCGTACCCGCAGGTCGGCAGCGATCCGCTCGCTCACCCAGGCGAGCACCCATGACCGCGCCCACGACAAAATCCAGGCGGCGATCGCGGCCAGGGCGAGCCCGGCCAGATACCAGATCACGAGCGAAAACGGCACGTCGGCTCCCGCCTGACGCGGAATCAGCACCTGATCGACGAGCGGCATCGTGAGATAGGGCGGCACGAGGGCTGCGGCCGTTCCCGCGAGCGAGAGCCCGGCGCCGAGCACCGCCATCGAGGCATGCGGCCGTGCAAAACCGACCAGCCGCAACAATGCCCGCCACGACTGGGCACCGCCTGCCGGTAGCCCGCCCTCCTGATCGAGAGCGCGGCTCGGCGTCGAGGCCGCAGCGGGTTCGTCTGGATCGGTATCGGCGGGGGCCCGCCCTCCCTGGCGAGCGTCCTGATTCCCCCCCTCCGCGGCGCGTCCGCGCTCGTCGAAGGCGTCTTCGAGGGCGTGCACGCTCTTGGCCCGGGTGGGCGTGAACAGCCACCGCGCGACGACGTCGCCATCCTGGAGCAGCTCGATCCTGCCCACGGCATTCCGGAGCCGCACGTCGAGCCGAGTGGCCGCATCGATGGGCCACGTCACGATGCCGCCGGCCGGCCCCGGGCCGGTCGCCCGGTCGGCCGAGGCCGGTGCATCGGCGAGCAGCCGACGGTCGGTCAGGACGATCCAGCCGTCGGTAAACCGGAGCGCCGCATCCAGATCAAATCGGCACGCGGCCACGATCCGCTCCCCGGGCTCCGTGGGAAACCGGTCCGGGGGGAAGCCGGCGGTCCCCGAGGGGCCTGTGTCCAACCCCGGGGCGGTGGGCGGTGTGGCGGGTGGAAAAACCGTCATTTTGTGCAGTTTTTCGCAGGAATTGTGGGGTTGTGGGGCTGCCCGCAGGGGGAGCACAGAAATTTGCGTGGCTTTCCGAAGACCCCTAGATTACCTGCCGGCGGCTGGCAAAATTTACTAGCTGCCACGAGATCTCCGCCCGAAATTGCATTCCGGATTGTCATCGCTTCCATGAACCCGTTTCGAGGTCGGCTTCCGGCGGCCTGTCTTCCGGCGGTTTCAGACGCGTTGGTCGCTTCTGTCTCGACCCGGCACGCGATGTGCACCCTTGTCGAGCGCGAGAAAAAGTTCTCGCGTCCCATGCGGCGAAGCGTAAACTTTTCTGCACGTGCTGCGAAGCCGGATCCGTGGCGACACGACCGGCCCGCGTGCACGGACGATTCGATCGGTTCTCTCCCTCAGGAAACCAACTCGACCCATGGCCACTTCGGCCGGTCCGTCGTTCCCGCGGCAGCCCCTTGTCGGCATGCCGCCCTCTCCGTCGTCGTCAGGCCCGTCTGCGAAGCCGTGCTTCCCCAGAGGCCTCTCTCCATCGGCCCCGGTGTCCGCGCCGCCCTGACGCCGCACCCCGCCACCGCCGATCGGATCCCTGCACATGCAAACCGGATCATGCGGGCGACGCGCCCGCGTGATCCCGCGATGAGACGTGCAGCCTCCTGCCCACGAGTGCTCGCCGGAATGTCCGGCAGCCGGGAGAGGCGCACACAACCCTGGCCCTCGCACGCGTCAGCGAACGGGCACGAGAGCATGCATTCCTTCCATGGAGATTACTTCGCTCAAGGTTCTGCGCGGTCCGAACCAATGGGCTTCCTTCCCCGTTCTTGAGGCCTGGGTCGATCTCGGCCACCTCGAAGACTACCCCTCGAACACGCTTCCCGGGTTCAACGACCGGCTGATGCGGTGGCTCCCGACGATGGTCGAGCACCGCTGCACGATCGGAGAGCGCGGCGGCTTTTTCGAGCGGCTGCGCACCGGCACGTGGCTCGGGCACATCCTCGAGCATGTCACGCTCGAATTGCAGTCGCTCGCGGGAACCCCCGTCGGCTTCGGCCGGGCCCGCGAGACGAAGACCCGCGGCGTCTACAAGGTGGCGATCGAATACAAGGAAGAGAAATTCGCGATCGCCTGCCTGCACGCGGCGCATCGCCTCATCAAGGCTGCCATCGCCGGCGAGGCCTACGACCTGGCCTGCGAGATCAAACGGCTGCGCAGAGTGTTGCTCGAAGAGCAGCTCGGCCCCAGCACCCGATCGATCGTCGAAGCGGCGGCGGCCCGCGGGATTCCGGCGCGGCGGCTCAACGACGGCTCGCTCGTGCGGCTCGGGTTTGGAGCGAAGCAGCGGCGGATCGTGGCGGCCGAGACCGACCGCACCGGCGCCGTCGCGGAATCGATCGCCCAAGACAAGGAGCTCACGCGCACGCTCCTGGCCGAGGCCGGGATCCCGGTGCCCGAGGGGCGGCCCGTGGCCGATCCGGCCGATGCGTGGGTGGTCGCCGAGGAGATCGGCGCGCCCGTGGTCGTGAAGCCTCGCTACGGGAATCAGGGACGCGGCGTGTCGGTGAATCTCTCGACGCGTGCCGAGGTCGAGAAAGCCTGGGCCGTGGCCCGCGAGCAGGACTCCTCGGTCGTGGTGGAGCGGTTCGTGACGGGAGGCGACTACCGGCTGCTCGTGGTCGGCGGCAAGGTGGTCGCCGCCGCCCGCCGCCGTCCGCCCA
This sequence comes from Planctomycetaceae bacterium, assembly GCA_027486095.1. GTDB lineage: Bacteria > Planctomycetota > Planctomycetia > Pirellulales > UBA1268 > RGVT01. Next base: position 2,390 of record JAIXPT010000230.1, on the reverse strand, counting down.
CGGTGACGGGCGACGGCGTGTCGTCGATCTGCCGGCTCGTGGACCGCGTGAACGAAGATCCGCGCCGCACCGGCGATCATGCGACGGCGCTCAGCCCGATGGTGATCGACGAAGTGGCCCGTGCGGTGCTCGCCGATCAAGGCCTCACCGTCGAGAGCGTGCCCGAGGCGGGCAGGGTCGTACTCCTGAGGCAGAATGCCAACTTGAGCACGGGCGGCTCGTCGGAAGACGTGACCGACCTCGTCCATCCGGAGGTCGCGGCCCGCGCCGTCGAGGCCGCCCGCATCGTGGGTCTCGACGTGGCCGGCATCGATATCGTCACGGCCGACGTCACGCGGTCGCTCGAATCGCAGCACGGCGTCGTGATCGAAGTGAATGCCGGGCCGGGCCTTCGCATGCACCTCGAGCCGACGGTCGGCACGCCCCGCGACGTGGGGCAGGCGATCATCGACACGCTCTTCGCCCCGGATGACGACGGCCGGATTCCTGTCGCCGCGGTCACCGGCACCAACGGCAAGACGACGGTGGTCCGGCTGATCGGCCATCTCGCGACCACTGGCGGCGCGACGGTGGGGATGACCTGCACCGAGGGTGTGTATGTGGGCAATCGGCAGATCGATGCGGGCGATTGCAGCGGGCCCGCGAGCGCCCGCCGCGTGCTCGCGAACCCCTCCGTGACGACGGCCGTTCTCGAGACGGCCCGCGGTGGCATCCTTCGCGAGGGCTGCGGCTTCGACTTCTGCGACGTGGCCGTGGTCACGAACATCGCTTCGGGCGATCACCTCGGCATCGGTGAAATCGACACGCCCGAACAGATCGCCTGGGTGAAGGGGGCCATCGTTTCCGCCGTGAGCCGCAAGGGCACGGCCGTGCTCAATGCCGCCGACCCCCTGGTCGTAGACATGAAGCGCTGGTGCAAGGGACAAATCGTGTTCTTCGCGCTCGATCCTGCCAATCCCGTGATCACGGCTCACCTCGCCGGCGGCGGCCGTGCGGCCACGGTCCGCGACGGCTGGATCGTGCTCTGCGACGGTCCCCGCGAGACGCGACTGGCCCACCTCGAACGCGTGCCGCTCGTGCACCGGGGGCTCGTGGAGTTTCAGGTGGAAAACGTGCTCGCCGGCGCGGCCGCGGCCTGGTGCCTCGGCGTGCCGCTCGAGCTCGTGCGGCTGGGGCTCGAGAGTTTTTCATGCGGCACGACCGGCTCGCCCGGGCGGTTCAACCTCCTCGACTTGGAAGGCGCGTCGATCGTCGTCGATTACGGCCACAATGTGCCGTCGCTCGAACAGATCTGCGCGACCGTCCGCAAACTGCCGCACGAACGGCGGACGGCGGTCTATTCGGCCGCCGGCGATCGCCGCGACGCCGACCTGCTCGCCCAGGGCCGGCTCCTGGGCATGACGTTCGACCGCGTGGTGATCTACGAAGATGCCTACATCCGTGGCCGCAAGCCGGGCGAGATCACACGGCTGATTTCCCAGGGCATCGCCGCGGCCGTCGCCGAGGGCTGTGCCTGTGCGATCGAATCGGGTGGCGACTGGGCGCAGTCGGCGGCGCTCGTGCTCGATGCCGTGCGGCCGGGCGAGCTCGTGCTGCTCCAGCCCGACACGATCGAGCAGACGATGCCCTGGCTCAAGGATCGCTACGGCGCCCGCCTGCGTGACACGCAATTCGACGAAGTCGCCGGCATCATGGCCCACGACGATTCGCAGCGCTCGCCGGCCCCGCACGAGCCCATCGACATCCGAAGCGGGCGGCTTGGCCGCACCGTCTGCGCCTCCCGGGACATCGCCCAGGGAGAGACGATCCTGAAAACCTGGGGGCCGCAGCAGCCCAAGCGATCGCGCTACACGATGCAGGTCGAGACCGACGTGCACGTGATGCCCGACGGCGTGGCGGTGCTGCTCAACCACTCGTGCGCACCGAATTGCGGCGTGATCATCCGCACGGGCGTCAAGCAGATCGAGGTCCGCGCCCTGCGGCCGATCACGGCCGGCGAGGAACTGCTCATCGATTACGACACCTTCGAATACGAAGTCGAGCACATGAAGGGCCCGTGCCTGTGCGGCGCCGCCACCTGCCGCGGCCGCGTGGCGGGCTACAAGCACCTCGCCGCCGACGTGAAGGTGCGCTACGGCGAATTCATCGCCGACTATCTCCGCATCCTCGACGCTGAAGTGCCCGCACCTGTCGGTGCGTAGGCTAATCGCTACGCGCCGACGTCAACTCGGCCAAGCCGGCTCGGGGTTACCCCGTACCGTCTCGCCGGAGGACTGTCGCGCCGTCGCCGCCGTCCCGGCGTCGTCTCCGGCTTACGGTCGCCGGGCAAAGCCCGTCTCCCACGCCTGCGGCGTCCGGACTGTCGCGCCGTCGCCGCCGTCCCGGCGTCG
>JAIXPT010000077.1 GCA_027486095.1 Planctomycetaceae bacterium | reverse complement strand
GGCAGGATCGTGGCCAGAAGCTGCCGCAGGCGGGCCAGCTTGAACTGGTCGAGCGCGGCGCGGGAGAGCGGAGGGGTGGGCGACGCGGCGGCGGGCATGCGGGAGATTATGGCACGCCGAGGCTGGGGATTCCCTGCGTGGGGGCGTTTTGCAGGGGAGCCTGAAACGCCGGCGCGGGCGGCTGGGATGGAAACACCGGCCCGGTGCCGGGCAGCGGCTGGGGGCCCGGGAAGCCCGGCGGCGCGGGCAGCGGCTGCGGCAGCGGCATCTGCGCCGGGGGCGGCGCCGGAACGGGCTGCGGCATCGCCACCTGCGGCACGACGGCCGCCGGCGGCGCGGGCAGGCTGCCGGCGGAGGCCCGCGCCTGCTCGGCGCGGGCCACGACCTCTTCCGGCGGCGTGGCCATCATCGGCGTCATCGCCAGATCGACGACCCGCTCGTCGCGGATCTCGCCCGGCCAGACGTTTTCGGTGACGAAGTCGAGCGGAAACACCTGATACCACGGCAGCGGAAACGGCTGCCTCACCGTGAGGGTTTCGAAGCCATCCTTCACGAGGCGGATCTTGCGCGTGCCGTAGTAGACGAAGTCGGTCGAGACCGGCGTCGTGCCCACCTGATAGTCATCGACGTAGACGAGCGCGCCGGGTGGATTCGAGCGGATCGTCATGCGCCGCTGCACGCAGCCGGCCGCCGCGAGGCCGACGAGCGCCGCGACCATGATGGCGCACCGGATCGAGCGATGGGCGGCGTCTCGCATCATGCCGCGGACGATACGGGAGCCTGCTGCGTGCCGCCAGTGCAGCCGCTCCCGCCACCGACCCGGAGGCAACACCGCAGTTTTCCCGGGCAGACGTGTCTCGCCCGGGCCACGTGCCCTCGCTAGAATCCCCGGGCTGGAGCAACCCCCTGAGGCTCGAGACGCGTGGGCAAAGGCACGAGCCTGATCTACTCCGACCGCACCGACGTCGGCCGCCGCCGGGCGAACAACCAAGATTCGAAATCGGTGCTGCCGCCCTCGAGCCCGCAGCAGTATCGCGCGCGGGGCTGGATGTTTCTCGTGGCTGACGGCATGGGCGCCCACGCCGCCGGCGAAATGGCCAGCGCCATCGCGGCCGAACGGGTGCCGCTCGTCTATGAGAAGTCGGCGCAGCACTCGCCGCCCCTGTCGCTGCGGCGCAGCATCGAGCAGACAAACGCCGAGATCAACGCCAAGGGCCAGAGCGCGCCCGAGTTTCACGGCATGGGCACCACCTGCACGGTCCTCGTGCTGGTGCCGCGCGGGGCGCTCGTCGGGCATATCGGCGACAGCCGCGCTTACCGCGTGCGCGGTCGCACGATCGAGCAGTTGTCGCGCGACCATTCGCTGGTGTGGGAGCTCGAAGCCTCCGGCGGCATGTCGCGCGAGCAGGCCGCCGGCGCGGCGCCGAAGAACATCATCACCAGGTCGATGGGGCCCAACCCCCATGTTGACGCCGATATCGAAGGCCCGTTTTCGATCGAGGAGGGCGATACGTTCGTGCTCTGCAGCGACGGCCTCTCCGGGCAGGTGGCCGACGAGGAGATCGGCCTCTTCGCCGCCGAGCTCGAGCCGCGCGAGGCGACGGCCGCGCTCGTGGGCCTGGCGCTGGTGCGCGGCGCGCCCGACAACGTCACGGTGATCGCGGCTCGGGCGGGGGCCGAGGAGGTGTCGAAGGTGTCGGCCAGTGACGAGCCGTGGCCGCTCACCGACGAGCCCGTCGCCCCCACCGGCCGGGCGGCGCTGCCGTGGAAGTGGCTGGCGATGGCTGCCGGTGGTCTGTTCACGGCGCTGCTCGTGTCACCGGCGAGTGACGTGGCGAAATGGTTGAAGACCATGCTGGGGGATGCGACCGGCAGCGCGGTAGGGCTCGTCGGATGCGGCGCTGCGGTGTTGGTCACGCTGGCCGGGGCCATCATGGCCTTGCTCGGCTTCCTCGCCCCGGCCGGCGGCAATGGCCGCGTGCTCGCGCCCGGCCGGCAGATCGGCAAAGGCCCGTATCGCACCTACGACTGCCTGCCCAACGAGCCGCTCTTCGAGCGGATCGTGGCGAGCATCGAAGCCGCCGCCGCCGGCCTCTCCGATGCCGACCGCGAGCGCACGACGGCGATCCTCGGCCGCGCCCGCCGGCACGTGGCCGAGCAGGCGTTTCACGAGGCGGTGGTGGCGCTCGCGGAGGCGCTCGCCCTCTACACCCGGGCTGTCGAGCAAGCCCGCAGCGGCGACACGATCCGTGGCCCGGCGCCGGCCGACGCATGAAGATCATCTCCCGCTACGTGCTGAGCGAGTTGCTCCAGGTGTTTCTCGTGGCCTTGGGTGCGCTCACGCTCTTCATGCTCGTCGTGGGCCTCGTCAAAGAGGCGCAGCAGCAAGGCCTCGGCGTGCTGCAGATCGCGCAGCTCGTGCCCTACGTGCTGCCCGAGGCGATGCGATTCGCCGTGCCGGGCACGATGCTTTTCGCCGTGGCCAGCGTGTTCGGCCGGATGTCGGCGAG
>JAIXPT010000141.1 GCA_027486095.1 Planctomycetaceae bacterium | reverse complement strand
TAGATGCTGAAGTTATCCGCATCGAAGCCCGTGATCCCGCCAGCGGCAGTGGCAATGGTCCAGGAGTAATTCGAGCTGCCATCGAAATTCAGCGTATCGCCAGTCGACGCCCCAGGCGACGAGAGCGACCAGAGGTTCACTTTGAAAGGATCCGCCAGCGTCAGGTTGCTGAGGTCCAGCTCCCCAGTGATGTTAATCGTGTCCCAGTCCGCGCCCGCGCCGCCAAGCGCGTCCACCAGCTGCCAGTTGTAGTTGCCGCCCGCCTCCCAGACCGCATCGCCACTCACCGTGAGAGTGCCCGGGCTGTTGCCAGGGGCAATCGTACCGCCGCCTTTCACAAGGATCGTGCCGACCGTGCCGGATCCACCGAGGGCGGCACCGGATTGGACTGTGGTCAGGGCCGAACTGGAAATACTGCCATTCACCGTGAGCAGCCCGGCCGCGACCGTGGTGGCTCCAGTGTAGGTGTTGGACCCCGAGAGCGTCAGGGTACCGGTGCCTTCCTTGCTCAGTGAACCGACTTGGGAAATGCCGCCGAGGACATCGATGGAGCCGCCGGTGAAGACGAGAAGACCGCCGTTGGAGGCGATCGGGCCTGAGAGGACCACCTTGCCGCTGCCAGTATTGTTGAAGGTACCGGACTGGCCACCGAGGCTGATGGCGTTGGCAAAGGTGTTGGCGCTGCCGTTGTTCGCAGCAAGGGAATCAAATTCCAGCGAACCCGAGGAGCCGATCGTGATTTGCGCACTGCCCAGGTTCCCAGCCCCGCCGAGCGTCAGGCGGCTGCCTTCGAGCACCGAAACGGTCCCTGAAAACGGATTGAGGCCGGACAGGCGCAGACCACCGGCCCCGGCAACCCTGATCTCCCCAGCCCCCTGGATGTTCCCGGCGTAGGTGCCTCCCGCGGCTCCTTCGCTGAAGATGATTTTTGCACCTTCCTCCATCAGAAGCCCGGTTCCAGCCTGGCTGGCGCTGAGGGTCTGTTCCGTGCCAGCCTGTTGCACGATCGGTGCGGCCCCGAGATCAGCCACCGCACCAGTTAGAATCGGACTCCCGGAGTTGTCGTAGGCCCAGTCGATCACCGAGCCGGTCTCGCCGTTACTGGTCAGGTTCACGCGCATCCAGCCGTAGCTCACGTCGGTTCCACTGAGCAGTTTGAATCCGAGGTAGCCGGTCTGACCGTCGGTGAACTGCCCGGCACCTGCCCCGAGGTGGCCGGAGTCATCCTCCGCCCCCGAACCGCCCGAGCCAGATGAATAGGTCAGGGAACCGCCCACGGACGCCCCAAAAGTCAGCGCGAGAATCGGGGCTTCGTTGCCGGCTCCGCTCCGCACAGGCTGGAAACCAGGGGAATTGGCGATGCCGAGCCCGCCGAAAAACGGATTGAGATCCCACAAGCCATTCGCCGGCGCGCTGCTCTGCTGGGCGGTCACGCTGATGAAGACGCCATTGAAATCACTGGTGATGCCAATGTTTTTCTCTCCGCTGTAAACGATGGCGGCACCCGCATCTCCCACCGGCACGAGGCCGGCCGCACCGCCGCTGCAGAAGGCCAACCACCACTGGGAAGTCCGCCCCCAGGCACCAAATTTTTGATAGAAGGATTTCATGAAATCAATTGGATCGCACCCTCACCCGGAAGTAAGTGGCCTTTTTGCCGTTCACGAAAAACGGATAGGGAACGGAAACTACCTGAATCACGCCATCTTCCGCCAGAACCGAAGGCGTGGACGTGGAGGCCCTCCAGCTGGAAAGATCGCCACTGAACTCCGCCGTGTAGGTAAGACCCGCAGTGACGAAATCCTTGCGCCGGGCGAAGACCGCACGGAAGGTGAAACTGCCTGCCGTGCCGCTCGCGAATGGCGTGGGCACGCCGCGCTCCAGCAGATTCGAACCGCTCCAGCGCACCACCCCGCTGAAACCAAGCAAGGGATCCATGCCAAAGACGTATTCCTGGAAATTGGTCAACCCGTCCGCATCAGGATCCGCATCCGCACCGGCGACCGTCGGAAGGCCGGCTTCTCCAAAGTACTGCACCTGCCATGGGTCTGGCAGGCCATCCGCAGCATAGGAACCGAAGTCGTCGTTGGTCAGGTTGCGGACGGTGAGCAGCAAGCTCCGTTCCAGACCCTGATAAACGACCCTCGCGGTGGCCGGTGTATCCTGATAGACGGATCCGGCAGTGGCCAGACCGGCACTGCTGATGGCGGCAAGCGGCCCTTCCGTGACGGACCAGGTGATGCTAGCCGCAGGCAGGGCAAAGGCGGCCACGGTATCGTCATCATAACGGATCCTCGCTTCAAGCTGGAGGGTGGCCCGTTCGTTCATACTGACCGCCGCTCCTGCCGCCGTCAGGACAAGGGAAGCGGTATCGCTGAGCATTCCGGAAAAGCCGCCCCGCAACGCATAGCCCGCAGAGGATCCGGCAGCACCGGGACCGATGGAGGGATTGAGCGCATAGTCGGCGCTCGAGCCGGCGGTGCCCCCACCATCGAACACAGCAGGTTCAAGGGAATAGTCCGTGCTGTTCCCGGCCAGCGCAGGAACCGACAGCAGAAACGAGAGGATGGCAGTTCGGGTGGCTGACATTTACTTTTCCTCGAGGGCTGCCTCAATCCTGCGGAGGCGTTCTTCCAGGTCGGCTATTTTTTCCCGCTGCTGCTGATTCTCGCGATGCAGTTCCTGAATCGCGGCGGCGGAATAAATCGTCAGCGGATAGGTATCAACCTGGAGGATTTCCGAGCCATCGGGCAGCCTTTGCCCGCTGCCTTTCACATCATCCGGAAAGACCTCCCGGAACTCCTGGGCGATCACATTCGGGTAGCGGCGGTCCCCGATCTCAGGGTGGGCCGCGAGGTAGTCGTCGGTGTAGCGGAAATCGACCAATCGTACCTGATCGAGTTTATCCAAGGCTCCGGTAATCGACTCAATCTCGGTCTTGATCCGCCGGTCGGAGTTGGTGAGCCAAGAGGAGCCCGTGGATTTCCAGGCAGTGCCATTCACTTCCAGCGCGTATTTGCCCGGCGTGCCTTGGATGGTGACCTTGCCGGTGAAGGCATTCTCTTGATCGAGTCGGGCCAGTTGGGCCGGAACCGTATCGGCGCGCAAGGCAAGCGCGTGATAGCTACCCGCGGCGATCTGGGTCACCTGCGTCGTGCCACCGGGAACTACGGTGACGGGATCCACATCCGCTTTGTAGCCCCAGGTGACGACCGTGCCATCCGACTTCAGCGCCATGCTGTAGGTATCTCCGGCCGCGATCTGCACCACTCCGCTGGAGGCCTCGATGGGGACACTGGCCTGCCCTCCAGTGTTAAGCCCCCAGGCGACGACCGAGCCGTTCGACTTCAACGCGAGATTGTGATTCCATCCTGCGGCGATCGCCGTGACGCCGCTTAGGGCCTCAGCGGGGACGTCGGTCTGGAAGGCCGCGTTACTGCCCCATGCCACCACCTCGCCAGTGTTCTTAAGGGCGAGACTGTGATTTTGTCCTGCCGCGATGGCAATCACGGTCATGCCGGTCAAACTGACGGGTGCCGCATTTTTACCGAGGTAATCTTCACCCCAGCCCCTGACCGTGCCATCGGCCAGCAAGGCCAGGCTGTGGCGGGCACCCGCAGCCACCTTGACCGCCGTGACAATGTCCGCAGGAGCCGTCGCCTGGCCGTCGCCATTCGCTCCCCAGGCAAGCACCCGCCCATCGCTCTGGCGCACGAGGTTGTGGGAGCCTCCTGCCGCGATGTCCGTGACCCCGGTCAACGCGGGCTTGCTGACGATGACTCCGGCGTTGGGGTCGACGATATTCTTTCCCCACTCCACCACCTGACCATTGTCGAGCAGGGCGATGCTGTGGAAATCCCCGGCGGCCACGGCAGCCACATTGGCAAGAACCGGAGCGCGGGCTTGTCTATCACTGTTGTTACCCCACGCCACCACGGGATAGATCGGCGCGGCGAAGATACTCGAGAGCCCGATCTGGGAACTGCTTCCCGTGTCGGAAAGGGCCACCGTCTTGCGGGACGGACTCGCGGCGTTGGTGGTGAGATAGAGATTGTTCCCGTCAAACTCGACCGACCCCAGGGTCGCGGTCGTCAGGTTCGTCCCCGCGGTCAGGACCAGCGGAGCCGCCGTAGCGCTGCCGGCAGGAAGTGCGACCGTGCCGGTGAATGTCGGGTTGGCGATCGTGGGGCTGTCGCGATTGGCCTTCAGATCCAGCGCCGTCTGCTGCGCCGTGGAGACTGGTTTGCCCGCATCCGAGGTGTTGCTAACATTACCGAGTCCCACCATCGAAGCGGTGATGCCTTGCACCGTGCCGGTGAATGTCGGGTTGGCGATCGTGGGGCTGTCGCGATTGGCCTTCAG
>JAIXPT010000258.1 GCA_027486095.1 Planctomycetaceae bacterium | reverse complement strand
GCCGACCGCGCCCGCTGCACTCGCGGTCGAGCCATTTCGCTCGCTCCTCGCTGCCACCGCGAGCCTCGAGGCTGCGAGTGAGCATCCGCTCGCGCGGGCTTTTTTGACGGCTGCTGCCGAAGCGGGCGTGGGGCTCGAGCCGGCGAGCGGCGTGCGGGCTGTCGTCGGCCGGGGGATCACGGGCCTCGTGGCCGGCCGTCGCGTGGAACTCGGCACGCCCTCATTTCTCGAATCGCGGGGCGTCGCGGGCATGATCGACGTGGCCCGGCCGGCGCTCGACGATCACAGCCGCATCGGCACGACGGTGGGCGTGGCGATCGACGGGCAACTCGCTGGGTTTGTCACGGTCGCCGATCCCGTGCGGCCCGAAGCTGCGCGAGTCATCGCCGAGTTGCATGCGCGGGGCTTCACCACCAGCCTGCTCTCCGGCGACACGCCGGCAGCGGCCCAGGCGCTCGCCGCGTCGATCGCCATCGACGATGTGCACGGCGGCCTTTCCCCCGCAGACAAGGCGGCGTTCGTTTCCCGGCTCCGCCATGCGGAAGAAACAGCTACCCATGCGAAGAGCATCGTCTTCGTCGGCGACGGCATCAACGACGCCCCAGCCCTCGCCGCAGCCGACGTCGGGATCGCGATGGGATCGGGAGCCGACGCGGCCCTCGAAACGGCCGACGTCACGCTGCTCTCCGGCGGCCTCGCCGCGGTGCCGAGGGCGCTCGATCTTGCCGGGCACGCGATGCGCACCGTACGGCAGAATCTCTTCCTGGCGTTCCTCTACAACATGCTCGCGATCCCGATCGCCGCGGGCGTGCTCTACCCGTGGCTCGGCCACGTCACGAGCCCGATGCTCGCCGCCGCGGCGATGAGCCTGAGCTCGCTCTCGGTGATCGCGAATTCGCTCCGGCGGCGCGTGTAGCGACAGGCCTCCAGGCCTGTCGAATGGACAGAGCTGGAGCTCCGTCCCTACGTTGGACAGAGCTGGAGCTCCGTCCCTACATAAGCGGCACCGTGAGGCCGTCATACGCGAGCTCCACCCCGGGCGGCAGCCGGGCCGACACCGCCGCGTGCTCGATGTCGTGCGACATGTGCACGAACAGCGTACGCCGCGCCCCCGCGCGGGCGGCCACGGCGAGCGCCTCGTCGAGCGAGAGGTGCGTGGGGTGCCGCTCGGGCCGCAGGCAGTCGAGCACGAGCGTGTCGAGGCCCTCGAGCAAGGGCCACGTTTCATCCGGGATCAAGTTCGTGTCGGTGCAGTAGGCCACATCGCCGAAGCGGAAGCCAAGCACGTCGAAGACCCCGTGCCGCAGACGCAGCGGGATCGCGCGGGCACCGAGGATGTCGAACGGCGCCGTCGTGATCCGCTCAAACGTGATCTTGGGCACGCCGCCCCCCGGCACGGGCATCGGCTCGAAGGCGTAGTCGAAGGCCTTCCGGATCCGCCGCTCCACACGCTCTTCGCAATACACAGGCACGGGGCCGCCGGATCGATAACAGATGGGGCGGATGTCATCGAGGCCGTAGACGTGGTCCACGTGGTCGTGGGTGTAGAGGATCGCCTGCACGCTGCCGATCCGCTCGCGGAGCAACTGGCTGCGGAGGTCGGGCGTGGTGTCGATGAGGAGCGTGCCTCCGGGGAGCCCGAGGGCCGCGCTCGTGCGGGTGCGGCTGTTCCGGGGATCAGGACTCGTGCACGTCACGCACCGGCAGCCCACGATCGGCACGCCGACGCTCGTGCCGGTGCCGAGAAACAAAAGCTGCCCCGTGAGATCGCGGAATGCCCCGGCGTGCGGCTGGGGGAGCGGGCTCGGGCTGCTCTCTGGGCTGGTCATCGCCGCCCATCGTAGCCCAAAACCAGCCGGCAGGTGCCACGGCGAAAGCCGCCTACGAAGCAGCGCCAGATCCTCCGGGCTCATCGATCGTCGCGCTGATTTCGGCGAGCGTGAGCCGGCGGCCCTTCAGCACCTGAATGCGGCGGCACCGCTCGACGGCGGCGCTGGCAAACAGCTGATAGCCCGCGGGCGTGCTCTGCGCCGGATGCAGGAGGCCAAGCTTCATCCAGTGCCGGATCGTGGGCACCGTTTCACCGACGGCTTTCGACAGTTGGCCGATCTTGAGCAGCGGTCCATCCGGCGACGCGGCGGCAGACCGGGCGCCGCCACCGCCGTCACCGGCAGCATCGAGATAGATGTCGAGCGAGCGATCCACCGCCCGCATGATGAGCGTGTCGTAGGCTGTCCTGGAGCCGCCGAGCTGGGCTGTTTCGAGCGCCCCCACATAGGCGGCCCGATCACGAGGCCGAATGATGGCCGGAGGGTAGCCGTGGATCATCAACAGACAGTTCATCAGCAGCCGTGCGGTTCGACCATTGCCATCGACGAACGGATGAATGGTCACGAGCCGATAATGGGCATCGGCGGCCAAGAGGACCGGGTGCATTGGCGGTTTCACGCGGAGCCATGCGCAAAAATCCTGCATCAGGTCCGGAACACGCCTCGGGTTCGGGAGTACGACGGTCGATCCGGCGATCCGCACCGGGACCGTGCGATAGGAGCCGGCATTGCCGCTATCGATACCTTCGAGCACCATTTCGTGCACGCGGAGCACGTCTTGCTCCGAGATCGCCCTGCGCCGGCCAACGAGCGCGGTCACGAAATCGATCGCCCGCGCGTGATTGGTCGCCTCGAGATGCTCTCTGAGGCTCTTGCCTCCGACCGTGATGCCCTTCTCGAGCACCACGGCCGTCTCGCGGCGGGAGAGCGTGTTGCCCTCCAGCGCGTTGCTCGTGTAAGTCAACTCGACGCGAAACCAGGCCTCGAGGCTCCGCAGCGACTCCGGCGGCAGCGGCCGCAGCCGGTCGAGTGCCTGTTTTTTGGCATCAATCGACTGGATATCCATACATAAACCATAACGTGATGGTTTATGCTTTTCAAGAAAAGAGGCTCACTCGGCGTCGGTGGACACGCTCACGCTGAAATCGTCCACGAGCGCGACCCCCGCGCCGGAGCTCTCCGGAGTAGCGTGGGTCTGGAGGCCGATCCGCGGCCGGTCGGCAAGCTCGATCGGCCGCTCGCGAAGCAGCTCCTGGCCGTTCACCGTGACGCCCGCGACGGCCGAGCCGTGCCGCTCCCGCGCGGCGGGCGTGTCGTCGATCGTGATCAGCACCTGATAGGGGCCGACTGCATCCTCGCTGCGGGCAAACACACGGGTTTGCTTGACCGCCTCTCCCTCGATCCGCACCCCCGCCTCGAAGAGTGGCGACACGAGCACGCCGAGCGTCGCGTCGGCATCGAAGGCCATCGGGAGGCGGCCCGTGCCGCCGTCCACGACGCACGCGAGCCAACGATTCGGGTCGGTGGTGCCGCCATGCGGCAGCGTCACCTTGAAGGAAATCACCCCGCGGCGACCACGGAGCGATGAAAAATCGTGGTCGATCGCGAGCCGCGTCGCGGTGCGGTCGTCGATGGCATCCGGGCGAAACTCAACCGGAATCCGCAGCTCCCCGTCGGCCACGATAGTCGCGCGGGAGGGATCGAGATCACGCCACCGCAAGGCCCGCGTCGGCCCGTCGAAGGCATCGATCACGAGCGGCCGCTCCGTCATTTCCGGGCCGCTCTGCGTAGTCGTGAGCCGGCTGCCGAATCCCTGCGTCATCCGCACGGGGCTCCGCTCGCTGCCGTGCCCGCTGGCCACGTCCACCTCGCCATCGAGCACATACACGCTCGTCTCCCCCTTGGCCCCCACGCTCACCGAAAACTCCGTGCCGAGGTCGATCACCTCACCCGTGGGCGACACCACCGTGAATCCCTTCGCCGCCGGCGGCACGAACGGAATGATGCTGCCATCGCGAAGAAACAGCCGGTTGCCGCCGAGCACCTCGATTTCGCTCGGGGCATTGAGCGTGACCACGGCCCCCGATGCAAACCGCAGCTGGGCCGAGCCGGCCGTGAGCCGCAGCGGGCCGTTGGCGATCGCATCGCCAGCCGCACGGACGCGGCCATCCGCCCACTCGGCGGCGGTCGTATCGCCAAGCGTCGCGAACCCCGGCGCGGCCGCCGCGCTCTCGCCTTGCGCCGGGCCGCGCTCAGGCTTCGAAACGACCAACGGCGCGACCGCCGCAGCTGCCACCGCCGCGACGACGGGCACGAGCCACAGGGCAACACGGCGCCACGCCACCATGCCGGTGGAGCGAGGCTCCTTTCCGGCGTCCGCTTGCCGCGCCGGTGCGGCAGCGTTCACCAGCTCCCATGCCAGGATCGACTCCATCTGCATGAAATCACGGAAGGCATCGCGGGCGGCCCGATCGCACCGCAGCCTCTCTTCGAGCCGCGTCTGCTCCGCCACCGTGATCGTGCCATCGACGAGCGCCGAGCAGAGCGCGGCAAGGTCGTCGGCGGCGGCTGACAAGGTGTCGGGCATGATGTCGGGCATCGCGAGGGGATGGTGTCGAACGTGGGCAGGCGGGGCGAGCGGTGGGTCAGGCGGGGGCATCGGCGAGCCGCCGCTGCACGCATGCGCGAAGTGAGCCGCGGATGCGGTGAAACATCTGCGCGACGGCGTTGGCGGTGCGGCCGATCGACGACCCGATCGTAGCGAGGGACTGCCCCCCCTGGTAGTGGAGCAAAAGGATGCCGCGATGGCGGTCGGACAGTTCGTCGAGACAGGCCACGAGCGCGAGCCTGTTGCGCTCATACCGCTCGGCTGCCAGCCGGTGGTCGGCCCGCTGTTCCTCGATCGATTCGGTGGCCAGAAGCTCGATCACGGCGTCGTCGAGCTTCACGCGATGCCGCTTGGCCGCGTCGCGGAGCTTCATCACTTTGAAGTGGGCGATCCGGCAGGCCCAGGCCACGAAGTCGGTGCCGGGCTCGAACCGCTCGATCTGCTGCCAGAGGGCGAGGTTCGTCTCCTGGAGCACCTCGTCGGCATCCGAGCGATCGACCACGAGCGTGCAGATGAACGCATACACACGTCGCTGCGAGGCCGTGAGAAGCGACACGAATTCGTCGTGGGAGAGCGTGGGCATCAGGGGTTGTATTTGAGTGAGGAACCGTCGTTGCGCCTGGCGAGGGCATTCCACGCATTGATGTCGATCGTCTCGTTGATGAACTGCACGGCACCGTCGCCGTAGGCCACATGCAGGCCACCCGGATGAAAGCTATAAGGTGTATTCGATGCCTGATCTGGTGCGCCGCTCACCGTCGCCGGATTCGGACCGCTCTGCATTCTGACCGTGGCTCCGTAATTGTTGCCATACAGATCCCACGACCAAAAACTTCCGCCCGAGTTGATCGCTTTGCATTCGCGGATTCCCGGCGATCCACTCGCCGTGTCGGCCGGCGTGTAGCCAAGTTTTTCACACACCATGATCGTGTTGTTGAGGCCGTCGGTCACGTCCTTGGCCGTCAAGCCGCCCGGGTTGTCAGTCACGGCCACGCCGGAAAACATGCCGTTTTGTGCGGGAAGCCGCCAACACTGGTTGCCCGTGGTGCCCACTGAGCCACCGTAGTGCGTCATGCCGTTCCAGCCGCCGTAGGCTTTGTTGCGCTGCGGATTCGTCGGGCAGTCGGCGAATGAAAAATGGGTTCTCATCACGTCGCGGTTCGGAGCCTGTGTGGCATCCTTCGTGAAGTCGAGTCGGTTGTACTCCGCGGCGTGCTCCATAAATGGCAGCAGCACGGTGATGAAGGACCTGGCATCCGAAAACCACGGGTTGAATCCGGCCTGCACACTGCCATCACCGCAGCTGAAATACGTGCCGGAATTGCTGACCGACACCTGCTGCCGCTGCCCCACAGGAAACGCCCGCCGGGCATCGACGTGCAAATGGCAGCCGAGCGCGAGCTGCTTGACCTTCGATGCACATGTGCTGCGCCGGGCGCTCTCGCGGGCCGCCTGGACAGCGGGCAAGAGCAGCCCGATCAGAAGGCCGATGATGGCGATCACGACCAAGAGTTCGACCAGCGTAAAGCCCGTGCGGCGGCCCTGTCGTGAGCAGTCGTTGGTGAGGAGCATGGGACGACTCATTTTTTGGAGGGGGTGGACACGAGTTCGAATTCGAATCGGGCGGGCTCGCCTTGCGTCACCGTCGCCGTGAGGCCCGATGTATCGGGCGCGAGGTAGCGAGCCGGCAGTTTTTTGCCACGCGTGCGCAGCGCATCTTCTCGCTCGATCATTTTCCCATCGATCTCGATCGGCGGGGTTGGCGGCCCGTCTTCGAGGGGCATGGCCAAATAGACGCGATGCTGCCCGGGCACTGCTCCGGCACGGCCGCCGGGCCCGCGCAGCGTGTAGACGCCTCCCGCGCCCAGCACGCTGCCCGACTGCGGGCCGGCATTCCCCGCAGCCAAGTCGGGCGAGAACCGAATTTCACCACGCTCGAGCGGCTGGCCGTCGAATGTCACGCGGCCCGTCACGGGCGTGAACCCGAGCGGATCGGGGCGGCTGCACCCGAGCGCGGCAACAGCCACGCCGCACGCCATCATGCCCACCACTCTCGCCACCGACCGCGGCATGGCCTTACCTCCGTGACCGGCGGCGGCTCCACACGCGGATCACGCCCGTCGCCAGCCCCGCCCCGGCAAGCGCGAGCACGCCTGGCTCGGGCACGATGATCACGTCGCCCGAGAGCTGGCTAAACGTCAGCGTCTGGCTGCCCTGCTGGAGCGAGTGCGTGCCGTCGTTGTTGTTGGTCCACGTGCCAGCATACGACCCCGTCGAGGCCACGCTCGAAAACGCGCCCGACGGCGAGCCCGTGAAGCTGAAGATGTCGAGCGTGGTGTTGTCGCCAAGCAGGCTCGCGAAATCGAAGGAGAGCGTGCCGCCGTAGGTGAGCCCGCCCGCCTGCGTGAGCGTGATGCCGTCATACTGGCTGCCACGGGTGGTGCCCGTGACTTCGATCAGCGTGGTGGCCGTCGATCCCAGGGCGAGCGAGGCGAGCGTGAGCTCGCCCGGGCTGTTGCCCGGGCTGAGCGTGCCATTGACGGTGGCGAGCGCCGCGATCACGCCCGCGCCGCCGAGCGTGGCTCCGGCATCCACCGTCACGCCTGAGGTATTGGCCAGCTGCCCGTTCACGAGCAGCGTGCCGGCCGCCACCTGGGTGGCCCCGGAATACGTGGATGTCGAGGAGAGGAGCATCGTGCCCACGCCCGTCTTCCGCAGGCCGGAGGCCGAGCCTGACGACGTGGCATTGATGAGCGCTGCCGACACGAGCAGGTCGGCCGCTGCGCTTCCCGTCACATCCGCCACGTCGAACGCGCGCAGCCCACCGACCACGTGTGTGAGATGGACGCCGCCGCCCACGGCGCCCGGCGCCGTCGAGATCGCAGACGCCGCCGAGCCCGTCACCGTCACCCCCGCCGCGAACGCGTACGACTGAAACGTGCTGGTATTTGCGCCCGAATTCGCGATCAGCGAGCCGCCGCTCATCGTGAGCGGCCCGAGATAGTTCGTGAAGCCACCCCCTGCCACCCCGGCCACGTCGGTCGAAAGCGTTCCCGAGAGCGCGATCGGCGCCGCCGAATTGATCGCCGTGCTGTTCTTGAGCACGAGCGCGGCCCCTGAGCCGACCGTGATGTTGGAGACGCTGCCGAGCGCCTGCGTGCCGACGTTGCTCGTGGTGGCGGTGCCGATCTGCACGAGCCCGGCCGCCACGCTCAAGGCCCCGGCGAATGTGTTGCCCGTGCCGCCGATGAGCGTGGTGCCGCCACCCGTGCGGGCGAGCGTGCCCCCGGTGCCCACGAGGCTGGCGGCGAGCGTCACCGTGCCCGACGACGCCGCGAGTTCCAGCGTGCCGGCATTGATCGTCGTCGTGCCCGTCAGGCCGGGAGCAGCGTTCGTAAGCTGCAGCGTACCGGCCCCCAGTTTGCGGAAGCCGCCGGCGTTCGAGCCGTCGAGCGGGCTTGCGAACACGACCGACTGGCCATTCGTGTCGATCGCCACAGCCTGCGTGCTGCCGCGGATGATCGCCGAAAAATCGGTCTGATTGGCTGGGCCATATTGCAAGGTGCCGCCGCCAAACGAGAGCGTGCCCGTCGCCGAAAGCGCACCCGCACTCGCCAAAGCGAGCGTGCCGGCATTGAGCGATGTCGCTCCCGTAAAGCCATTGGAGCCGGAGAGAGCAAGGGTGCCAACGCCCGACTGACTGAAGCCACCCGCCCCGCCGATTCCGACCGCAAGCGTGCCCGACGTCGCCCCCGTATATGAGACCACGGCGTCTGAAGCGATGCTCACGCCAGACGTGTTTTGCAACGCTGCCACCGTGCTGAAGTCAAGGACGCCCGCGCTCACCGTCGTGGAGCCCGTGTACGCATTCGAGCCCGAGAGCCGCATGGTGCCGAGGCCGGCTTTGACAAGATTCACCGCGTTGCCGGTATGCGAACTGTTGCGCAGCGTCGCGCTCACTGTGAGATCGGCCGCCGCACTCCCCGTGGCATCATTGACAGTAAACGTCCGTGATGTGCCTGCGGCGGCGTTGAACGCAAGATGTACGCCATTGTCACCGCCCGCGCCAGCGAGAATCTGCGAGACTCCGACTCCAGAAACCGTGACGTTTTGATTGAGTGCAAAGGCATTGAACACCCCGCCCAAACCCGGCCCCGTGACGATCGTGCCCGCGTTCATCGTGATCGCACCAAGCGACTGGAATGCCCCGCCAGAGCCGCCGATTGTTCCCGTCGCCAAGGTTCCCGAGTTCAGCGTGATCGCCGCCCCGGTAGTGAAGCTATCGCGCGTAAGCGCAAGCGTTGCGCCGGAATTCACCGTCGCGCTCGAAACGCTAACCAGACCGCGGCTTTGCCCGGAGTCCGCGGCGCCCATCTGCAGCAGGCCTGAATCGACGACGAGCGGGCCCGAAAAGGTGCTGGCATTTGCGGACGTCGCCGAGATCACAAGCGCCCCTGCGCCGGAGTAGCGCAACGTTCCCGACGAGCCGATAAAAGGCCCAGAGAGCGTGGTCGTTCCCGAACCGAGCCCGAAGTCCACCATCCCAGCCGTGATGTTCGTCGTGCCCGTGTAAGAAACCGGCCCGGCGAGCCGGAGCGTGCCTGTGCCGGCCTTCACGAACCCGGCGGCACCGCTCACCGTGCCGAACGTGAGCAGCGTGGCATTCCCGGCGGGATTGACCGTCACTGTGCCTGTCTGCTGCAGGGCAACGCTATTGATCGTCTGGCTGTTCGTGAAATTCGCCGCCGCGAAATCAAACGTCTGGCCGGTCAGGTTCGTCGTGCCGGTAATGTACGCGTTGAGTTCGACGGTCGTCGCATTCGTGATGCGGCGGATATACGTACCGGCCGGGAGGTTGGCGTTCGTGACCGCCTGACCCACCGTCAGCCCCGCCGTGCTGGTCACGGTGAGGTTGTATGTGCCCGCATTGATCGCCAGGTTTGTCTGGCTCGAGGCCGATCCATTTGGCCGACCCGTGAGCGTGAAGTTGCCGCCATTGAGAATCAGCTGCGAGGCCGCACTGTAGGCGTTTGCGAGGGCCGTCGTGCTGCCAGATGTCGCGGTGCCGGCGATTTGGCTGTAGTCCACCAGGAGCGTGCCGGCGCTCACGGTGCTGGCCCCCGTCCAATCGTTGACGGCCACCGGGCCGTTGCCGGTGAGAATCAGGCTTCCAACGCCGGTCTTGACCAGCGTGCCCGCCTGACCGGCTTGGTCGCGAATCTGGGCTGATGGGGTGACGAAAATATTGCCGTTGGTTCCACCAGGGGCATTGAACTCATGCGTACCCGTGCCGGCGAGGGCGATCGTGATCGGCTTACTCGTGTCGTACTGCGTGTCTGTCGTCGTGCCCGATGTCCTAGCGTTTCCGTTCTGGAAGAAGGTGTTCTGCCCAGACCGCGGCTGCACCGTGCCGCTGTTGAACACGAAGGATCCGTTGGCGGCGTAGCGGGGAGCGGCACCGTTATTTCCGTTTCCATTCCCCACGCCGATCCGGTCGGACATCACCCGACCACCATCGAGAATAAACGTCGCCGTGCCGGTGGGATTTGCACTTGATGCCTCGATCAGCGTCAGGCCGAAACCGCCATTACTCGTCGTGAGCGTGCCGCCTGTCTGCCGGTAGGTCGCCGTGCCGGATGTATTCCCGATGTTCACCTGCACCGCCGTCGAAAGATCCGCGTTCATCGTGAGGAATTGCGTGCCGCCACCATTGAAATTGAACTCGTGCAGCGCGATCGACGTGGCCGTGAGGATGGAGGCCGCATTGGCCGACGACGTGTTGTTGACGCTAATGACAGCATTCCCAGCCCCTGTGTCGGTGATCGCCCCGCCGACGTTCAGCCGGCCGCCGTCGGCAATCGAGATCGTCGTCGTCCTGCCGGCGATATTCGCAAAATCAATGGACGTGGCTGTTGCAATGACGCCGTTAATGACATTCATCGTCGCACCCGCCGACGGTGCGAGCACCACCGCCGTTGCAGCCGTCGGCACCGCGCCGGTGGACCAAAACGACGTGTTATTCCACGTCGCCGTAGACCCGCCGCTCCACGTCGCCTGGGCCCGGGCCACCGACGCCCCGGCGATCACAAGAGCCACGGCAGCCGTGGCAATCACTATGCGTTTCATGAAATCCCCCTCGATCCCTGCCCAAGGCGATGCAAAAACCGCCGAAAAGTGGGCAAGAACCGCGGACCTAGTCGCCTGGAACCCCGGGCACGTCTGCCTGAGCCCAGCCGACAGCCGCCGATGCGGCCGCAAGAAAACCTGTGCGGGTCGCCCTGCTTACGCTGCCTAGCGAAAAAAATCCAAAATTTTGCCGCAAGCCCCTGCCTGGCAGGCTGTTAGGCACCCCCTGGCGGCGCATGCCAGCGGCCGTAAGGCGAGGCTGGGCAGGCGGTTATCTCCAGGCGGGAGTGTCGCCCCCGCCAAGACAGTGCCTCATCGGCTTCGCAACCATGCTGTGTTCCCGTCGGGCCTTGTTTCGCCGGAAGCCGTGGCTGCTGCCCGTGGTTGGGGTGGTTGTGGCTGGGGGCTGCGGTGTGGCGACCGCCGCTGGAATACAGCCGGCATTTTCCCCGCATGCTGCCGAGGCCGTGCGGTCGCTGTTTGCAGCCAACTGCCTCGCATGCCATGCCGGGCCGGATACCGATTCGGGCGTGCGGCTCGACGACCTGCCGTTTGAGATCACGGCCATCGAAACGGCCGAGCGCTGGCAGAAAGTGCTCGAGGTCTTGAATTCCGGCGAGATGCCGCCGGCCGAGAAGCCGCGGCCGGATGCGAATGTGAAGACCGAGGCCCTCGCCGCGCTATCGCAGGCCCTCGTGGTGGCCCGGAAAACCCTCGGCGACGAGGGCCGGCTCACGCTCGTGCGCCGGCTCAACCGCCGCGAATATCGCCACACGCTCCGCGACCTGCTCGGCATCGATCTCGAGGCCGCCGGCGTGGATACGAGCAGCCTGCCGGACGACACCGGCACCGCCGCCTTCGACACGATCGGCTCGGGGCTCTTCATGTCGAGCGATCAGTTCGAGCAGTATCTCGCGATCGGCCGGGCCGCCCTCGAGGCGGCCGCCTCCGACTGGCCGCGGCCGGGCGTGCCCAAGCCCGAGCGAAAAACGGAACGCCGCGAAGCCGAGCTTCAGGCCCGCAAACAGATCGAGGGCCTCTACAACGGCTACTTTCTCGGCGGCTACACCAAGGCCAAGGAGTGGGAGGCGTCGGGGGGCAAGCCGGCCAAAGACTTCGGCTTTCCCGACGAACACGAAGCGCGGTTTCGCATCCATGCCTACGAGCAGCATGCGCCCTATCTGCAGCGTTACCTGGCGCTGCCCGCCGGCGATCGCGGGGCCTACCTCATGTATGCCTCGAACAACCATCACGACACGGAGCCGATCTCGATCCCGGCCTCCGCGCCACCGGGCGACTACATGCTGCGGATCCGGATCGGGGCTACTGCTGACGCGCCGCCTTTGCGCCGCTTTCTGGAGTACGGACTCAGGGGCACGAAAGACGACGAGCGGAGCGACTTCATCTCGCTCGGCACGTTTCAGGTCACTGGGTCGATCGATCAGCCGCAGGTGATCGAATTTCCCGTCCGTGTATCGGCCCATGGGCCCCGCACGTGGCATGTGCGCGAGAAGCGCTACCACGACGGCCATGCCGACCAGTTCCGCAACCGCCTCGCCGCGAGCGCCAACGGCGTGGGCCTCGACCACGCCCTGTGGATCGACTGGGTGGAGTGGGATGGGCCGGTGCCGCGGGCACGGCCGTCGCCGGTGCGGAAGCAGGTGTTCGACGGCCTTGCGGCCAAGGGGCAGGAAGCCGACCTCGCCAAGACGATCCTCCGCCGCTTCGGCAAGCTCGCCTTCCGCGGGGCCACGCCGGGGCCCGAGTTTCTCGAGCGGCTCGTGGACGTTTATAAGGCGAAGCGAGCCGCTGGCGCCGAGCCGCTCGAGGCGATCCGCGAGCCGATGGCGGTGATCCTCGCGTCACCGGGATTTCTCTATCTGGCCGACCCGCTCGCTGAAAGCGCCGATCGTGGCACCGCCGCCGATGGCGTGACCGGCAGCCGCCGGCTCTCGCCGCGTGAGCTCGCCACGCGGCTCTCCTACTTTCTCTGGTCGGCCCCGCCCGACGACGACCTGCTCGGGCTCGTGGCCTCGGGCAAGCTCGCCGAGCCCGCCGTGCTTGCGGAGCAGGTCGACCGGATGCTCGCCGATCACAAAGCGCACGACTTCGCCGCCGGATTCGCCCACCAATGGCTCGGCCTCGACCGGCTCGAATTCTTCAGGTTCGACCACGAACTCTTTCCCGATTTCGACGAGGCCACCCGCGAGGCGGCGAAGCGCGAGGTCTACGAAACCTTCCACACGCTCGTGAGCGGCAATCTCGACGCCCGCAACCTGCTCGCGAGCGACTTCGTCGTCGTCAATGGCCTGCTCGCGGCTTATTACGGCCTCGACGACGGCGGCAGCCCCGTGATCGGCGACGACTTTCGCGTCGTGAAGCTTCCCGCAGAGAGCCCGCGCGGCGGCCTGCTCGGCATGGCGGCAATCCTCGCGATGGGAAGCAACGGCGAGCGCACAAGCCCGGTGGAACGCGGCGCCTGGGTGCTCAGGAAGCTGATGCACGATCCGCCGCCCCCCGCCCCGGCCAACGTGCCGCAGCTCACGCGGCTGGAATCGCGCGAGATCACCACCCGCGAGCGGCTGCGGATGCACCAGGAAGAGCCACAGTGTGCCCAATGCCACCGCGTGATCGACCCGATCGGCTACGGCCTCGAAAACTTCGACGCCGCCGGCCGCTGGCGCACCGACGAACACTTCTACGGCCGCGGCTGGGTCGTGAAAGACAAGCTCGCGGGCAAGGTGCTGAAAAAATCCTGGCCGATCGAGCCGGCCGGCGCCTTCTACGGCGGCCCGGCGTTTCGCGATTATTTCGAGCTCCGGCAGCTGATCGCCACGCGGCATGGCGACGCCTTTGCCCGCGGCCTGATCGAAAACCTGTTCGCCTATGCCCTCGGCCGCCCCGTGAGCTTCGCCGACGCCGACACCCTCGACGCCCTCGCCCGCAAGGCGAAAGCCAATGGCTTCCGGCTCCGCGACATCCTCCAGGCCATCGTGGCCACCGACGAATTCCAGACCAAGTAAGACAGGCTTCAGCCTGTCATCCCCACCCCTAAAAAATTTCCCCTGCCCACAGCCGCCGACTGAACTCCGCGAACGGCAGCACGGTCACATGATCATCGACCATCGTCTTCGTGCCCAGATACACCCCATATGTGGCCGTGACGTGGCGATGCGCACCAAACGCGGCGAGATGCCCCGACCACGCCGGCTTCCAGTGCGCCGACGCCTTCGCCTCGATGGCAACGAAACGCGGTGGCTTCGTGAGCACTTTTTTCTCAGTTTCAATGACAAAATCGACGTCGAAGCCTCCCGTCACGGAGTAATGGAAGATCTGCCGGTCTTTGCGGCGGTAGGCGTTGTAGGCCCGCAATTCACCGAGCACGAGGGTCTCGAACGAATAGCCTCTCCATTCATCCGGCATCGTCTCACGAGCCCATCCCGCCGCCGCCCGCGCGACGCCCGCATCGAAAAAGTAAAACTTCGGATGGGCAGCCTCCCGCGCTCGCAGCCCGAGTCGCAACGCCGGCAGCCGGAAGCCGAGGAGTGTGTCGGCGAGCACCTCGAAATAAGTGTCAACCGTGCGGCGTTTCACGGCAGCCTGTTGGGCGATCCGCTCGACGTTCAGCAGCTGCGCATGATGCCGCGCCGCCACCTGCAGAAAGCGGGCGAACGGCTGGAGATTGCGGGTCAGCGCCTCGGCGGCGATTTCTTCCTGCAGGTAGGTCCCCACGTAGCTCACGAGCGTGTCGGCGGCATGCGCCGAGTCCGAGAGCACGGGCGGCAGCGTTCCATACTCGAGGCATGCCGGCAGCAGCGCGGGCCTGCGAATCTCCGCCCAGGCAAGGGGGAAAAAATCGCAGCGAATCGCCCTGCCTGCAAGCAGGTTGACGTCCGCTCGGCGGAGCTTCCGCGCGCTCGACCCTGTGATCGCGAAATTGATCCGACGCGATTCGTACAGACCGTGGATCTCGTCCAGCAGTTCCGGCACCTTCTGGGCTTCGTCGATCACGGCCCAGTCTCCCGGCTGCAGGTGCGCGAGATCCGTGCGGATGAGCGCAGGATCGGCGCGGTAGCGAAACAGCGTGTCGGTGTGCAGCAGGTCGATCGTCGTGGCACGTGGGAAGTGGCGGGCGAGCCACGTCGATTTCCCCGTGCCACGCGGGCCGAGCAGCAGGAACGTCTTCGCCGGAGGCTCGAGGAGCCGCAAAAACGGGCGGGGCGAAGACGGTTGCGACATGGGTTTTTCCCGTGAAATTCACCAGTTTGGCAAATCCTACATCGGAAATGTAGAAATGGAAAACCGGGTCTCTCGCCGCACGATTCTCCGGGCCGCCGGCTCGACGGTCGCCCTGCCGCTCTTTGCATCGCTCGGGCCCATCCGTGCCGCCCGCGCCGCCGCGGCCGCCGCCCGCCCCAAGCGGATGGTGTTCCTCGGCTTTGGCTGGGGCGTGACCAACGAGACGTGGTTTCCCGATCGGAAGACCACGGGCCGCGGCTATCCGCTGCCTGAAGGCCTCGCGCCCCTCGCGCGACACAAAGATCGCTTCACTGTGATCCAGGGGCTCTCGAACCGGTTCACGACCGAGGCCCACTGGGGGAGCACGTTTTGGCTCACCGGGGCCAACCGCTACGGCGAGCCGGGCAAAAGCTTCACGAATTCGATCTCGGCGGATCAGGTGGCCGCCGCAGCCTTCGGCGATGCCACGCGCTTCGCCTCGCTGCAGCTGGGCACGCTCGATGCGGCCAACTCGGGGCACGGCCCCGGCCTCTCGCTCGCCTGGGACGCGCGCGGCCGGCCGCTCGCCGCGCTCGATACGCCGGTGACCGCGTTTCATCGGCTCTTCTCGGGCGAGGCCCAATCGCTCGAGGAGCGGCAGGCCCTGCTCGCGGCCGAGGCGAGCGTGCTCGACGCCGTGAAGGCCGATGCGGCCCGCGTGAAGAAAGGCCTCTCGGCCGCCGACGCCGACAAGCTCGACGAATATCTGCAATCGATCCGTGACATCGAGACGCGGCTCGCCAAGGAGAAGCAGTGGCTCACGGTGCCGAAGCCGAAGGCGGAAGGGCTCGCCGAGCCTGCGGCGGCGATGCCGGGCCACGACGAGATCAAGGTGATGTATGACCTCATCGCGGCCGCACTCCAGGCCGATGCCACCCGCGTGGTCAGCTACCGGCAGCCGGTAGGCGCGCTCTTGAAGGGGCTCGGCATCAACGTGGCTCCCCACGACATGAGCCACTACCAGCCGGGCGAGCGGATGGAGGCTTCGCAGAAGCGCGACACGAAGCAGAGCGAACTGCTCGCCGGCCTCCTCGACAAGCTGCAGGCGATCAAGGAGCCCGACGGCTCGAGCCTGCTCGACCACACGACCGTCGTGTATGGCAGCAACATCCGCACGATCCACTACCTCGACAACTGCCCCACGCTCGTGGCCGGCGGCGGCGCGAGGATCCGGCTCGGCGAGCATGTCGTCGTGCCCGACAAGACGCCGCTGGC
>JAIXPT010000039.1 GCA_027486095.1 Planctomycetaceae bacterium | reverse complement strand
GAGGTTCCAGGTGAACGAGTCGTAGTTGTCGATGAGCAGGATCATTCGAGGAGCGTGCTCGGGTGCCCCTCGCGATCGACGAGCGGCATGACATGTGGCTTGTAGATCGCCGTGTAGGCGTCGGCGAGGCGATGGGCATCGAGGGCGTCTTGGCTGGCCCAGTGCTCCACGAGCGTGAACCGGCGCGGCTCGGCCGTGGAGTGATAGACGTCGAACCGCACGCAGCCGGGCTCGGTGCGGCTTTTCCGCATCGCCTCGGTGAGCAGGTCACGAATCTTCGCTACGTCGGCCGGATCCTTGGCCGTGAGCAGCACGTTCAAGCAGATCATGGGGCTCACAAAAGAAGAGCGGGAGCAACGGGTTGGACCTGCCCTTGATTATGGTGCATGCGCGTGAAAAAGCGCTCCCGTCCCTCGTTTGCGGGCCAAGATGCGGATGTAGGGCGGCAAGAATGCCGCCCGGTGGGCGAAGGTGCCGGCCGCGGCACCGGGCTGCGTGTGGTCTGGCTCGCAGACGTCTTCGATCATGAAGCCCGCGGCGCAGATGCCGCCGAGCAGGGCGGCGAGCGGGTGGATGAATTCCTGGGTGCCGGCTTCCCGGAGCCGCGAAGGGGGCTGGGGCGGCAGCGGATCGCCGCTGGCCTGGGAATGAATGATTTCATACCGGCCCGACGCCGCCGGCGCGAGCGCTGCCTGCAGGCTCGCCGGCGACTTGTGCTGGCTCACGTAGAGCCCACCCGGCTTCGTGACATGGGCAACCGCGCCAAACACCCGGGCCACGTCGGGCAGATAGCAGGTGCTCACGGGATGGATCACGAGGTCGAACCGGCCTTCCCTGAGCATCGCGAGATCATCCATCGAGCCCTGCAGGATTTCGAGATCGATCTTCCGCTCGCGGGCCACCTGCCGATCGAGGTCGAGCATCACGGGCGAGATGTCGAGCACGGTCACGTGCGCACCGGCGGCCGCATAGAGCGGGCCGTGCTTGCCGCCTCCGGCGGCGAGGCAGAGCACGGCGAGGCCGTCGAGCCGCGCGGGCAGCCACGGGCGGCCGGCTGCGCCGCCACTGCCGAGCCACGCGCGCGGATCACCGAATGCCTCATCGGCAGCCGGCCGCGCGAGCGCCGCTTTGCCCTGCGCGAGCCGATCCCACGCACGGGCATTGTGGTCGAGCACCGCCTCGCGCGACACAGCCGGCCGGCTCATCGCCGCCGAGCCCGCCGCACCGCAAGGCCGGCCGCTACGGCGCAAGTAAGGAGCACGCCCGAGCCCGGCTCGGGGACCGCCGCAAGGGTGAAATCATCGAGTGCCACGTAGGTCGGCGTATTGATTCCGTATGCACCGACATCGCTGGAGGCAAAATCGATCAGCACGGACCGGGCTTCACCCAGCGTTGTGAGCGAAAAGCTCGTCCATTCATCGACGATGAGCGACGCACCGTCCCGGAAGTCGGCGAGAAAAAACGTGGCCGAGCCGGTCGTGGCGCCGGTGCCGTCCGGCAAGGGCTTGCCTGTGAACGTGACCGAAAGGAAGTCGCCGGCCTCGTATTCACCCGGCGAGAAGTTATTGGGATCGCCGTCTCGCATGGTGAGCGCTGTGTACGTCGTGTTCACGAGTTTCGCCGAGACGGGCCGCATTCCATCCGGCAGCACGATCAGCGGTGGCGGATCGTAGGCCTGCCAATAGGCCACCGCGAAGTTGCCGGTGCTGCCAACGCCACCGCCGCTGAACGACGACGTATCATTTGTCCAACTATTCGTCGTGGTGTCGCCCCTGTTGGAAATGGCGAAGCCCGACCAATATTCGGCGGGCGAATAGCGGGTGATCGTGGTCCTGAACGTCGCAGAACCCGACGCGAGCGTCACCTCTTGGGGCACGTAGTCGGCGAGCGTTCCCGGCCCACCATACGTGGCGCTGTTCGGCGCAAGCGACACGTCTTCAAAGCCGATCACGACCGCGCTCGACCGCGACGCGGTCATGGCACACCACACGACCGTCACGATCGCGAACCGCAGAGATCGTTGCATCATCGACTCCTTTGCCTCGTTGTTGTTCCTGCGCGTCACCACGGGGTTCTCTCCGATTCGCCCCGCGCTCGCGTGCAGGAGGCCGCGAGTACTCGGAGGTCGATCGCTTCCGAAAGAAATTGCACGGCGCCGTCGCCCACGAGCCCGCACGCTCCGCCGGGATGACGGCTGCGGATCTCGTCCTCGGGCACCTGCGCATTGATCGCGAACGCCTGATCAAAGAGATTGCGGCCATTGATCCACTGGCCGTCGGACCACGCCCCAGCCGCACACTCCGCGACGAGGATCGTCTTCGACAGTCCGTCGGTGATCTGGGGGGGAGCAAATGCCGTTTCGTGGATCAACGCGCCCTTCATCGGCGAGTTCGGTCCGAGGATGCGCTCGCCTGCCACACCACCGTAGTCGCCGCGGCCATACCCGCCCACGGTCCAGCCGGTGCGATCGGCCGTAGGACAGATGAACACGGGAAGCGGAGTGGAGGCCGCAGGCCGGTTGGCAACAGCGTCGTAAGGTTGACGAAGGTCGATCCTGTCGGCCACGTGCTGCTGCTCGAGCCACGGCAGAATGAAGGCGTTCCACGCCAGGCATCGATTCGAACCACCGACTCCCAATTTCCACTCCAGGCATCCCACCGGGAACTGCCGCTTGGCCAACAGGTGGCCGTACAGCGCGCACCCCATGTGCCGCAGGTTGTTGAGGCAGGCGGTGCGGCGCGAGGCCTCGCGGGCCGCCTGAGCGGCTGGCAGGAGGAGGGCCGCGAGCGCCGCCACGATCGCCACGACGACGAGCAATTCCACGAGCGTCATGCCTCGGCGCGCAGCCGGAGCATGTCGGAAGGTAGACCGCGAATCCATGCGCACCGCCGCGGCCGGCTCGGGCGGAGCCACCCCGGGCGCGCAGCCGCGAACAGCGGCGCAACCCTCGGCGGACCGACTGCGAGCAGCCGTGAATCTGTGAACAGCCGAATGTCCGGCCACGGAGGATCGCTCCACCATGCCCGTGCCTGCCGCCCCGCCCTCGCGAGGAATGCCTGCTCTGCGTCTCTGGTAGGTCTTCTGACTTCCAGGCTCGGCCGGCTGCATGCCTTCTCGCGAGGATCGCGGCAAACCGCGGATCGCAATGGCTTTGAAACAGCCAGCCTCGGCGCCTGGTTACAGCGGCGGGGCCGTCCCGGATTCACACCGGTGTTCCCTGTTTGCCGGAACCGAGCAAGAGCTCGGCACGGCCACCAGAGTCGTGGCGGCAATGTATCGGCGCCGCCACGCGTGTCAAGCGCGCGGCTGACGCACCCGCGTGGCAAGCTGTGCCGGTCGCGCAATGACGCCGGCCAAAAATGTGCCGATTGTGCGGCCATGCGCCGCACACTTTGTGCACGCGAAACCGACGGCATTTCTTACCCAACGCGCAGCCCTAAGTCGTGTCATGAAAAATACTTGGAGACACTCAAGCCGCTTTCGTCCGTCCGCCGATAGCCCACTCTGTCCCCCGGGGCAATCACTGTGCCCGTCGGGCAACCAGGGGGCGGCAGTTACCTGCAAATGCTTCGAGTCACGGAATGGCTCGACAGGCCTGCCGCAGAAAAGTTCGTGGACCACAAGCCTCGGGGCGCAGAAGCCTCAAGACAAAAACGGAAGTCGACTTCCGGGTGCTCCACAAGCAAAGGAGATGTGGCTCGATGAAGCGTATGTTGTTCCTCGGTGCGCTGGTTCTCGGTGTCACCGTTTGTAGCCAGTCTTTCGGGTTCGAGCTCCTTGACCGGATGCTCGGCCACAAGGGCTGTGCCTCGTGCTGTGAGCCCGGCTGCGATGCCGGCAATGGTTGTGTGGAGCCCGGCTGCGGTGCCGGCAACGGCTGTGCGGAACCGGCCTGCGGTGCTGGCAATGGCTGTGCGGAACCGGCGTGCGACGCTGGTGCCGGCTGCTGTGAGCCGAGCTGCGGTGCGGCTTCGTGCTGCGGCGTGCGGAAGAAGCACGACCTGTTCGGTGGCCTGAAGGGTCTGTTCGAAAAGTGCAAGCGGAAGCACCACGGCTGCTGCGACAGCTGCTGCGGTGAGCCCGACTGCTCGGCCGGCAACGGCTGTGCGGAACCGGCTTGCGGTGCTGGCAATGGCTGTGCGGAGCCCGCCTGCGGAGCCGGCAACGGCTGTGCGGAACCGGCCTGCGATGCTGGTGCTGGCTGCTGCGAACCGGCCTGCGGTGCGGCCTCGTGCTGCGGCACGCGGAAGAAGCACTGCCGCGGAACGCCGATCGTGGACCTCCTTCGCTCGATCCACAATGCGAAGAAGCGTTGCCACAAGTCGAGCTGCTGCGACAGCTGCTGCGGTGAGCCCGACTGCTCGGCCGGCAACGGCTGCTGCGAGCCTGGCTGCGGTGCCGGCAACGGCTGCTGCGAGCCGGCTTGCGGTGCGGTCGCCGCTCCGGTCGAGGCCCCCGCGGCCCCGACGCCGGACGCGTCGGCTGCCAAGAAGACGACCGGCAAGGTCGTCGCGGTCAGCCGCACGGTTGCTGCCAAGTAAGTAGTCAAGCGGTCGAAACGGAAGTTTCGTTGCCCGACTTCGGCCAGTGAGCTTCGCCCGGGGGGAAACCCCCGGGCGAAGTCATTTCATGAGCGTGCGAAACACACGCTGTTCGCGTCCGACCGAGCCGCGAGCGGATCCACTCGGAAGCCCGAGGCGTGGGCCCTCGCTGTCGATCATGCCGCATTCTCCTGCCGGGCCTCGAAGCGGCGCGAGAGCAGCGACAGGGGCCAGCTCATCACGAGGTAGAGAATCGCGGTGATCACCGCAAGCTCCACGATCCGGCCGGTGGAGAGCGCGAGCACGCTGTAGCGCTTGGTGAGCTCGATGACGGTGATCACCGAACAGACGCTCGTGTCCTTGAAGAGCGCGATGAAGTCGTTGGTGACCGGCGGTATCACGAGCCGCACGGCCTGCGGCACGATGACGTGCCGCAGCGCCTGCCACTTCGTCATCCCCAGCGCGAGGGCCGCCTCGAACTGCCCCAGTGGCACAGCCTTGAGGCCGGCGCGGTAGATCTCCGATTCGTAGGCCGCATAGTTGAGCGCGAGCCCCACGACGGCCGCCACGAGCGCCGGCAGCGCGAGCCCGACCTTCGGCAGCAGAAAGAAAATCGCGTAGAGCTGGAGCATGAGCGGCGTGCCCCGCACCACCTCCACGAACGCGGTGAGGAACGGCCGCAGCCAGACCGGGCCGTAGAGTCTGCCAATGGCCAGGCCGAGCCCCGCCAGAATGGCCAGCGGAAACGACAGGCAGGCGAGCAGCACCGTCATGCCCGCGGCGGAGAGGAGCACGGGTGCCGTTTCGACCACGAGCTCGCGAAACGAGCGGCGGGGGGCGGCGGGAATCTCCGCCGCGTCGCGGAGCGCGAGCAATTGCTGCCGGCCGCCGAGATCCCAACGATCGTAGAGCGTCTTGAGGCGGCCGTCGGCGATGATCCGGCCGAGCGCGTCGTCGATGGCAGCGGAGAGCCGCGGCGTATCTCGCGCGGTGAGCACCGTGTAGTAGCCGCCGGCGAACGGCCGGCCCACGGCCCGCAGATCTGCGAAGCGGTCGGCGTAGAAGGCGAAGATGCAGTCGTCCATCAGGGCGGCATCGAGCACGCCGCTGTGCACCTGCTCGAGCGAGTCGATCGTGCCGTCGTAGCCGATCACGTCGGTCAGGAGCTCGGGCCGCGACCGCAGCAACATCTCGGCGGCCGAGCCGGTGAGCACTCCCACCCGCCAGCGGCCGGCCGGCCCGGCAGCCGCGAGCTTCTCGACCGTGTCGAGCGGCCCGTCGCGGCGGGCGAGCAGCTGCAGGCCGTAGGCAAAGTAGGGCCGCGAGCAGGCATAGTCGCGCCGGCGGTCCGGCACGAGTTCGATGCCGTTGATCACGCAATCGGCCGGGTGGCCCAAGAGCAGGGGCAGCCGATCCCACTGCCCCTGCTGAAAGCGGGCCCGCACGCCCAGCTCCCCGGCGATCAGGTCGGCCAGTTCGACCTCGAAGCCGGTGAGCCGCTGCGGCGCATCGGGATCGGGAAACACGTGCGGCCCCCCGCCCTCCTGATCGGCCGCCCAGACGAGCTCGCCGCGGGCCATCACCGCTTCGAGCTCGGCGGCTCGGGCCATCTCGGCCATGACGATCCCGCTGCAGCCGGCCAGCAGCACGATGACCGCTCGCCACCGCCTCATGGCCTGCCTGCTTCCCCGGCGGCGGAGCCTGGCTGCAGGCGGCCCAGGCCGACGACGGGATCCGCGAGCGAGGCGCGGGCTGCCGCTGCGGCACGCGCGAGCTCGTCGCCCCGGGCCACGAACCGCGCCGCAGCGTCGGCCGATTCTCTGAAGTCGGCGAGCAGCGGATCGGCCAGGCGCGCCTTGGGCAGCCGGGCGACGAGCGCCGCGATGTCTCCCTCGAGCCCCATCCGCAGCCTCGCGAAGACGAGCCAGCGGAGCAGCAGGCCGAACAAGATCACCCACACGAGCGCCTCTTCGAGAAAGGCGAGCCCTTCGACCGGCCGGCCCGACCACAGCCGCCCATAAAAAAAGTTCCAG
>JAIXPT010000143.1 GCA_027486095.1 Planctomycetaceae bacterium | reverse complement strand
GGCCAAGCGAAAATCGGCAGGATGCCGATGTTTCGCGTGAAGATAGCGATGGAGCTCTGTCGCTACGTTCGAGTCAGGCCCGGAGGGCCGGGTGAATCCAGCCGACGAAGTCGGCCAAGCGAAAATCGGCAGGATGCCGATGTTTCGCGTGAAGATAGAGCTGGAGCTCTGTCGCTACGTTCGAGTCAGGCCCGGAGGGCCGGGTCATCACCAAGCGGGCGGAGGCCCGCCAAGCAACGGTCGGCACGATGCCGAGCCGTCGCGTGAAAATAGCAGCCCCGCGATCCGCGGATCGGCGAGCGATTCGGCGACGATCGCCGCACCCGTGAAGTCGTGCCGCCGGCTGTGGCCCCCCGGCACGGCCACGACCACCGCCCCGGCGGCCACCGCCGCCCGGCAGCCGTTCTCCGAGTCTTCGAACACGAGCATCTGCCCGGGCGCGACTCCAAGACGAGCCGCGGCCAGTTCGTAGATCTCCGGATGCGGCTTGCCGTGCGTCACGTCGGCGCTCGTGAGCACGAAGCCGAAGCGGTCGCGGAGCCCCACGCGGCCGAGCACGTCGTGGGCGAAGTCGGGGCCGCTGCTGGTGGCCACGCCCCGCGGCAGCCCCCGCGCCGCGACCGCCTCGAGGAGCGGCGCCGCGCCCGGCATCAACGCGAGCCGCGTGTCGAGGAGATCGACGAAGATCTCTCGGGTCTCGTGGGCGAGCGTTTCGATCGTGTCGGGAAGGCCGTGCCAGTCGATCATGATCTGGAGCGACACCCGCTGAGGCCGGCCCATCATCCGGTCGAGCAGCTCGGGCTCGAACATGCGGCCCCGGCGCCGCAGCAGTTCGCTGCCGACGTCTTGATACAGCTCCTCGGTGTTCACGAGCAGGCCGTCGAGATCGAAGGCCACGCCACGGATCGGCGGTCCTGGAGAAGAAGCGGTCATCGTGGATCGGAAGCAGATGGCGGTGGCAGGCGGTAGACGGCATAGATGCCGTTGTCGTGGAGCTTCTCGCCCGGCATCTCGGCGAGCCGCGGGGCATCGAGGGGCACGATCGCATGGGTCGCGCCGTAGCGCGCGGCCACGAGCCGCACGCGGTCAGGCCCCAGGGCCGCGGTCGATTGCTCCATCCCGGCGAGTGACGCGCGGGGGGCGAAGCAGTCGATGATGCGGCCGCGCCAGGCGACGAGCGCGGCGGCGTCTTGCGGACTGTTCTTCCACGACACCACCTCGCGGCGATCCGTCCGCCATGTGAAGGTGGCCGAGCCCCGCGGCGTGAGAAAGCAGGCGTCGGCCGGCGTGTGCGATCGCACCCAGAGGCAGATATCGGCCCAGCCGGCAGGATCCACCCTGGCGTCGGCCCGCGCGGCGAGGGCCGGCCGCCCCGGCAGCGGCCAGTGGGCCGACTGCGCGGCGAGGTCGAGCGCGAGCAGCCCGGCGACCGCGAGCCTGAGCAGGCGCGGGGCCAGCCCGAAAGCGCGGGCACTCGAGGCATCGTGCTCGAGCACAGCCGCCACGGCCGCCGCGAGCGCCAGCGGCACGATCACGTCGGCCAGCCGAAACCAATAAAACCGCAGCAGGCCGCGCGCTGCCGTCGGCGCCGCGAGCTCAAGCAGCGACACGACCACACCGGCGGCCGAGATCGCGAGCGCACCGAGCGTGAAGGCCGTGAGCCGCCGCCGCGCGGCCGAGGGCGGCGCCAGGCGATCGAGGATCCACCACACTGCCACGGCGAGCAGGTGGCGGGCGACGAATGCCTCGGCGAAGGTCCGCAGCAACAGATGATGGCCGAGCCGCTCGACGACGTAGATCTTCGCCGCTGCGGCCCGCGTGGCGGCGTCCACGCCGGCCGACAGCCCGAGCGCGGGGATCACGCCGGCCACCGCGAGGGCGACGCCCCCGACCAGTGCGGCGGCCTGCCACGCGCTCGGCACCCGCCACGGCTTTGATCGCTGCCACCACTGCGACAGGCCCGCCAGCAGGAGCGCGACGAGCGCCCAGCCACCCACGATCGGATGCCAGGCCGCTGCCGCGCCGCAGCCCAGCCACGCGGTGGCGAATCGGCCGCGCAGCCACTCGCCCATGCCGCCGAGCACGAGCGCCCATGCAAACACCTTCGCCTCACAGCCGCCGAGAACCCATTCTCCCGCCATCGTCGTGTGACCGAGCGCGAGCGAAAATACGGCTGCGGCGATAATCCTGCCCCACGCAGTCGCGACGACGGGCACGATGGCGTGCCGGAAGCCGCTTGCCACGGCCAGCCAGCCGAGCACGCGGCCCACCCACGCGGCCTGCTCGAGCGGCAGGGCGGCTGCCAGCGGCCCGACGAGCAGGTAGAACACGCCGTGGGCGTCGGGTGTCTCCAGAAAAAAATCACCCGCGGCCCACGCCGGAGCTGCCGCATGGCGGGCTTTCGTGAGATACACCGCCTCGTTGACGTCGGGCACGGGCCAGGCGGCAGCCGCTGCGAATACGATCGCCACGGCTGCGATCTCCAGAATGGCCCGCGCCTTCGCTCCGCGATCCGGTTCGCTTTCGCCCGTCATCCACCGCACCTATAACAACGCCGCCTTCCGCCTCGAGCCTTCCGACCCGAATCTTGCCCCGCAGGATACCACCGATGTCCGCCACGCCCGACTCCGCCCCCCGCTCCCGCGGCGCCATCCTGCGCCGGCTCGTGGCCGACGGCACGGTGGCGATCCCCGGCGCCCCGCTCGCGCTCGCGGCCAAGCTCATCGAGCGCGAGGGGTTCGACGCGATCTATCTCTCGGGGGCGGCGTTCTCCGCCGGCATTCTCGGCGTGCCCGACATCGGCATCCTCACGCTCGACCAGCTCGTGGCCCAGACCAGGCTGCTCGCCGCGGCCGTCGAGATTCCGCTCGTGGTCGATGCCGACACCGGCTTCGGCGGCCCCGACGCGGTGGCCGACTGCGTGCGCCGGCTCGAAGCTGCCGGGGCGGCGGCGATCCAGCTCGAAGATCAACGCCGGCCGAAGCGCTGCGGCCACCTCCCTGGCAAGGAGATCGTCGACGTGGAAGAGATGACGGCGAAGATCGCCGCCGCGTCCGCCGCCCGCCGCGACCCGGCCACCGTAATCATCGGCCGGAGCGACGCCCGGGGCGTCACGGATCTCGACGACTGCCTCGCCCGCCTCGCGGCCTACCGCGCCGCCGGCGCCGACTGGCTGTTTCCCGAGGCGCTCACCACACGCGATGAATTCGCCCGGGTGGGCCGCGAACTCTCCGGCACCCCGCTCGTGGCCAACATGACCGAATTCGGCACGAGCCCGCTGCTCACCCTCGAAGAGCTCTCGAGCCTCGGTTTCGCCGCCGTGCTCTATCCCGTCACGCTCCTGCGTCTGGCCATGAAGGCCATCGAGGCCGGCCTCGGGCTGATCGCCGACGAAGGCACCCAGGCCGGCCTCCTCGACCTCATGCAGTCGCGTGAGGAGCTCTACGACCTCCTCGACTACGACCCGAAACACCCCGAGCGCCACCAGCCTGCGACGAGCGGCTGAGGAATCCATCACGAAGGAATGACCGATGACCACCTCGGCGCCCCTCTCCCCCGATGCCTTCGCCCGCGGCTTGGCCGGCATCGTGGCCGGCCGCACCGCGATCTCGTCGCTCGAAGGCGACCTTCGCTATCGCGGCTACGCGATCGAGCCGCTCGCCCGCGCCGGCGACTTCGAAGAGGTGGCGTTTCTGCTGCTCCATGGCGAGCTCCCGACGCGGGCGGAGCGCGACGCCTTCGCGGCCCGCGTGAGCGCCGCGGCCCGGGCGCTCGAACCGGCCGTGATCGAGGCCCTCGCCCGGCTCGCGACTGCTTGCCCGTCGGCTACGCCAATGGACGCGTTGCGCACCGGCGTGAGCATGCTCGGGCAGATCGAGCGCGACGCGCTGCCCGGCTCGCGCGAGGCGCTCCTCACGCAGGCCGAGCGGCTGCTCGGGCAGGTGCCCGCTTTGCTCGCGGTCTGGTGCGACCTCGCCGCCGGCCGGCCCGTCGGCCCCTGGCCGGATGGCCCGCTCGCCGCCGCCCTCCTCCAGCGGCTCACGGGCCGCACGCCGCCGGCCGATCACGTACAGATTTTCGGCACCACGCTCGTGCTTTACGCCGAGCACGAATTCAACGCCTCGACATTCACCGCCCGCACGATCGTCTCCACCGGCTCCGACATGCACTCTGGCATCACGGGCGCGATCGGAGCGCTCAAGGGCCCGCTGCACGGCGGGGCCAACGAGCAGGTGCTCGAGGTGCTCGCCGCGATCGGCTCGGCCGAGCGGGCCGAGGCGTGGCTCGCGGAGCAGTTTGCGGCGAAGCGAGTGGTGATGGGGTTCGGCCACCGCGTGTACAAAGATGGCGACGTGCGGGCGAAGCTGCTCGGTACGATGTGCCGCGCGATGACGGGCGGCGACCCCGGCGCCGAGGCGCTCGAACAGCTTGCCGAGAGGGTCGAAAGCCTGATGCTCGACCGCAAGCAGCTCAAGCCGAATCTCGATTGGCCCGCCGCGCGGGTCTATCACGCTCTCGGCCTGCCGGTGGCGGTGTTCACGCCGATCTTCGTGGTGGCCCGCATGAGCGGCTGGACGGCGCACATCATCGAGCAGATCGGCGACAACCGCCTGATCCGCCCGCTCTCGCTCTACTGCGGCCCCGCCGCCCGCGACTACGTGCCGATCGCTGCACGCTAAGCGGGGAGGCGAGGGGGTCGGCAAACGCTCGGCGAGCATGGGGCCGCTGCGGCCCCCGCGAGGAGACTTTTGCCGCCCCCGAGCCGGCGACCAGCGCATGTCGAATGCACGCAACGCGTGCTACGGCAGCGTCGCCGCCTGGCCGACGGTCGGAGCCAAGGCCGCGCTCGCCTGCGGCTCCGCGACCGCTTCCACCGTCGCCTGCACCGTCACGCTCGGCACAGCGCCTTCGCCCAGGTCGGTCGAGATTTTGAGGAGCCGCTCGATTTTTCCCGTGGCGTCGCCCGCCTGGAACGTCACCGGCAGGATGTGCACCGTGGCCGGCGTCTCTTTCGTGGGGCACGAGAGGCAGCCGTCGGAGCACGTCACACCGGTCACGGAGAACGGGCGATTGGCACGCACGACCACGTTCTTCGTCACCGAGCGGCCGGGCTGCACGGCACCGAGCGCGAGCAGCTGCGGGCTCACGGTCACCTCGGCCACCACGCGGCCCTCCACATCCATCGGAATCTGGGCCGCCTTGGGATCGTTCGTGACGAGGATCAGCTGGCCCTTCACGTAGCCGGCGGGCGTCTCCGGCTTGAGCTTGAGGCCGAGGTCGTAGACAGACTGGCTGCCGGTGTGGGTGGGCTTCGAGAGCTGCACCTCGAAATTCGGATTGATGCTGCGCACGTCCTTGATCTCCCAGGGCGTCGCGCCGATGTGCGTGACGCGCACGCTTTTGGAGGCGCCCTTGCCGAGATCGACGTTGCCGAGATCGACGAACGGCGGATCAAACGTCACGTCGCCGCGGATATTGCCCGCCACGCGCAGCTGCACTTCCGCGAAAAACGGCTTGTCGAACGTGACGGTGAGCGTGGCCCCGTGCTGGCCGAGGAACGTGCGCGTGTTGAACTTCGCCACCACCTCGGCCGTCTCGTGCGTCTTGAGATCACGTTTCGTGATCTCGGGCGACGTGCAGCCACAGCTGGTGCGCACGCCGACGACGTGCAGGTCTTCCTTGTACATGTTGCGAAATACGAACCGATGCTCGGTCTTCGAGCCCTTGGCCACGGTGCCAAAATTATGGCTCGTCGCCGAGAACATCTTGGTGGCCCATTCCTGCGCCTGCGACGTTCCGGCAGCGAAGGCCACCATGATCGCGGCCACGGCAAGGGGGCGGGCGACAGACCCGAGCGAGCGGGAGGCGACCATGGGCACAGTTCCTGGAACCGCCGCAGCGGTCTGGCTGAACAGGCGAAACGACTGAGGCAAGCGTACGAAGGCCATGGAAGGGGCGTCAAATCGGGGGGTTGGAAAAGACCTCGGGCGGACTGCCCGGGCTGCAGAAGTATCCCACGCCGGCAACTGTCGGGCGCCGTCCGCGAGGCCTCTGGACGGGGAAATTCAGGCCTCCGTGCGCCACGACCGATACACTCCGGGAAGTTTTCTATGATGGTAAAGTCAGCCGGACAGTCCGGATTGGAAGCCGCCGTGGCTTCCGGGACGAAGGCTGGCATCACCAGACAACACGGGGGCGTACCGGTTTCGACCGGATGGCAAGAGGTTCAGATTGCGTGTCGTGGTTGGTCGGCTGGCCACGTTAAAAGTCGACCAAGCTTCAATTGCCGAAGCTCGTTTCTC
>JAIXPT010000196.1 GCA_027486095.1 Planctomycetaceae bacterium | reverse complement strand
TTGGGCCAGCGTTTGGGGAACTCGAGGATGTGCGAAATCTGCGCGCCGCGCCAGGCGTAGATCGATTGGTCGTCGTCGCCCACGACGCAGATGCTGCGATGGTCGCGGGCGAGCGCCGAGAGGATCCGCTCCTGGATGCCGCTCGTGTCTTGGTATTCATCGATCAGCACGTGGTC
Organism: Planctomycetaceae bacterium; assembly: GCA_027486095.1. Lineage (GTDB taxonomy): Bacteria > Planctomycetota > Planctomycetia > Pirellulales > UBA1268 > RGVT01. The sequence continues at coordinate 2,570 of JAIXPT010000196.1, read as the reverse complement.
GAACCGGCCGGCCTCGGCCCGGCGCACCTCCTCGTGGTGCGTGAACAGTTCGTCCACGACCAGAAGCAGGTCGTCGAAGTCCACCGCTCCCGCCCCTCGCAGCGCATCCTGATAGCGGCGGTAGCCTGCCGCGGCGAGCGTCCACGATTCGGGAGCGTCGGCGGCGATCGTGTCGAAGGCCCCGTCGGGACGCACGGCCGCGCTCTTCCAGCGGCTGACGCGGTCCACGAGGTCGCCCGGCCGGAGGATGGCGTCGGGCACCTTGAGCTCCTTGAGCACCTTGCGGGCGATCGACTCCTGCTCGCCGCGATCGACGATCGAAAACCGCTCGGGAAGCCCGAGCTTCGGGGCGTGGCGGCGTAGTACACGCACACAGAGCGAGTGAATCGTGGAGATCTCGGGCTTCTCGTCGCCGCCCGCTTGCAGCAGCTTGCCCGCGCGGGCGAGCATCTCCTTGGCGGCCTTGTTGGTGAACGTCACGGCCAGGATCCGGGAGGGCCGCGTGCCGCGCCGCACGAGATGGGCCATCCGGGCGATCACCACCCGGGTCTTGCCCGTGCCGGCTCCGGCGAGCACCAGGAGCGGCCCCACCGGGGCGTGCACCGCATCGCTCTGCGCCGGGTTGAGTTGCATCGCCGAAATGTACCAAACCTGCCGTCGTGCACCCGCTTTTGTTGCCTTGACGCCATCGGCCGCGCGGATTCTATTGCTGCCTTTCCCGACCATGACAGCAGGCGAGGTGCCGTGATGCGCGACGATCAGAGGAGCATGCCGATCGAAGACGCGGAAGAGATCGAAGGCAATGCCCTCGCTGAGAAGACGCTCGAGATCGTCGATCGGTTGCGTCCCTACACCAATGCGATCCTCCTGGCATGCGGCGGGGCCGTGCTCGCGATGGCCGCCTGGGTGCTCACGTCGGCCCAGACGGCGGCCACGAAATCGCAGTCGTGGGACGCCTTCCTGGCGGGGCTTTCGGGGGGCGATCCCCAGGCCTTCGACGAAGTCGTGCGCCGGTATCCGGGCACGCCCGCGGCCGAGTGGTCGCGGCTCGTGATGGCCGACATGGCGCTCATCGACGGCACGGAGTTGTTGTTCGTCAACAAAGACCAGGCGCCGCCCCGGCTGCAGGCCGCCGCCGATCTCTATGCATCGATCCTCGCCACACGGCCCGGCGGCATGCTCGCTGAGCGGGCCACGTTCGGCCTCGCGAAGGCCCGCGAGAGCCTCGGCCAGCTCGACGAGGCCCGGCGTGGCTATGCGGCGGTGGCGGCGGAGTTTTCCGGGGGAGCGCTTGCGGGCCTGGCGCGGGAGCATGCGGCCATGGTGGAACGCGAGGCGACGCGGCAGTGGTATGATTGGTTCTCCGCCCAGAAGATCGCCCCGCCGGCCCAAAAGCCAGCCGCTGAGGAGAAGCCGGCGGAGCCGGCCGCGAAGCCGCAGGAGTAGCCCCTGGACACCCCGAGCCCCCGCCCGCTGTCACCTGGCGATGAGGCGACGTTCGCGGTGGCGCCAGAGTCGGCCGGGCTCCGGCTCGACGTTTTTCTCGCGCGGATGATTCCGGACCAGAGCCGCTCGTTTCTCGCGCGGGCGATCGAGAAGGGGGCCGTGCGCGTCGATGGCGTCGTGGCCCGCGCCTCCCTCAAGCTCAAGGCGGGCTCGCTTGTGTGCCTCGACGTGCCCGAGCCGCCCCGGGCGGGCCCCGCCGCCGAAGAGATCCCGCTCGAGTTCCTGCTCCTCGACGAGGCGATGGCCGCGGTAAACAAGCCGGCAGGCATGGTGGTGCACCCCGCCAAGGGCAACTGGAAGGGCACGCTCGCCGGGGCCCTCAAGTGGCACCTCGAGCGCGAGGGGGCGGGCCTCTCCACGCTCGGCGGCCCCACCCGGCCCGGCATTGTGCACCGTCTCGATCGCGACACCAGCGGTGTGATCGTGGTGGCCCGCAGCGAAGAGGCCCACCACCGGCTCGCCAAGCAGTTCGAGCGCCGCACCGTGGAGAAGACCTACCTCGCCATCACGCAGGGCCAGCCGAGCTTCGACCGCGACGAAATCTCGGCGCCCATTGGCATCCATCCCTATCAGCGCGAAAAAATGGCCGTGCGGCGCGACCACGCCACGAGCCGTGAGGCCGTGAGCCGCTACGAGGTGGTCGAGCGCTTCCGCGGCGCAGCCCTCGTGCGCATCACGCCGAAGACCGGCCGCACGCACCAGATTCGCGTGCACCTGGCCCACATCGGCTGCCCCGTGCTCTGCGACATGCTCTACAGCGGCCGCTCGGTGATCGAGCCGCCGCTGTTCGGCCTGCCCGCCGGACCGCCGCTCCTCACCCGCCAGGCGCTGCATGCCGCGAGCCTCGCGATCGACCACCCAGCCTCGGGCGAGCGGCTGCATCTCGCCGCGCCGTTGCCGGCCGACATGGAACGAATGCTGGCTGCGCTCCGGCAGCGAGGCTCTTGATAACGACCCGCAATCGGAGCCGGCGGTAGGCATGCTCGAATCCGGTCGTCTTGAGAGTCCACAACTCGTGGGTTTTGATCAGACGCCGAGAGTCCTCAAGGACTCCCTTCTTCTGC
>JAIXPT010000213.1 GCA_027486095.1 Planctomycetaceae bacterium | reverse complement strand
GGCAAGCACAAGATCGGCATCGACATGACGATGACGAGCCCAGCCTGCCCGGCCGGCCCGCAACTGATCGGCGACACGAAACGCGTGCTCGCGGCCCATGCCGACGTGGCGGGCGTCGAGGTGCGAATCGTGATGGATCCGCCGTGGACCCCCGACCGCATGACCGAAGCCGCGCGTGACCAGCTGGGCATCTTTTGACTCGCGCACCCATCATCGGTGCGGCGGCTCGGGGTTACCCCGTACCGTCTCGCCGGACGCTTACTGCGCCCATCCTTGGGCTTCGTTCGCTCGGACCTGCCTGCGCTCCGCCATCCTGGCTACGCTGGTCAGCTACGCCGGCTCAACGGTAGGGGTAACCCCGAGCCTTCCTTTTTTCCAGTTGAGGAGGCTCGGGGCTGCCCGTGCCCTCGAGCGGGCTGTGGGAGCGAGCGCAGCCATGGATGGCGAAAGCGAAGCGCACACGCAGAGAGCGGAGGGCTGGAGGCCCGCAGCGAACGTCAAGCGAGAGGGTCGGGCAGTCACGAGCCGGCGAGAACAGTCGTGAAAATTCTCCTCTACGAATGGTGCTGTTCTGGCGGACTCGCCGGCGGCGAGGCGTCCTTGGAATGGGCTGCAATCATCGCGGAAGGGCGGGCGATGCTCGAGGCCCTCGCCGCCGACGCCTCGCGGGGTGCAGGCCTCGAGGTGACCGTGCTCATCGATGCAGCGCAGAAGCTCACGCTCCCGGCTGCGTCACAGGTGCGTCCCGTGCCAGCAGGCGATGACATCGCCCCACTCGTGGCCGCGGCCCGTGAAGCCGACTGGACCGTGATCGTGGCGCCTGAGACCGACGGGATTCTTTTTGATCGTGTCGCCGCCGTGCGGGTTGCAGGCGCCCGGGTGCTCGCGGCATCCGCTGCCTTCATCGCCATCGCCGCCGACAAGCAGGCGACCGTGAATGCGCTGGCGGCTGCCGGCGTGCCCGTGCCCGCCGGCCGGGCGCTGGCGGCAGGCGAGCCTGTGCCGCTCGACTTTCACATGCCGGCCGTTCGCAAGCTGCGCGATGGCGTCGGTGGAGAAGGGTTTGGCGTGCTTGGCTCCGCACACGATGCCCGACCCGCGCCGCGGCCCACGCGGCTGGAGGCATTCGCCGCAGGCACGCCCATTGGCGTGGCGTGCCTGTGCGGCGGCGGAAAAATCGATGTCCTTCCGCCACTCGTGCAGCGATTCACCGCCGCGGCGTCGCCGCGCTATCTGGGCGGTGAGCCACTTTCCGCCGGCCCGCAGGCAGACCGGGCCACGGCCCTCGCGATGCGGGCCGTGCAGGCGGTGGCCCGGGCTGGCGGCGGCGATGCCCCGCTGGGCTGGGTCGGAATCGACATGATCCTCGGGAGCCGCGACGATGGACGGGCCGATCGGGTGCTCGAAGTGAACCCCCGGCTGACGACGTCGTTCGGGCAACACGCCACGGCCGCACCCCAGAGCCTCGTACGCACGTTGATCGGCATGGCCACGGGCTCAGAGATGCGTGATGGAGCGACATGACGACCGATCCGCCGTGCTCGCCTTCGACATCGGCGGCGCGAATTTGAAGGTGGCCGACGGCCTCGGCTGGGCCCGGTCGGAGCCGTTTCCGCTCTGGCGGCAGCCGGAACGCCTCGCCGCCGCGCTCGCCGCGCTCGTGAGACCGCGGCATGCCCAGCGCATAGTGGCCACGATGACGGGCGAGATCGCCGACTGCTTTCCCTCGCGCGAGGCCGGCGTGCACCACATCGTGACCGCGGTCGAGGCTGCGGCCGGTGACCGGGCGAGCGTCGGCATCTACTGCATCGATGGCACGATCGCCACACCCTCAGCGGTGCGTGGCCGCCCCATGATGGCGGCCGCTGCCAACTGGCACGCGATGGCCCGGCTCGCCGCCGCACACACCGCCGCGCAGCGGGCATTCGTGATCGACGTCGGCTCCACGACGACCGACATCGTGCCCGTCGTCGGGGGCACGCCGGCTCCTCTGGCCGGCGACGACGTCGGCCGGATGGCGACGGGCGAACTGGTCTACACGGGCGTCGAGCGCACCCCGGTGGCGTCGATCGTGCGCTCGCTGCCATGGCCTGGAGTGGGGCCGGGCCGCCGGCCGGTGGCCAGCGAACGCTACGCCGATTCCCGCGACGTGTGGCTCGTGCTCGGAGAGATTCCCGAGGATGCCGCCGCCTGTGACACGGCCGACGGCCGCCCCGCCACGCAGGCCGCCGCCCAAATCCGGCTGGGCCGCATGCTGCTCGCCGATCCCGCCACGTTTTCCCGGGCTGATGCCCGCGCGGCTGCCGAGTGGTGCGCCCGCGCGCAGGCCCGCGCGGTGGCCCGTGGGCTCGACCGCGTGTCGCGGCAGGTCGGCTGGCAGCCGACGTGCGCCGTGCTCTCGGGCCACGGCCTCTGCCTGGCCAGGCGCGCCCTCGAGGAGGGCGGCTGGCAGGTCGAGACGATTTCGCTGCCCGACCGGCTCGGGCCCGAGGTGTCTCGGGCCGCCTGCGCGCATGCTGTCGCGCTCATCGATCAGGGGAGGCTTTGATGGCATCCACCTGGATGCTCGGCGCGCTGCGGTCCACGGGGGGCCCTTCCGGCCTCGAGATCGTGAAACTCGGCGGGAGCCTGCTCGGCATGCATGACTGGCCCACGCGCGTGGCCGAGCTCGTGCGCGAGCGCGGCCAAGAACGGGCGATCGTCATCGTGGTGGGGGGTGGCGCGATCGTGGATGGCCTGCGCGCGATCGACGCTGCCGCACCGCAGGAGGCGGCCCTCATGCATGGCCTGGCGATCGAGCTCATGGGCTCCACGGCCAAGCTCGTGGCCGCCGCGCTCGCGCTGCCGCTCGTCGTCGAGCCAGCCTCGGTCGCCGCCGGCGTGCTCGACGTGCCGCACTGGCTTGCCGCCCATGATTACGCTGCGCATGATCTGGCTGCTCGCCTGCCAGCCGGCTGGGAGGTCACGAGCGACTCGATCGCGGCGTGGGTGGCTGCGACCACGGGCGGCGATCTGCTGCTCGTGAAAAGCGTGCCGCCTCCTGCATGCACGGAAGCACCTTCACTCGACGGGCTCACGAGGAGCGGCTGGGTAGACGACCACTTCGCCCAGGCCGCCGCCGCGCTCACGACGATCGCCTGGGCGGCGCCGCGGTCAGTCCCAAAACCAGGCGTCGGCGGGCCTGCCGGCGATGGCGGCGGCGCGGTCGTCGGCTGACGTGCTTGACTCGGCGGTGTTGGTGGCGAAGGCCCAGGGCTGAAACTGCACGCCACCCGAGGCGCTCACGATCCAGCGACTGCCCTTCTTGAAGCCGGTGGCGACGGTCGAGAGCGTGGCTGGAGCTTCGTAGGCGGGCAACCTGAGCCGCGTCGCATCGACGAGCGGGGCGAGATCGAGCCCGGCCCGCTTGTCGAGCTGGCGACCATGGATGAGCGCGGCCACCACGCACAGATCGACGCAATTCGTCAGCTCCGCGAACACCGGCTGGCGGCGGGCGAGGTCGTCGTAGTGCTCCGTCATGGCGCTGCACCACGCCTGAGCCACCTTGTCGGCCGGAGCCTTGCCACGGGCCGGCCCTCCGGCCGCGAAGATGTCGCTTTCAGTAAGGCATTTCATGCGGCGGCCCGAGAGCTGCCAGGCGAGCTCGTCGGGATCGCGGATGATCGGGTCGTAGTCTGCCTCGAGCCAGAAGCGCGGCAGGGTGGCGCCGCTCGTGCCCCCCGCGGGCACCATCGAGAGATAGCTCGGCAGGGCCGCGACGCCCGAGGGCTCGAGCCCCATGCCGATGCGCTTCATGCGATAATCGGCCGCCACGAGCACCTGGGCCATGCGGCTCTCGGCCGGCACGCCGCCCACGCTCACCTTCTGCGGGCCGAGCACGTTTTCCATCGTGCGGAGCGTGGCCTCCGGATTCGCGCCGATGGTCGAGAGGCTGCCGAGATAACGCTGGAGTTTCGTCACGCCTTCGGGCGAGGGATCGATCGAGCAACGGATGCCGCCCGCCCGCGCCGCATCGATCGCCCGCAGAGCCGTGATCAGATCTTCGAGCTGGAGGAGCGGCCGGCCACTCGCCGCCGACACGACGTTGCCGGCCGGATCGATCACGGCCGCGTCGGCCGGGCCGGCCAGAATCACGTCGTGCCCGTCGGGATCCACGAACACGTGCGTGATGCGCTCGAGGCCGCCCAGGAAGATCACGTCGGCCGAGAGGGGCTTGCCGCTGGACGTGAACTCATCGACCGCCTTGCAGAGCCGGGCGAGCGACACTTTGCGCAGGGCCGCAGGCTTGCCAGCCACGCCGGCTCCCTGCGCGAGCAGCTCACGGCGGCGAGCGGCCAGCGCCTGGGATGCTTCGGGGTCGAGCGTACGGACGATCCCGTGGGCATCGACGGAGATGCCACCCACGGCCTGGCCACCGAAGCCCATGCCCATCTGAGCGATTGCGGGAGCAGCCGTTGTCGCCAGCAGCACAACGGCCACAACGGCGAGGGTATCGCGCCCGCGGCGTGAGATGGCGATGGGGAACTGGCCAGAGCCGAACGAAACCACGGCATTCGTCATGGAAAACCTCGGGGCTCGACGGGGGGGCGCAACGGCAACCGAGCCGTCGGGGGATGGTAGTGTGGGGCCCCGCCCTGCGGCAAACCCGTTTCCCGGCCTGGAAAACGGGTTTTCACCGCCCTCCCCAAAGCCCCGGCCCTCGGGCATGATGCAGGAGGAGAAAATGCATTCGTGCCTGACTCGGCCTACCTGCTCATCCGTGACCCTCAGGGCGGTGAATCCGCCACCCGGCTCGTCGTTGGCGAGCGGCTCACGCTCGGCCGGGCCCCCACCAATCATGTCGTGATCCACGACGAGCGGGCCAGCCGGCTGCACGCCGAGATCATTTCGACGCCGGCCGGCTGGTCGCTTCGCGATCTCGCCAGCCGCAATGGCACGCTGTTCGGCGAGGCCGCCCTCGGCGCCGACCACCTGCTCTCGCCCGGCGACGTGTTCTCGATCGGCCGACTGGAGATCACGTTTTGCCACGGTGATCCTCCCTCGGCTGTCGGCGGCACGGCCGAGCTCGAGGGCACCTCCCCAGCCGTCGCATCCGCCGAGTTCGAACGCTGGCAGGCCACCATCACCCACCGGCGCACCCGCAGCCGCCTGCTTGAAGCCATCGACGGCCCCGGCGAGATCGTGCCCCGCGTCGGCCGGGCGGCGGCCGAACTCTGCCGGCTGGCGTTCGCCCTCGGCAAGGCGGGCGATGCCCGGGCGATCGCCCGCCTCGCACTCGACGCCGCCCTGCACGGCGTCGAAGCGACGCGGGGCGTGGTATTTCTCCCAGCGGGCATCGCGGCGGGACAGCCCGGCACCACGGCCGCGGCGCTCGACGCGTTCGCGACCACACCGCCAGACTGGGCCCACGCCTCGGATCGACTCGAGGGTGTGATCACCGCCGTGATGCGCACGGACGAAGCCCTGCTGGCCTGCGATCCCCACCTCGCCGATGGGTCCACGAGCCTCTCCGCGCCGATCCGCTCGGGCGGCCGGGCGATCGGCGCGATGCATGCCGAGCGGCCCGCCGGCGGCCGCGAGGCCACGCCCGACGATCTCGAATTCATGATGGCCGTCTGCGACGCGCTCGGCGTGGCGGTGGAAAACCTCTCCGCCCGCGAGATCCTCTCGAGCCGGCTGGCGAGCACGGCCGACGAAAACGAGCGGCTCAAACGCCGGCTCGGCGAGGAGTCGCAGATGGTGGGCGCGAGCCCGGTGCTCGAAGCGATCAAGGGACAGATCGCCCGCGTCGCCGGCACGCGAGCCACCATCCTCGTGCGCGGCGAGAGCGGGGTGGGCAAGGAACTGGTCGCCCGGGCGATCCACGACGCGAGCGATCGCCGCAATGGGCCCTTCGTCTGCATGAACTGCGCGGCCCTCTCGGAAACGCTCCTGGAAAGCGAACTCTTCGGACACGAGAAGGGCGCGTTCACCGGCGCCACCGAGCGCAAAGCCGGGAAGTTCGAGACCGCCCACAAGGGCACGCTGATGCTCGACGAGATCGGCGAGATGAGCCCCGCCATCCAGGCGAAATTCCTGCGGGTGCTCGAGGGGCATCCGTTCGAACGCGTGGGCGGCAGCAGCCGCGTGCAGGTGGACGTGCGCGTGGTGGCGGCGACCAACCGCGACCTCGAGCAGGCCGTCGCGGCGGGTGAATTCCGGCGCGATCTCTACTTCCGGCTCAAGGTCGTGGAAATCCTGGTGCCCCCGCTGCGCAAGCGGCCCGAGGACATCGAGCCGCTCGCCCGCCACTACCTGCAGCGCTTCGCCATCGAAGCCGGCCGCCGCGTCCGCGACTTCACGCCTGCCGCCCTCGATGCTCTCCGGGGTTCCCACTGGCCCGGCAACATCCGCGAGCTCCGCAACGTCATCGAGCGGGCCGTCGTGCTCTCAGCCGACGAGCTGATCGATATCGACGACCTCGCGCTCAGCCAGCTCTCCTCGGCCGGCGAGACAGGCCGAAAAACCGCCGAACGGCCCGCCCCCTTCGTGCCGCTCACGCTCGACGAACTCGAGCAACGCCACGTGCAGGCCACACTGGCAGCCGTCGGTGGCAACAAGACGAAGGCCGCCACGATGCTCGGCATCGAGCGCTCGACGCTCGACCGCAAACTCGCCCGCTGGGCGAAAGCGTAGGACTGGCTTCGGCTTGTCTTGATGATCGTAGGACAGACTTCAGTCTGTCATGCCTCAACTCAGCCAAGCCGGCTCCGGGGGAGCGACAGAGCTCCAGCTTTGTCGATCGACAGGCCTGGAGGCCTGTCGCTACGGAGGATGATCGGGGTTACCCCTGCCTCCTCAGAGGAAGCCCGAGGCGTGAGCCGAAGGGAATACGCATGGCTGTTCGCAATCCGGGCATCCTCGCGGCTTGCGCCTCGGGCTTCCGGCGAAGGCGAACGTCCGGCGAGACGGTACGGGGTAACCCCGAGCCGGCGCGCACACGTTGCCTCGATCGCTCGCACAAAGCACGCCTCACAGCCCGAAGTAGCGTTTCCAGGCTTCGACGTCGTGCGGGCCGGGTTCGGCGGGCTTCGCGTCGTGGTCGGCCCGCTGGCGGCGGCGGGATTTCATGTCGGCGAGCCAGGCTTCGCAATCGACGGCCGAGGCGCGGCGGCGGCGGGCGGCCGCCTGGAGCCGTCGATCGCTCGACACCACGACAAGGCTCGTGGGGGCGTTGTCGTCGTCGATCAGTTCCTCGATCAGGGAATCGGCGTCGGGGTATTCGCGGGCAAACCACACGCGGAGGCCGCGGTGCCCATGCCGGCCCGGCAGGCCGTCGGGTGCATTCGCCGCATCGAACACGACGATCGTTTTCGTGGCCTCGGGGCCGAGCAGGTCGGCCAACAAGTCGAGGAGGGCCAGTCGCGACTGCTCGAAGCCTCGCGGGCCACGCTCCGCGCCGAACACCCCCGAGGCGTGGAGCAGGTTGTAGCCGTCGATGATCAGCGTCATGGCTCAGGAAGCCGGCAGCCGGTATTTCACGCGGCCAGCCACGATCGTGGCCACCGCCCGGCCGGTGAGCGTCCAGCCATGGAACGGCGAGTTGGCACTCTTCGACGAGAATTTTTGCACATCCACCTGCCAGGTGAGGGCCGGATCGATGAGCGTGATATCGGCGATCGCTCCGGGGCGGAGCGTGCCGCGGTTCACGCCGAGAATGCGGGCGGGCAGCGTGCTCATGGCCTCGATCAACCGCGGCCAGCCGATCCGGCCCGTGTTCACCAGCCGCGT
>JAIXPT010000445.1 GCA_027486095.1 Planctomycetaceae bacterium | reverse complement strand
GAGCGGCCGGATCGGCCACGCTTATCTGTTCACCGGGGCCCGCGGCGTGGGCAAGACGAGCGCGGCCCGCATCTATGCCAAGGCGCTGGGGTGCGTGCAGGGGCCGGCGGCCGAGCCCTGCAACGCCTGCGACTCGTGCCTCGCGATCGCTGCCGGGCAGGACGTAGACGTGGTCGAGATCGACGCCGCCAGCAACCGCGGCATCGACGAGATCCGGCAGCTGCGGCAAAACGTCGCCGTGCGGCCGGCCCGTGGCCGCTACAAGGTCTACATCATCGATGAAGTCCACATGCTCACCCGTGAGGCGTTCAACGCGCTTTTGAAGACGCTGGAGGAGCCGCCGCAGCACGTGAAGTTCGTGCTCTGCACCACCGAGCCCGAGAAGCTCCCGATCACGATTCTCTCGCGCTGCCAGCGGTTCGACTTCGTCACGGTCGATGCTCCGGCGATCGCCCGGCGGCTCGCGCAGATCGTCGAGGCCGAAGGGGGCACGGCCGCGCCCGAGGCGCTTTCGCTCATCGCCCGCCGGGCCGCGGGCAGCATGCGCGACAGCCAGTCGCTGCTCGAGCAACTGCTCGGATCGGCCCGCGGGGCGATCGACGTCGATGCCGTGCATGCCGTGATCGGCACGGGCCGCGAGGAGAAGGTGGGCCGGCTGGTGCAGGCGATCGCCGCCCGTGATCCCGGCGCGGCGATCGAGGCGTTCGATGCCACGCTCTCGGGCGGCGCCGATCCCGGCGGCGTGCTCGAGCAGGTGATCGCGGCGCTCCGCGACGCGCTGCTGGCGAGCGTGGGCTGCAACGTCGATCAAGGCGCCGGCGAAGGCACGGGGCTCGGCATCGACCTCGCTGCGATCGGCCGCTCGCTCGGCACCGAAACGGTGCTCGCGATGCTGCAAGTCGTCGATCAGGCGCTCGCCCGCATGCGCACCAGCGGCCACGCCACGATCCTCGCCGAGATGGCGATCGTGCGGCTGGCGAAGCTCGATGATCTCGACAACCTCGCGGCCCTCGTGCACGGCATCGGGTCGGCCGCCGCTCCCGCTCCGCCCGTGCGGCCCGCGGCGGCCCCGCGCGAAAAAAAAACGACCGACCTGACGCCCCCGGCCGCCGCGCCGGTCGCTGACCAGCCCGCGCGGCCGGCCGCACCGGCTCCGCCACTTGCCTCGCTTGGCCCCGTGGCGCAGGCCCCGGGCGAGCCCATGGCGTTGCCGGCGCTTCCGCCCGACGCCCGCGCGGCCTGGCTGCAGGCGTGTGAGGCGGTCGGCGGGCTCGCCGCCGATTTCGGCTCCGCGGCCACCGAGGCCCGCTGGACCGACGGCGCGCTCGAAGTGGTGATCCCGGCAGCGGCCACGACCGCCGCCACGTTCCTGCGGCGGCCCGAAATGGTGGCGGGCATCTCCCGCGCGCTCGGCGATCTCGCCGGCCGGCCCCTGCGATACGCGGTCGTGGTTTCGCCGGCCGTCCCGCAGGCGGGCGCGGCCGTGCCGGCGCCCGAGCGGGCACGGCCCGTGCCGTCGCAGGCGGCCTTGCTGCGCGACGTGATGGATCATCCGCTCGTGGCCCAGGCCCGCACGCTGTTCGACGCCGCGGTGCGCAAGGTGGAGCAGGGGCGGCCTGCCGAGCCCGCTCCGTCGGCAGCCGTGGCCGGGGCGGCCGCGGTGAGCGTGGCAGCAGACGGCGGCGAGGAGGTGGGCGATGGCTGAGACGCGTGGGGCGATCGCCCGGCTCATCGACTACTTCGCCGATCTCCCCGGCATCGGGCGCAAGTCGGCCGAACGGCTGGCGTATCACGTGCTGCGGATGTCGAACCAAGAGGCGATCGCGTTTGCCGAATCGATTCGCGCGGTGAAGGAGAAGCTGCATCCCTGCACGATCTGCTTCAACCTCGCCGAGCACGAAGAATGCGAGATCTGCCGCGACAAGCGGCGCGATCGCACGCTGTTGTGTGTCGTGGAGCAGGTGCGAGATCTCCTCGCCCTCGAGCAGGCCGGCACCTACCGCGGGCTGTATCACGTGCTCCAGGGCAGGGTCTCACCGCTGGAAGGGGTCGGCCCGCACAAGCTCACGATCGATCGGCTGGTGGAACGGGTGCGGCAGGGCGAGGTGCGGGAAGTGATCATGGCCACCACGCCGAACGTCGAAGGGGATGCCACCGCCCTCGAAATCTCCACCCGCCTCGCGGGGCTGCCGGTCGAGATCACGCGGCTGGCTCGCGGCCTCACGGTGGGGGCATCGCTCGAACAGGCCAACCGCGAAATGCTGGCCGACGCGCTCTCGGGCCGCCAGCGCCTCACCTGACACGCCCCAAAACCGGCGGTGCAGGGTATTCTTTGGTCGTGAGAGCCCTCGTGGTGGTGCCCCGGCACGGAGTTTGCAGCGATGCGGATGTCGTTCGGCCAGGAAATGCGGATGGCGCAAAAGCAGATGCTTGCGCCGCGCATGATCCAGTCGATGGAGATCCTGCAACTGCCGCTTCAGGCGCTCGAAGAGCGGATCGAGCAGGAGATTCAAAACAACGAGACGCTCGAGGTGGACGAGGCCGAGGGAGAGCCAGGCGGCGGTGATCAGGGCACCACGGTCGCCGAGCCCCCCGCGGCCGCGGACAGGACGGTGGACGAGAAGCCGCTGGTCGTCGATCAAGACCATGCCAATCAGGCCGATTTCGAGCGGTCGTACGACTGGGCGAGCGAGTATCCCGATTCCGACGACGATCGCAGTCGCCCGTCGGCGGCCCGGATCGACGAGGCCTCCGATCGCTACCTCGATGCGATGGCCAACATGCAGGAGCG
>JAIXPT010000241.1 GCA_027486095.1 Planctomycetaceae bacterium | reverse complement strand
GTGAAAGCTGCGTGGCAGAAGCTGTTTTCTTGCCACACTTGAAAGATACGAACGCCGCCCTCCGCCTGTCAAGGAATTGGCCAAACTTTTTAAGCGAGGCTGGAAATCCCGGCAAAAACCAGGATTAGCCGCCCCACGGCCTGTCACCAGTCGAGGGCCACGTCGAGCCAGGGTGCATCGTGGGTCGGCCACCCGCTGCTCACGCGATCGACCCCCGTCGCCGCGATCCGGCCGACCGTCTCGGGGCGGATGCCACCGGATGCCTCGAGGATCACCCGCCGGCCGTCGGCCGCGAAAATCCGATCACGCATCGCCACCGCCTCGGCCAGGGCCTCGGCCGGCATGTTGTCGAGGAGCACGATGTCGGGCCCCTCAGGCAGCACCTCTGCGAGCTGGGCCAGTGAATCGACCTCGATTTCCACGACCGTGGCCGTGGCCCGCTCCGCGGGAAACGCCCCGGCCACGAACGCCCGCGCCTGGCGCACCGCCGCGCCCGGCCCGCAGCCCTCGGCGGCCAGCGCTGCGAGATGATTGTCTTTGATGAGAATCGCGTCGTAGAGGCCCATCCGGTGATTCCAGCCGCCTCCCAGCCGCGTCGCCAGCTTGTCGAGCAGCCTCCAGCCGGGAACGGTCTTGCGGGTGTCGTAGACCCGGCAATCGGTGCCGGCGACCGCATCGACGAGCTCCCGCGTGGCCGTGGCCACGCCAGACATGCGTCCGATCAGGTTGAGGAGCACCCGCTCGGCCGCCAGCACGGCCCGCGTCGGCCCCGCGAGCGTCGCGACGACGGCGGCTGGCTGGACGCGCGCGCCGTCGGCGACGCGCGGCCGCCAGTCGAGCTGTTCGTCGGCCACCCGGGCGACGACGCCCGCGGCATCGAGGCCGGCGATCACCCCCGCCCGCCGGCAGACGACGTCGAGACTCGCCACCGCGTCGCCGGCGACCGTCGCGACGCTCGTCCAATCGCACTCGTGGCCGAGATCCTCGGCCAGCCACTCGCGGGCCCGGGCGGCCACGTGGCCTGCCAGACCGTCGTCCCAGGCAGACTGGCGAAAATCGGAGAAAAGGGGTGCGCGGCGGCCGGACATGGCCGGGCTATCCTATATCACGATGTCGGCTCCGTCTGGTGACACCGCTCTGATCCCCCTCCGGCTGCAGCCACTCGTGGCCTGCATCGCGGCCCTCTTGTTGCTGGCAGCGTTCACCTGGCTCGCCACGTCGGACCGCCTCGTCGATCACGACGCCCCGCCCAAGGTGCAGGCCGCCTTCGCGACGAACGTGAACACCGCGCCCGCCGTCGAACTGGCCCAGCTTCCCGGCCTGGGGCCCGCCACCGCGGCCCGGATCGTCGAGCACCGCCAAGCCCACGGCCCGTTCGCCACGATCGACGCGCTCCTCGACGTGCCGGGCATCGGGCCGGCCACGCTCGACCAGATGCGGCCCTATCTGCGGCCGATTCGCCCGCCGCGCCGGGAGGGCCCATGAAGGCCATGCCAGGCGAGGCCGGCGTCTTCGAGCTCGTGAGCCCCTATCAGCCGGCTGGCGACCAGCCGACGGCGATCGACGCGCTCACCCGCGGCATCGAAGAGGGCCGGGCCTCACAGGTGCTGATGGGCGTGACGGGCTCGGGCAAGACGTTCACGATGGCCAACGTGATCGCCCGCGTCGGCCGCCCCACGCTCGTGCTCTCCCACAACAAGACGCTCGCCGCCCAGCTCTACGCGGAGTTTCGCGACTTCTTTCCGCACAACGCCGTCCACTATTTCGTCAGCTACTACGACTATTACCAGCCCGAGGCCTACATTCCGCAGCGCGACATCTACATCGAGAAGGATGCCGCGATCAACAAGGAGATCGACCGGCTGCGGCTGGCGGCCACGAGCGCCCTCGTGAGCCGGCGCGACGTGGTGGTGGTGGCCAGTGTGTCGTGCATCTACGGCTTGGGCTCGCCAGACGACTACCGCTCGATGGTGATCCGGCTCGCCAGCGGCACGGGCCTCGGCCGCGATCGGCTGCTGGAGCAGCTCGTGTCGATCCACTACGAGCGGACCGACGTGGCGCTCGACCGGGGCAAATTCCGCGTGCGCGGCGATGCGATCGACATCTGGCCCCCCTACGACGAGCTCGCCACGCGGATCGAATTCTGGGGTGATACGATCGAGTCGATCGCGATCATCAACCCCACGAGCGGCGAGGTGGCGGCCAAGAAGGACGAGATGTATTTCTACCCGGCCCGCCACTTCGTGATGCCGGAAGACCGGATCAAGGCGGCCGTCTCGTCGATCAAGGCCGAATTGGAGGCCCGCCTCGAAGAGCTCAAGAGCCAGGGCAAGCTCCTCGAAGCCCAGCGGCTCAATGCCCGCACGCGGTTCGACATCGAGATGATGCTCGAAGCCGGCTTCTGCCCCGGCATCGAAAACTATTCGCGGCCCCTCTCCGGCCGCGCCCCGGGCAGCACCCCCACCACGCTGTTCGACTATTTTCCCGACGACTTCCTGTTTTTCGTGGATGAATCGCACGTGACGGTGCCCCAGGTGCGCGGGATGTACGCCGGCGACAAGGCCCGCAAGACCACGCTCGTGGAGCACGGCTTCCGCCTGCCGAGCGCCCTCGACAACCGGCCGCTGATGTTCGACGAATGGGAACGCCGGCTCCACCAGACGGTGTATGTGTCGGCCACGCCTGGGCCGTGGGAGCTCGACCGCACCGGCGGCGAAGTGGTGGAGCAGGTGATCCGGCCGACGGGCCTCCTCGACCCCGTCATCGAGATCGTGCCCGCCTCGCAGCAGGTGCCGCACCTCGCCGGCGAGATCGACAAGACCATCGCCACCGGCCAGCGTGTGCTCGTGACCACGCTCACCAAGAAGCTCGCCGAGGATCTGACGGCCTATTTTCAGGAGCGCAACGTCCGCTGCCGCTGGCTGCACAGCGAGCTCGACGCATTCGAGCGCGTGGAGCTGCTCAAGGAGCTGCGCGAGGGAAAATTCGACGTGCTCGTGGGCGTGAACCTGCTCCGCGAGGGGCTCGACCTGCCGGAAGTCTCGCTCGTGGCGATCCTCGACGCCGACAAGGAGGGCTTCCTGCGCAGCGAGACCTCGCTCATGCAGACGATCGGTCGCTCGGCCCGCAACGTGGACGCCCGCGTGATTCTCTACGCCGACACGGTCACTGAATCGATGCGGCAGGCGATCGACGAGACCCGCCGCCGCCGCGCCCTCCAGGAGGAATACAACGCCGCCCACGGCATCACGCCGGAAACGGTGCGCAAGGAGATCCGCGCCGGCATCGAGGCGGAGGCCGTGTCGCGGGCGGTGGCGTTCGAGGCCGTGGGGCAGGGGGACGACGACCGCCGCCGCACCACTGAACTTCTCGAGCAGCTCGAGGCCGACATGATGCAGGCCGCCGCCGAGCTCGATTTCGAACGGGCCGCGCACCTCCGCGACCGGATCGCCGACCTACGGGACGGTGGCCGCCGCGACGGCCGGCGCATCGGCAAGGGCCCGCGCAACCGCGGCCCCGGGCGAATCCCCCGGCCGAAGCGGTGAGTGCGCGCGGCATGGGCTTCAGCTGCGACTTCTTCACTCGTGCGCGCCGGCTTCGGGCTCCCCATATCCCCTCGCCGGACGTTCGCCTCCGCCCTCCAGGCTCCGGCTCACTCGGACCTGCCTGCGCTGCGCCATCCATGGCTTCGCTGGTCAGCTACGCCGTCTCCGGGACACGAGGAGCCCGAAGCCTCCCTCAACTGGCTTGATGAAGTACGGGGGAGGATCGGGGTTGTCCCCT
>JAIXPT010000138.1 GCA_027486095.1 Planctomycetaceae bacterium | reverse complement strand
GGCCGTGCACATGGGCACGCTCGACAAGCTCACGAAGCTCGTGGGCGAATTCGAGGGCCGGATCGAGGCTCTCGAGAAGGTGCTCGCCCACCACGGTGCCGCCGATCTGCGGGCGGAGGTGAAGCACTTCCACGACGACGTGATCCCGGCGATGGTCGCCCTGCGGGAGACCGCCGACCAGATCGAGGTGATCCTGCCGGACGACCTGTGGCCGCTGCCGACCTACCGCGAGATGCTGTTCATCAAGTGATGTCGGAGCCGCTCGCCCGGTCGATCGCCGATGAAGCCGAGCGGCTCGGGCTCGCGCTGCCCGCCGATTCGAGCCAGAGGCTCGCCGCCTACGCGGCGAGCCTCTGGTCTTGGAACGACCGGCTCAATCTCACGCGCCACACCGACGTGGCGAAATTCGTCTCCCGCGACGTGGCCGATGCCGCTGCGATCGGCCCCCATCTGGCCCGCGGCGAGCATGTGCTCGACGTCGGGACGGGCGGGGGAGTGCCGGGCGTGCTCCTGGCCATCCTCCGGCCCGATCTGCGGGTGGAGCTCTGCGACAGCGTCGCGAAAAAGGCCCGGGCGGTGGGTGCGATCATCCGCGAAGCCGGGCTCGCCCTGCCTGTGCACGAGGCGGCCGGGCAGGCCGTCGTGAAGGCGGCGGCGGCCCGGGGTGACCGCTTCGACACGCTCGTCGTCCGGGCCGTGGCGCCGCTCGTGAAACTGCTCTCGTGGTTCGAGCCGATCGCCGGCGAGTTTGGCCGCCTGCTCGTCGTGAAGGGGCCGCGCTGGGAAGACGAGAAGAACGAGGCCCGGCACAAGGGCTACGCGAAGCATGTGATGGTTCGCCGGATCGCCTCGTGGCCGCTCCGCGGCAGCGACAACGAGAGCGTCCTGCTCGAAATCCGCCCCCGGTAGGGGCTGCCTCTGCTCCTTCGTGGGGCGCTTGGGCGATCGGTCACCCAACCAAATTTGGAGCGCATCCTCGGCTGGCCAATCCGGCTCGGGGTTACCCCGTACCGTCTCGCCGGACGTTCGCCTCCCTTCACTGGAAGCCCGAGGCGTGAGCCGAAGGGAACGCGCGTGGTGATTCGCCACCGGGGCATCCTCTCGGCTCACGCCTCGGGCTTGCTGGGAACGGGGCATCCTCTCGGCTCACGCCTCGGGCTTGCTGGCCCCCCATGCCCCACGTGGCGACGGAGCTCCAGCTCTGTCGAATACGCTTTCAGATACCACCCCGAGTTTCAATCGGAAAGATCGCGCGGCGATACTCCTGGGCATGACGCTGCGTCGCACACTCCTTGTCGGGCTCGTCCTGCTGGCTCTCGCCGGCTGGCTTGCCCCGCCGGTGCGGTGGGAGGTTGAGGGGCTGTCGATGGCGCCCGGGCTGATGCCAGGAGATGTGGTTCAAAGCGGCTGGTTTCCGCCGCTCGATCGCTTCCGGCGGCCGCGGCGGTTTGAACGCTGGACACTCGCCGCCCCGGATGGTGCGATCGCCGTGAAGCGGGTCTGGGGGCTCCCCGGGGAAGAGATCGGGATCGTGGATGGCGATGTCACGGTCGCCGGCCGGTTGGTCGCGAAGCCACCGCGGGCACTCGCCGAAATGGCGCTGCCGGTGATGGCTGCCTCACGATATGTGACCGACGCCGAGGTGCGGCTCGTGCTTCCCGATCCCGTGTTCGACGACATGCCGTTCGCTCCCGACGAGCGGCGCGTGCTCCTGCCTGTGAGCGACGTGGGCGTGGCGGCCGTGATCGCGGTCGAGAGGAGCGATCATGGGGATGCGCGGGCGGAGGTCGAGGTGTTCGTGGCCAGCCGTGGGGTGCGCGTGCGGCTGCCACGGCCCGGTCGCCATGCGGTGGTGGCAGGCCGGCTCGACGGGGCATTCGTGGCGGCGGCATGGGCGTTTGAGCCACAGCGAGATGTGCGGTCGTGCCTCCCGCCAGGTGGGCTGGCGGCATGGCCGTTTCACCAAGTGTGGGATCGGGCCGAGCCCGTCATGTCGTGCGCGGTGCGAATCGTCGCGTCGAGCACGGGGACGCCACGGGTCGTGATCGAAGACGTGGTCGCCTGGCGCGACGTCCATCACATGGCCCCCGCTTCCGGCACGACACGGTGGCGGCTCGCCACCGACGAATGGTTCGTGCTCGGCGACTATCCCGGGGGCAGTCGCGACTCTCGGCACTGGGGCCCCGTGTTGATCGATCGGTTTCGCCAGCGCCTCGCGCCGTCTTCCCGATGACCCACCGTTCCGGTGAGCTGCTCACCGGGCTGGTGAGGGGTGCGTTTGGCCCTGGAAAACAAGGCTTTTTCGCCTCCAGGGCCCGCCGCAGGCCCCGTGCGCCCCACCAGGCTGGTGAGAGCGCGAGATCGCCGCGGGCCGCGCTTTAAAAAATTTTTTGCACGCGCAACCCGAGTGGCGATCGGGTGTTGCGTGGGGCCACGAGAGCCCGTGCGGGGTTTGGCACGGGCCGTGCTTTTCCTTTGTGGCGTCGCAGGCGAGTGAGCACGTGAGTGACTCGAAGCCCTGCGGCAGAGACCAGTTCAAAGGAGAAGCACAATGATGATGGTTGCTGCAGTGGGGATCACGTCCGACGTGCTCGCCCCCGAGGCCACGAGTGGCATGCTGCCGCGTTCGACGCGGCGGACCGCGATGCTCGACTGCCTCGTCGTGTCTGGTGATTCGGCTCGGCGGCGTCGCTTCGAGGCGGCCGTCGAACTCGCTGGATGGCTCGAGTGTGCGTCGCCTGAAACGTCTGGCGAACTGCGCCAGGCTGTCGATCGCGACTTCCAGCTCGTGATCGTCGATATCGCCGCGCCGCTCGGCGATCGCGTGAACGACTCGGTCGAGATTGCCGAAGAGCTGGCCGCGCGTCCGGGCACGCTGCTCGTGATCTGCGGCTCTGAAGACAACGTGGACGAGGAGCTGTGGGCCCGTCAGCTGGGCGCGTGGCTCTATCTGCCCGGTGTGTGTGACGGCGACAGCCTCACGAGCCTGTGTGTCGAGGCCCGCCGCCTGCGTGACGGTGCGGCCGTGTTTGCGGGGGCCCGTTGAGCCCCAGATTCGAGAGCGATTTTCGGTGTCTTCGTTTCGGTTTCCTTTCTCACCAGCTTTTTTTCAAGGAGTAGCTTGCCATGTCAGCCCCGTCTTATGCCGACGATGCCGCGATCGATTATTCGTCGCTCCGCATCCGCGATCGTCGTGAGAGCAACCACGAGTCGCGTCGCACCGCCCAGCCCCGCTACGCCCGGTCTCAGCGTGGGCCCACCCAGGCCAACGGCATTCATCGCCGCCGCAACAAGCGGTTCGCCTGGTAGCCCCTGTCGCCTCGTAGCTCCAGCCGCCTGGTAGCCACCTGCGGTTCTTCGGTTCTGAGTGTCCCCCAGCGTCTTTCCTGAGTGATCCCATGCCTCGTTCCCGTCCAACCCGAGCCAGCAGGCCTTCACGGCTTCGCCTCCGCACGACGTCGCGTCGCTTGCGGGGCCCGCTTGCCCGGCACACCAGGCGGCGCGTGGCACGGCGAGCTCGGCGGCGGCGCGTGTGGATGCACCATTTCGCCCCGGAGATGCAGGCAGGCACGTCACGCCTCCCCCACATGAGTCACCCACCTGGCCGTCGGCCGGAATGCAGTCACCACCACTTTTCGACTGCCTCCACGCCACGGGATCCGTCGGGCTCACACCCGCCGGAGGCCATCCCGGCAGGAAGCCCTTCGCTTCCGAACGCAACGAACTCCATCACGAAACCAGGATCCCAAACCATGTTCAAGCAGTTTCAGGTAGCGTTCCTTGGCGCTGCAGCCCTGATCGGGGGCCCGGCGTCGGCCGGCTCGATCAACTGGGGCACCTTCGGCGGCGTGAAAGCCGAGTACAAAAATGTCACCGAGAGTGGGCCGGACATCGCACCGCCCGCGACTGGGCTCTATGTGCCGCAGACGCCCATCTACACGGAGACTCCCAATCCCCAGCTGACCTTCCTGCCCGAGAACTTCGTGCAGACCGACCAAAATGTGGTCTTCGACCTGCAGTCGAAGTCGGCGCTCCTGGCCTTCGCCGTGGCGGCGAAGCCGATCGTCGGTGATCCCGGCTATCTCGGATATGCCCTCACCGGCAACACGATCAACATGGCCGGCACCTACAGCGTGTGGGCCCCGTTCGGTGCTGGCGAGATGGGTGCCGGCAGCCCGGCATCGCAAGCCAAGGTGACGATGTCGGCCAACTACACGATCCAGGTGACGGGCGTGAACTGGCTGCCCTATTCTGGCGGCTCGGCGATCAATCGCGCGATGCCGATCGTGCCGAGCGATGTCACGGTGAATGGGCCGCAGAATGCCGCGACGACCGGCAGCTGGGCCGGCACCGACTCGATCGACTGGGTCGCCCTGCGTGCAGCTGCGGGCATCGCTCCCGGCGACTTCGTCACCGAGCTCTCGATCCAGTATACGGGGCAGATCGCTGCCGCCGGCGTCTACGGCAAGGCCATCACCCAGGTGACCAACCTGAATGTCAGCAACCCGGTCGAGCCGGTCGCCGTGCCCGAACCGCCGACCCTGATCCTCGCCGGCCTCGGTGCCGCCGCGGCTGTCGGCCACGGCTATCGCCGCCGCAAGCAGCGACAGGCAAGCGGTGAATCGATGACCAATGACAGCGACGACGGTGCGATCGCCCTCACGGCTTGATCGCCCACGACGAGAGCCCTCGACCGAGGCCTTGTATCGGTCGCAATACAACCGTCCGCGTGGTGGTGGATGGAGTTCACGGCAGGGCCGCGCAAGCGGCCCTGTTCGTTTTTTGGAGGACAGGCTTCAGCCTGTCGGAGGGCGAGGTGACAGGCTGAAGCCTGTCCTACGAGGCGAGCCGCGGAAGCATCAGATCGGCTTCGTGAAGCACGGCCACGCTGTCTGAGCGGCGGGCTAGCCGGGCGATCGTGTCGGGGCCGGACGCATGGCCAAACTCGAGGTCTTCGACCGTGGTCTCGTCGAGATTCGAGAGCAGCACGAGCCGGCGGTCGTCGAGGGCCCGGGCGAAGAACCGGGCCGTGACGGCGTCGGCCACGAGGCTCGGATCACCCGAGGCGATCGCTTCCCGCACGAGTGCCTGCAAGGGCGCGCCCTGTCGCCACCGGGTGACGACGGGCCCCGGGACGTCGCCCGTGGCAGAGGCCACGCAGATCGTGCCGCCAGGGCGTGTGATTCGGGCCGCTGCGGCGATGGCCCGGGCGATCGTGTCAAACCCCGCCGTGGGCGCGGAGAGCGAGCAGATGGCAAGGTCGGCTGGCGCGGCGACCGCGGGCGCCCATGCCTTGGCGGCCTGCCGGGCCCGGCGCGCGGCGGAATCGGCCGTGCCGAAGGCGGCAGATGCGAGCGTGCCGTCGCGGCCGGCGACGAGCCGCAGGCACGAGATCGCGCCGAGCTGCCAGGTGAGCGTGCGCACGTTGTCGGCCCATGGCCTGAGCGCTCGCCGGCCGCGGCGGGCCAGGGCAAGCATCAGGGCGGCATCGCACTCGGCGCGGCCGAAGGCGGGCCAGAGCTCGCCACCGAGCGACCGGCCCCCGAGGCGGGCGTCATACGACCACTCACCCACCGTCACCACGACGTCGGCATCGACGAGTGCCCGGGCCACATGGAGTGGCCGCCCGGCCTCGTCGGCCGCGAGGTAGGCGGTCTCGGCGACCGTATCCGCATGAAATTCCTGGGCACGCGCGAGCCCGGCCACGGCGGGGCCCGCGTGGAGCACCGTCATGACGGCCTGATCCACGCCGGCACCGGCCAGTTGCTCTGTCACCACGGTCACCACCTGTTCTGCCTGGGGCAGCGCTCCGGCGACGGCGATCACCACGCGATCCCCCGGCACGGCGAACGCGGACAAAGGCGGGCCGTCAGGGGGCAGCGCGGTCGCGGCGGCGACGAGGCGAGCGGCCGCCGCGCCCGCCGCGCCCGAGGGACCGGCCAGGTTGGCCACGAGCGCCGTCCGATCGACATCGAGCACGAGCGGCTCGGCGCTGCCGGAGGAGAGGGTGATGCGGTCCATGATTTCCCAATCGTAGGAAGAAGCCGCGTCGGACGGCACTCCCATCGCTACCACCGGCATATTTCCACCGTTTTACGCCATCGGTGAACACCGCCGCCTCCCGCCGCCGAATCCCTTCCGTGGGTCGGATGGCCAGCCGCCACCGTCGCCCGTGGAACCAGGAAGCCTGCCCGCCATGCGTTCATTCGTCGCCATGCTTGCGCTCGTCAGCATCGCGCTGCCGCTCTTGCAGGCCGCCCCGGCCCGCGCGGCCGAGACGATCATCGCCACCGAAGACGCCGGCGCGGCGATGCTCGACATGGGCGCG
>JAIXPT010000204.1 GCA_027486095.1 Planctomycetaceae bacterium | reverse complement strand
TGCCCCGTGCCATCTCGCCGGACGACTGTCGCGCCGGCGCCGCCGTCCCGGCGTCGTCTCCGGCTTACGGTCGCCGGGCAAAGCCCGACTCCCACGCCTTCGGCGTCAGGGCTGTCGCGCCGGCGCCGCCGTCCCGGCGTCAACACCAGCCGACAGAGGTCGGCCAAGGGAAAATGGCACGATGCCATGTTTCCCGTGAAGTGGCCCAGCTACGCCGGCTCAACGGCAGGGGCAACCCCGAGCCTCCCTCAATGAAAGCCCGAGGCGAAAGCCGAGAGGATGACCCGGTGGCGAAACACGACGCGTATTCCCTTCGGCTCACGCCTCGGGCTTCCAGACGGGGAGGCGAGATCACGAGGACTGCAGCGAGCGGCCGGCGAGATGGTAGGGGTAACCCCGAGCCGGCACTTATGACAGGGGCATCCTCTCGGCTCACGCCTCGGGCTTCCTCGCGAAGGCGTGACTTCAGCGGCTGTTCATGTCGCACGAGACGCCGCCGGCGGCCGGCACGTAGCAGGCGCGGGCGTAGTCCATCACCATGCGGTGCGAGCTAAACCGCCACGCCAGCGAACCGATCGAGTTCTTCATCATCTTGATCCACTGCCGCGGCAGGCCGTCGGCGTCGCGGTCGTAGAACAGCGGGATGACCTCCTCTTCGAGCACCTGGTAGAGCGCTTCGTAGTCGCGCCGATCGGTGATCGCGTCGTTGGCGTGCGTCTCGCCGCGGCCAATCGCGAAACCGTTGCGGCCGTCGTAGGCCTCCGCCCACCAGCCGTCGAGGATCGAGCAATTGAGGCCGCCGTTGAGCACCACCTTCTGGCCGCTGGTGCCCGAGGCCTCGAGGGGCCGGCGCGGGTTGTTGAGCCACACATCCACGCCCTGGATCAGGTGGCGGCAGACGTTGATGTCGTAGTCTTCGACGAACACGATCCGGCCGCTGGTGCGGGGATCGTGCCGCAGGTTCGCGATCTTGCGGATCAGCGCCTTGCCCGGCTCGTCGGCCGGATGGGCCTTGCCCGCGAAGATGATCTGGATCGGGCGGTCGCGATCGCTGATCAGGGCGGAGAGGCGATCGAGCTCGTTGAGCACGAGGTCGGCCCGCTTGTAGGTGGCGAACCGCCGCGCGAAGCCGATCGTGAGCACGTTTGGATCGAGCACCGTGCGGGCGAGCTCCACCGCTTCATCGCACTCGCCCCGCCGCCGGCACTGCCGGCTGAGCCGCCGCCGCACGAATTGCAGCAGCAGGTTCTTGAGCGCGTAGTGGGTCTCCCAGAGTTCGCCGGGGTCGCACTCGTGGATCTTCTGCCACACGTCGGGCTCCCCCATCCGGCGAAACCAGTTGGCCGGAAAGATGCGGTCGTAGAGCTGAAGCATCTGCCACGAGAGCCAGCTCGGCACGTGCACGCCGTTGGTGATGTGGCCGATCGGCACCTCCTCCTCGACGCGGCCCGGCCAGAGGCCGTTCCACATGCGGCGGCTCACGTGGCCGTGGAGCGCGCTCACCGCATTGGCCCGGCGCGACATCTTCAGCCCGAGCACCGTCATGCAGAACGGCTCGGAGTGATTGGCCGGATCGACGCGGCCCAGGCTCATGAGGTGGTCGTGCGAGATCCCGAGGGCGTCGCGCATCGGCCCGAGGTGCTCCTCCATGAGGCCATTGTCGAAGCGATCGTGGCCGGCGGGCACGGGCGTGTGCGTCGTGAACACGGTCTGGCGGGCCACCTTCCGCGAGGCGTCGGCGAAGGAATAGCCGTCGCGATCCATCCGGCCGCGCACCGCCTCGAGGGTGGCGAACACCGAATGCCCTTCGTTGAGATGATAGACGCCGGGCACGATCCCCATGGCCCGGATCGCCCGCACGCCGCCGATGCCGAGCACGATCTCCTGGCGAATGCGAATGCGCGTGTCGCCGCCGTAGAGCCGGCTCGTCAGCTTGCGATCCTCGGGGCTGTTGCCTTCGACGTTGCAATCGAGCAGGTAGAGGCTCACTCGGCCCACGGCGAGCTTCCACACCTGGGCGAAGATCGTGCCCGAGCGGGTGTCCACCTGCACCATCACCGGCTTGCCATCGGCCCCGATCGCGGGCTCGATCGGCAGCACCTCGACCCGCGATTGCAGATACTCCTCGTGCTGATAGCCGTCGATGTCGAGCTGCTGCTTGAAGTAGCCCTGGTCGTAGAACAGGCCCACGGCGATCAGCGGGATGCCGAGGCCGCTTGCGCTCTTGATGTGGTCGCCGGAGAGCACGCCCAGGCCCCCGGAATAGATCGGCACCGACTCGTGGATGCCGAACTCGGCCGAGAAATAAACGACCGGCTTCGATCCGAGAACGCCGGCATTCACTTCGCTCCAGGTCGTCTCGGCCGCGAGGTATTCCTTGAGCCGGCGGTAGGCCTGATTGATCCGGCTGTAGAGCACGAGTTCCGCCGCCCGGGCTTCGAGCCGCTCGGGGGTGAATTCGGCGAGGAGCGCGATCGGATTATGGTCGAGCTGCCGCCAGCGAATCGGGTCGAGCTCACGAAACAGATTCGTGACCTCCGGGTGCCAACTCCACCAGAGATTTCTGGCGAGGGCCATGCACTTGTCATAGAGATTTTGCGGCGACAGCTCGTCGAGGCGGGGAGGAGCCAGGTGGGCCGTCGGCGTCGCGCCGTTGCGGGAAACGGATCGCGTGAAAACTTCTTCCTCTGCCTGGCTCATGGAGGCTCCTCCGGGCGGGGTGTGGAGATGGTGGGAACTGCAGCCAGAAGGCCCGGGAGTATACCCGGCGAGCAGCGTCGCTTCGACCCCCGCGGGCCAGCCTTCATAATGCGTCGGTGTTCACGCCACATGCCCCGACGCCCGATCCAGCCGCCCTCACGGCACTCTGTCACGCCCTCGGCGAGCGCGCCGAGGCGACGGCGCATGCGGGCCCGTGGCAGAGCGGCGCCTTCGACCTGCTCGCCCGGGCGGACGTGCTCGCGGGCTTCGTGCCGGCGGCCGACGGCGGCGCCGGCGCGACGGAGCACGCCATCCTCGGCGCCCTCGTCGCCATCGCCTCGCGCTGCCTCACCACGGCGCTCGCGCTCACCCAGTGGGCGGCCGGCTGCCGGATCATCTGCGGCGGCAGCGACGACGTGCGGGCGGCGTGGCTCCCCGCGCTCGCCGCCGGCACCCGCACCGTGACGGTGGGCATCGCGCAGCTCTCCACGAGCCGGCGGCATCTCGGCACGCCCGCCCTCACAGCCCACCTGGCCGACAACGCCTGGCGGCTCTCGGGCCTCTGCCCGTGGGTGACGGGTGCCGACACGGTCGATGCGATCGTCACCGGGGCGGTGCGCGACGACGGGCAGCCGATGTTTTTCATCGTGCCGACCGACCGGCCCGGGCTCGTGATCGCGCCGCCAATGGAGCTGCTCGCGCTCTCCGGCAGCCGCACGTCGAGCGTGGCGTTTGCCGACGTGTCCCCCGCTGCGCTAGTCGAGCCGCAGGCGACCGGCGGAGTGCGCACCGCCGGCCTCGCCACCACGGCGCTCGCCCTCGGCAGCACGCGGGCGGCCCTCCGGCTGCTCCAAAGCGAAGCCATGGCCCGAGCCACGCTCGCTCCTGTCGTCGATGCACTCGAAGCCGAGACGCAGGCTGCCGAGGCGCGGCTGCAGCACGCCGTGGCCGCCCTTACTGAAGACCGCGACCGACTCCGTGCCGATGCCAATGGCCTCGTGATCCGCGCCGCTCAGGCGGCCCTCACGGCCGCAAAAGGGGCGGGCTTCGTCGCCGGCCATCCGGCCGAACGCCTGCTGCGCGAGGCCCACTTCTATCTCGTGTGGAGCTGCCCGCAGACGGTCGCGGGCATCACGCTCTGCGAACTGTCTCAGCGCGGAATGTGAGCGCGGCATTCAGGTCGCGTGAGCTCACAAACACCGCTGCAAAATTGCTCTTGCCCTCCGACGCGGGGGTGCGAAAAATCCCGCGTCCATGAAATCGCCCCGCGCCATCGTCGTCGTCAAACTCTCCGCCATCGGCGACGTGCTGCACGGCGTGCCGACGGCCGTGGCGCTCAAGCGGGCATTTCCCGAGGCACGCATCGGCTGGGTCGTGGAGGGTCGCGCGGGCGACGTGCTCGCCGGCCATCCGGCGATCGACCATCTCTTCCGGCTCCCGCGCGGCTGGCTGAAGTCGTTCGCCACGATCCGCGGCCTGCGTCGCCAGCTGCTCGATTTCGCGCCCGACGTCACGCTCGACCTGCAGGGTTTGCTCAAGAGCGCGGTGCCCACGTGGCTCTCGGGCGCTCCGGTGCGGATCGGCCACGCGTGGCCGGAGTCTCGCGAACAGGCCTGGCGGTTGTACACGCATCCCGTCGAAGCCACGGCTGCGCACGTGATCGACAGAAACCTGCATCTTCTCTCCGTGTTGGGCGTGCCCGACTCCCGCGCCGCCTTCGACATGCCCCGCTGGCCCGTGAGCCGGCTGCGGATGCAGGAGTGGCTCGCGTCGCTCCAGCTCCCGGCGTCGCCGGCCCTGATCAACCCCGGCGCGGGCTGGCCGTCGAAGATCTGGCCCGCCGAGCGGTTTGCGGCCGTAGCCCGCGAGCTCATGCATCGGCACGGCATCCCTTCGATCGTGGTGTGGGGCGGCAACGCCGAACGCGAGGCCGCCGAGCAGATCGTGGCCGCGAGCGGCAACGCCGCGCTCATGGCCCCGCAGACCACGCTCCAGGATCTGGGCGAGCTCGCGCGGCTCGGCCGCGTGTTCATCTCGAGCGACACCGGGCCGCTGCACCTCGCCGCGGCCGTGGGCACGCCGTGCATCGGCCTCTTCGGCCCCGTGCCTGCGAAGCGCAACGGCCCCTACGGCCCCGGCCACCGCACGGTCGAGCCGCCGGCGTCGCTACGGCCCGCGTGGGAAGATCGCAAGACGGATCGCGTGGCCATGGAGGCGATCGACGTCGAGAGCGTCGTCGCGGCGGCCGCTGAAGTGCTGGCCCGCTCCGCCGCGGCTTAATCGTAGGACAGGCGTCCCGCCTGTCGTGACCTCGGTCTACACGCCCAATCCGGCTCGGGGTTACCCCGTACCATCTCGCCGGACGTTCGCCTCCGCCCTCCAGGCAATCCTGTTCGGCACGCGGCTCCCGCTGGCCTAGAAGCCCGGAGCGGAAGCGACGGGACTCCGGGTTGCGTACCGCCTCTCGTGGGGCAATCGGCTGGCTTGCCGTACGGAGGACAGGCTTCAGCCTGTCATGCCTCAACTTGCCCAAGC
>JAIXPT010000441.1 GCA_027486095.1 Planctomycetaceae bacterium | reverse complement strand
CGCCCTCCAGGCTTCGGCTCACTCGGATTTGCCTGCGCTGCGCCATCCATGGCTGCGCTGGTCAAATACGCCGGCTCCCGGGACACGGGGAGCCCGAAGCCTCCTCAACTGAGATGGGGAGGATTCGGGGGAGTCGGCGAACGCTTCCCGAACGACGGCCGCGGCGGCCGGAGTGAGGAGACTTTTGCCGCTCCCCCGAAGCCGGCTTGGGCTCGACGTGTAGGGCCCGGCTGGAGCCCGGCCTACATACTCATGCCGGTAAATCCGCCGTCCACGTAGATGCTCGTGCCCGTGATGAAGCTGCCGGCGGCTGGGGCGCAGAGCAGGATCGCGGCGCCCACGAGTTCCTCGGGGTTGCCGAAGCGATTCATCGGCGTCTTCGACATGATCGTGGTCACGCGGTCGGGGGAGAGGATCTTGCGGTTTTGCTCGGCGGGGAAGAAGCCGGGGCAGAGGATGTTCACCCGCACGCCCCTGGGAGCGAGTTCGCGGGCCACGTTCTGCGTGTAGTTGAGCACGGCCGCCTTCGAGGCGGAGTAGATGAAGACTTTCGAGAGCGGCTTGTCGGCCGAGACGCTGCCGATATTCAGGATCGCGCCGCCGCCCGTACCGGCGGCGAAGTTGGCCGCCATGTGGGCGCCGAAGATCTGGCAGCCGATGTGGGTGCTCTTGAGGTTCGTGTCGAGGACTTTGTCGTAGTCGTCGTCGGGAATCTCGAAGTAGGGCACCGAGGAGTTGACGCCGGCACAGTTGACGAGGATGTCGGCCCGGCCGCGGGCGTGGATCGTGGCGTCGAGGAGGGCCTTCACGCTCGCGCGATCGACGGCATCGACGCTCACGAACGTGCCTTCGCCGCCGGCGGCCTTGATGGCATCCACCCGGGCCGCGCCACGGTCGGCACCGCGTCCGGCCACCACCACGAACGCGCCCGCCTGGGCCAGGCCGTCGGCGAGCGCGCCGCCGAGCACGCCCGTGCCGCCGACCACGACCGCCGTCTTGCCCGAGAGGCCGAAGAGATTCGTGAGAAAACCGTTCATGCCTGCCTCCGGAGGTCGAGCCATTCGGTGTGGAATGAGCCTGGCTTGTCGGTCCGCTCGTAGGTGTGGGCGCCGAAGTAATCGCGCTGGGCCTGGAGCAGATTGGCCGGGAGATTCGCGTGGCGATAGCCGTCGTAGTAGGCCAGGGCCGTCATGAACGCCGGCACCGGGATGCCGATCGTGGCGGCCGTGGCCACGACGTGCCGCCAGGCTTTTTGCGACTTCGCGAGCGCGTCGGCGAAGTAGGGGGCGAGCATCAGGTTTTCGAGGTTCGGCTGTGCCTTGTAGGCCTCGGCGATCCGCTCGAGGAACTGCGCCCGGATGATGCAGCCGCCCCGCCACATCATCGCGATCGCGCCGTAGTCGAGCGGCCAGTCGTGCTCCTTCGCGGCCGCGGCCAATTGCACGTAGCCCTGGGCGTAGCTTGCGATCTTCGAGGCGTAGAGTGCCTGCCGCACCTGTTCGACGAATGCTTTGGGATCGTCGTGCGTGTGAAGATCGGGGCCCTTGAGCACCGTGCTTGCGCGCACGCGGGCGTCTTTGAGTGCCGAGAGGCAGCGGGCGTAGACGGCTTCCGTGACGAGCGTGCTCGGCACGCCGAGGTCGAGGGCCAGCTGGCTCATCCATTTGCCGGTGCCCTTGGCCCCGGCCTTGTCGAGGATCTTGTCCACCATGAAGTCGCCGGTGTCGGGATCTTTCACGGTGAAGATGTCACGGGTGATCTCGATCAGGTAGCTGTCGAGCTCGCCCTGGTTCCACTCGTCGAACACCTTCGCGAGGTCGGCGTTCGAGAGACCGGCGCCGTGCTTGAGCAGCCAGTAGGCCTCGCAGATCAGTTGCATGTCGCCGTATTCGATGCCGTTGTGCACCATCTTCACGTAGTGCCCGGCCCCCCGCGGGCCGACCCAGTCGCAGCAGGGGATGTCGCCCGTGGGGCCCACCTTCGCCGCGATCGCCTGGAAGATCGGCTTCACGAGCGGCCAGGCCGCCTTCGACCCGCCCGGCATCAGGCTCGGACCTTTGAGCGCGCCCTCTTCGCCGCCGGAGACGCCAGTGCCGATGTAGTGCAGCCCCGCCGCCTCGACCTCCTTCGTGCGCCGCTCGGTGTCGGAATAGAGCGTGTTGCCACCGTCGATGAGACAATCGCCCGGGGAGAGCAGGGGGATCAGCGTCTTGATGAGGTCGTCTACGGCCGGGCCGGCCTTGACCATCATCATCACCTTGCGGGGGGCCTTCAGCGCCGCCACGAGGTCGGGCAGCGTGTGGCAGCCGACGACGTTCGGCTGCTTGCCACGGCCGTCCGTGAAGGCGTCGGTGACGCTCGTCGTGCGGTTGTAGACGGCGATCGAATAGCCGCGGCTGGCGATGTTGAGGGCCAGGTTTTCGCCCATCACGGCGAGGCCGATCAGGCCGATGTCACATGATCCCTGCTTGCTCACCTGCGTGCTCATTCTGGGCAAAGGCTCCGAGAGAAAACCGCCAGCGAAATGGGCGGAGGTGGGCAGACTATATCGGCCCGGGGGGACTGGGGCCACACTCCCGCCCTCTCGCGGCGGTGCCGCGGGGATGCGGTTTTCGGAACAGATTGAAGCCGCAGCCCTGCGCCGGCCGATTCTCTGGCAGGATCGCTAGAAACGCGACGGCCGGCGAAGGTGGTATGGTCTGCCTGATACACAGCGCTTGACCAAACCGCCCAGTTTTCCGTAGCGTTCCGGGCGGTTCGATGCAGCAGGTTGATTCCAGGATGATTCACGGCTCCGTAGCCAAGTGGCTAAGGCAGCGGATTGCAAATCCGCCATCGTCGGTTCGACTCCGACCGGAGCCTCTTTCTTTTCAAGCGATCGCACGATGCCGGGCTCTCACCGCTCTCCCGTGATCGGTCGGGCGCTCCGGTTGCGGTGCCCACGGTGTGGTGCTGGGCCGCTTTTTCGCGGGCTCGTGCAGATGCACGACGCGTGCAGCCTTTGCGGGCTCTCGTTCCGCCGTGAGCCGGGCTTCTATCTCGGCTCGATCTATCTCAATTATGGCGCGACGGTGATCGTCACCGGGCTGCTCTATGCGGCGCTCGTGCTCGGCGTCGGCACGTCGGCCGAGACGGCACTCGGCATCTGCCTGGCCGTGGCCGTGCTCCTGCCGGTGCTTCTGTTTCGCCACGCGCGCAGCCTGTTGCTCGCGCTCGACAGCTCCGTCAACAGCCGTCAGGCGGAGGCCCTCGGCAACGTGGAGGACGCCACAGCATCCTCGGGCCAGGCGGGGCACTCGGCCCGGGAACTCGAGGCGCTCAGCGGCGACGACGCCCGGGCCGGCTGCCTGATGGGCATCGTGCTCGTGCTGATCATTCTGTTCGGCCTGCTGATGGCCGCGGCCACGCTCTGGTTTGCAACGCAGGCCGACGACGGCGCTAGCGCATCGGAAACAACCGGAAGCAGATGCCAAGCAGGAGCGGCACGAGCACGAGTGTGACGATCGTGGAGACGAGCATGCCGCCCAGGAGCACCGCCCCCAGGCCGCGATAGAGTTCGCTGCCGGCCCCGGGAAAGAGCACGCTGGGCAAGAGCCCGAGCACGGTCGTGAACGTGGTCATGAAGATCGGCCGAATCCGGCTACGCACCGCCTCGAGGATCGCCTCGGTCGGCAGCCAACGCTCGCCGTGGCGTTCGTCGTCCGCCTCGCCGCGCACGAGCTGCAGCGCCCGCTCCACGATCAGGATCGGGTTGTTGACCACGGTGCCGATCAGAATCACGAAGCCGAGCATCGTGAGCACGTCGAGCGGCTGGTAAATGCCGAACCGCGCGCCCAGCCAGTTGAGCAGCCCCAAACCGAGCAGGCCGCCCACGCTGCCCAGCGGCACCGAGAGCATGACGACGGCCGGGTAGACCCACGATTCAAAGAGCGCTGCCATCAAGAGATATGTGATCAAGGCCGCCAGCAGGAGGTTGAACCACAGCGACCGCCACGTGGCCACGAGCTTGTCGGTCGTGCCGCCGAGGCTGATTCGATACCCGCCGGCGAGGCTCCCCGCATCGACGAGCGGCTTGACGATCATGTTCGTGATCCGCTCCTGGGCCTCTTCGAGCGGCATCCGTGTGGGTGGCGACACCTGCACGGTGATCGCGCGTTCCCGCTCCCGGTGCAGAATCTGCTCCGGCCCGCTGGAAAACTCCCGCACCTCCGCCACGCTCTCGAGCGGCACGAGCTGTCCGCCGGGCGTGATCACCGGGAGTGACCGGAGATCCTGCGTGCGCTTCACGAATCGTTCGTCGCCCTTGATCACGAGGTCGATGCGGTCGTTGTCGAGGAAGTAGTCGGTGGCGTAGCCGCCATCCACGAGGCAATCGACCATGTAGCCGAGCTGGCGGGCGTCGAGCTGCATGTCGGCGGCCTGCTCGAGGCGGGGGACGAGCTGGATCTCGGGGCTGGAGAGATCGAGCGAAGGCTTGGGCAGGTTTTGACTGCCGGGCGTCGCCTCGGGGAGCTTGGCCATCACCTGCAGGCCGAGCTGCACCAGCTTGGCGAGGTCGGGCCCGGTGATCTCGATATCGACCGTACGGCCCGAACCGATGCCCTGCTCGAAGAGGCTCGATTGCTTGGCCACGGCGAAGGTGCCCGGAAGGTCGGCCGCCACGCGCTGGATCAGCGGCACGAGTTTCGCGGCCTCGAGCGGATCGAGCGACCGCACGCCGATGAACACGCTCCGCCCGCGGGCCACGAAGAACAGATCGCCGAGAACCGGGGCATCGAGGGCGGCGGCCTCGGGCGTGCCGGGGTCCACGTCCCAGTAGGGCAGGAGCCGGGCCTCGACGATGTCGCCCATGCGCAGGAGTTCGTCGAGGTTGTAGCCCGGCGGCGGCAGCAGGATGCCGAACACGAGATTGCGGTTGCCTTCCGGCAGGTATTCCGCCTTCGGCATCAGGGCCCAGGTGGCCCAGGCGGCTGCCGCCACGATCGCGAGCGAGGTGATGGCGGCGCGGCCAGCGCCGCCGAGCAGAAAGCGATTGATCCGCAGCACCGCCGCCGTGAAGGCCGTGCCGAATCCGCCGATGACATCGTTCGCGAAGCGGAGCGGTCCAACGGGCCGCCCGCCTCCGCCGGTCACCACGGCCACCGCCTCGCGGGCGTGCTGTCCCTGGAGCAGCCACGCGGCCGCTGCGGGAACCACGAGCCCCGACACGGCAAGCGAGAGCCCGACGGCGGCCGCGATCGCCAGGGCGATGTCGCCGAAGAGCTGCCCGGCCTCCCCCTCGACAAAGAGCACGGGCAGGAACACGGCCACGTTCGTGAGCGTGCTCGCGAGGATCGCCCCCCAGACCTCGATCGTGCCCCGCACGGCGGCGGTGGCGGCGTCTTCCCCTTTGCTCCAGTGCACGAAGATGTTCTCGAGCACGACCACGGCGTTGTCGATGAGCATGCCCACCGCGAACGCGATGCCGGCGAGGCTGATCACGTTGAGCGTGCGGTCGAAGGCGGCGAGCGCGAGGAACGTGCCCATCACGCTCACCGGGATCGAGAGCGCGACGATGAGCGTGGAGCGGATGTTGCGCAGAAAGAGCAGCAGCGTGCCGAGCGTGAGCAGGCCGCCCACGAGGATGTTGTCGTTCACGAGGCCGATGGCGGAGTCGATGTAGGTCGTCTCGTCGTAGACGACGCTGAGCGCGAGCCCCCGCGGCCGCAGATCGGCGTCGATCTCTCCGGCCACGCCGCGCAGCCGGCGCATCATGTCGAGCACGTTCGCGCCCTGCTCGCGGGTGATGCGCACGGCGATGTTGCGGGCCCCGAAGCGGCGGACGATGCCGTCGGGCTTCTTCGTGCCGAGCTGGGCACGAGCTACGTCGCGCACATACACGGGCTTGCCGCCGCGGCGGGTGATGATCACGCCCTCCACCTGCTCGGGCGAGCGAAACTGGCCGAGCGTGCGCACCACATATCGCCGTTTTCCCTCCCACACGTCGCCGCCAGACGTATCTTGATTTTGATTGGCGAGCGCCAGCCGCAGGTCGTCGATCGTGAGCTGCCGCGCGGCGAGCTTTTGCGGATCGACGATCACCTGCAGTTCGTCGGCCCGGCCGCCCACGAGATCGGCGTTCGAGACGCCATCGACCCGCTCCAGCCGGCTCTCGATCTCGTCTTCCGCCATCCGCCGCAGGGCCTCGACGTCGAGTTCCGCAGGGACAAGCGAGCCGAGTTCGGGATGCGCCGCTGCGAGCGTGCGCAGGCGGTAGAGCGCGAGGTCGGGGGATCGGGCGTGCAGCACGCGGTCGAGGCCGGCGGCGAGGTCGGGGTGGGCCTGCTTCGCTGCCTCGAGCCGGGCGGCGTCGGGCGCGGCCTGCCCGAGAATCAGCCAGGCCACGGGGCGGTCGTTGGCGCTCGCGGTGCGGATCACGGGGCGATCGGCGTCGATCGGCCAGTCGCGCACCTGCTGCACGCGCGTGTTCACCTTCACGAGTGCCTGCGACATGTCGGTGCCGACCGTGAATTCGAGCTGGATCACGCCGGTGGAGTCGCTCGACTCGCTCGAGAGTTTCACGAGCCCTTCGACGCTGCGCAGCTGCTCCTCCAAGGGCTGCACGAGCTCGCGCTCGACTTCCTGAGGGCTCGCACCGATCCAGCGCGACTCGACCGAGATCGTGGGCACCTCCACCTCGGGCGTCAGCTGCACCGGCATCGTCGCGATCGCGAGTACGCCGAAGAGCGTGACGAGGATCACGCCCACGGCCACCTTCACCGGATTGGCCACGCAGGCGGCGACGAGGTTCATGGCGTGTACGACACCTGCATGCCGGGTCGCAGGCGTTCGTTGCCGCGGATCACCACGAGCTGGCCGGGCCCGAGATCGCCGCGGATCTCCACGGTGCCCGCCAGGGCGGCGCCGAGTACGACAGGCACGGGCCGGACGGTGCCCTGGCCGGCCGTGGCGGCGGGATCGACCACGTAGACAAGTGGCTGGCTGCCGCCGAGCACGAGGGCGTCTTTGGGCACCACGGTGGCCGGGCCGGTCTTGCCGACCGGCAGCCAGGCCCGGGCGAGCAGGCCGCCGCGGAGCACGGGCTCGCCGTCCACCACGCGGTTTTCGAGGAGCACCTTCACCGGAAAGCTGCGGCTGAGCAGGTCGGCCTGCGGCACGATTCGCTCCAGGCGGCCGATCCACGTCTGCTGCTGCGCGGCGTCGATCTCCAGGCGGACGTCTGCTCCGACCGCGAGCGTGCCGATCGCGAGCTCGGGAACCTGGATTTCGATCTCCAGGCGATCGAGTTCTGCGATGCGCGCCACGAGCCCCCCACGGGCCACCCACTGCCCCTGCTCGGTGAACCGCTCGACGACCCATCCGGCGAAGGGAGCTCGAATGGTGTGCTTGGCGAGCTGGTCGTCGATCCGCGCGACTTCCGCCTCTTGGGCGGCCAGCGCCGCCGCGGCCTGGGCGATCGCCTCCTGCCGAGGTCCGGCCTCGGCAAGTGCGAGCGCCGCGCGGGCGCCGGCCAGCTGCGCTTCGGCCTGGCTGACTTCCGTCTGCGCGACGAGCAGCTCGTCTTCGGTGCTCGTGCCCCGTTCGGCGAGCCGGGCCAGCCGGGCCAGCCGGTTGCGGGCATACTCGACCCGGGCGGTCGCTCCGGCCACGGTCGCCCGCGACTGGTCGAGTTCCTCGGGGCGGCTGCCGGCCCGTAGTTCCGCGAGCACCTGGGCCCGGCGCTCCAATTCCGCCGCGGCCCCAGACCGCTCGATTTCGAGCAGCCCCCGCAAGAGCTCGGCAATCGGCTCGCCTGCAGCCACGCGCTGCCCGTCCTCGACAGGCATGTGCACGATGCGGCCATCGACGGCGCTGCCCACATCGCTGATGCGGGCCGGATACACCGTGCCTACAAACGATTGCGCGGCGGCAAGCTCGGCCTGTTCGACGCGGCTGACCACCACCGGGGCTCCCGCCGGGTCGGCGGCGGCCGGCAACGCCGAAGCGGTGAGCAACAGTGCGAGGCCAAGCCATGCCCGAATTTCGGTCGCAGATGCCATAGTCCGGTTATACCCTCGAAAACATGGCCCAAACCGGTTGTTTTTCGGCCGTATTTGCCCGGTGCTTGACGCCCCGGATGCCGTCCGCTAATTTTTCGGAAGTCGTGCGGCCGATCACTGTGTGCTTGGCATCGGTTCCCGTGCGATGGCTCGTGGCAAGCTCTGCCGTGGGTTGAGGCCCGTTTCGGATTCCGGATCGCGTTTTGCTTTCCGGGCCGAAGTGAACCTCTGTCCATGACAGGTCGCGAGCCGCCGGCGGCTTCCTTCGGGATGCTGCCGTCGGCTTGTTTCGTTCTTTGACAATTTGGTCGTGGTAGTTGGCATCTTGAAAAGAATGCCGAACGGATCGTGTTCTCAAGACGCGGTCCCGGAGGCGTTCTCCCAAGGCTCAAGCGTGAAGCGCTCGCTCGAAGTTCCTTCGGGTGGAGCGTGAGCACGCAGCGAGAAATACGTTACTGCCCTGGATGGGGTCGGCGCGCTTGCCGGCGATGATCCAGGGCCGATCCAGTTCCTTAAAAAGGGCTGGGCCCGTAGTTGAATCTCGAAGCGAATGTCTCCGAAGGACGGTTTTCCGGCCTTTGCGAGCACTCGATTCGGGTGGTCAAGCTACAAAGGGCGCATGGGGGATGACTAGGCGTTAGGAGGCTTTGAAGGGCGCGGAAGACTGCGATAAGCCCGGGGAAACCGTCAAACAGGTGATGATCCCGGGATGCCCGAACAGACCGTGACTGAATCCATAGGTCACGAGTAGCGAACGCGGAGAACTGAAACATCTCAGTACCCGCAGGAAAAGAAAGAAAAATCGATTTCCTGAGTAGTGGCGAGCGAAAGGGAAATAGCCCAAACCGCAGTGGTTTCCACCGCGGGGTTGTAGGGCCCTCCAATGGAGTTACCAAACAACGAGTTAGCGGAACGATCTGGAAAGGTCGTCCACAGAGGGTGACAGGCCCGTACGCGAAAACTTGTTGTCTCCGGAGGGTACCCTGAGTAGGTCGAGCCACGTGGAATCTCGACTGAATCTACGGGGACCATCCCGTAAGGCTAAATACTCCCTAACGACCGATAGTGAACTAGTAGAGCGATCGAAAGTTGAGAAGAACCCCTGTTAGGGGAGGAATGTGAACCTGAAACCATGTGCCTACAAGCGGTCGGAGCGCTATGGCTGGCAACAGCAATGCGTGACGGCGTGCCTTTTGCATAATGATCCGGCGAGTTACCGTCAGCGGCTCGGTTAAGGTCCTCAGGACCGAAGCCACAGGGAAACCGAGTCTGAATAGGGCGACACATGTCGCTGGTGGTAGACGCGAAACTGCACGAACTACCCATGAGCAGGTTGAACCGCGGGTCAAACCGCGTGGAGGACCGAACCCACTTGGGTTGAAAACCGAGGGGATGACTTGTGGGGAGGAGTGAAAGTCTAATCAAGCGCAGAGATAGCTCGTTCTCTCCGAAATAGCTTTAGGGCTAGCCTCGGAACATTGCATGGTGGGGGTAGAGAGACTGAATTGGATGAGGGCTCTTCCCGAGTACCTTACCGAACCAAACTCCGAATACCATCATGTTTACTCCGGGAGTCAGTCCGCGAGGGATAAGCTTCGCGGTCAAAAGGGAAACAACCCAGACCACCTGCTAAGGTCCCCAAGCAGAACTCAGTCACTAAGGAAGTCGAGTTGCAATGACAGCCAGGATGTTGGCTTAGAAGCAGCCATCATTTAAAAAGTGCGTAACAGCTTACTGGTCGAGCAACTCCGCGCCGATAATGAACGGGAGTAAGTTCTGCACCGAAGCAGTGGAATTCACGCAAGTGAATTGGTAGGAGAGCGCTGTACGTCAGATACAAGTCGCACCGCAAGGAGCGATGTCGGGGCGTACAGGTGATTATGCCGGAATGAGTAACGATTAAGCAGGTGAGAATCCTGCTCGCCGAAAGCCTAAGGTTTCCTGGGGAAGGTAAATCCGCCCAGGGTTAGCCGGTACCTTAGTCGAGGCCGAAAGGCGTAGACGATGGATAGCAGGTCAACATTCCTGCGCCACATGCTGGACCGATGGAGGGACGGCGTCTGGAAGGTGAGGGGACGGATAGAAATGTCCCTCGCCCGCGTGGAAGGTAGCTGTAGGAAAATCCGCAGCGACATCCGGAAGTGCGGGACAAAGACGCTTATGTTTCGATAGTCATCCGAAGGACGTCCAAGAAAAGCTTCTAGGGTTGAAGGCATGTGACCGTACTAAAACTGACACAGGTAGGCGGGACGAGAAGTCCTAGGCGCTCGGGAGAACACTGGTTAAGGAACTCTGCAAAATGGCCCCGTAAGTTCGCGATAAGGGGTACCCCCGGTGGTTAACGCTGCTGGGGGTCACAGTAAATCGGCATCAGCGACTGTTTATCAAAAACACAGGACTCTGCTAACTCGCAAGAGGATGTATAGAGTCTGACGCCTGCCCGGTGTTGGTAGGTTAAGGAAGAGGGTTCGCCGCAAGGCAAAGCCCGCGACCGAAGCCCCAATAAACGGCGGCCGTAACTATGACGGTCCTAAGGTAGCGAAGTTCCTTGTCGGGTAAGTTCCGACCTGCATGAATGGCGTAACGACTGATGCACTGTCTCAACCAGTGACCCGGTGAAATTGTAGCCGTGGTGAAGATGCCACGTACCCGCAGTGTGACGGAAAGACCCCGTGAACCTTTACTGTAGGCTGATATTGGTCTCGGACGTGTTCTGTGTAGGATAGGTGGGAGGCTTTGAAGTGGTGGCGCTAGCCATCATGGAGCCAACGTTGAAATACCACCCTGAATTCGTTTGAGTTCTAACTCTGATTCCCGTGAATCCGGGCAGAGGACAGTGTCAGTTGGGCAGTTTGACTGGGGCGGTCTCCTCCAAAAGAGTAACGGAGGAGTTCAAAGGTACTCTCAGCCTGGTTGGCAATCAGGCATCGAGCGTAAAGGTAGAAGAGTGCTTGACTGTGAGACCCATGAGTCGAACAGATACGAAAGTAGGACTTAGTGATCCGGCGGTGCTGGATGGAAAGGCCGTCGCTCATCAGATAAAAGGTACTCCGGGGATAACAGGCTTATCGCTTCCGAGCGTCCATAGCGGCGAAGCGGTTTGGCACCTCGATGTCGGCTCATCACATCCTGGGGGTGGAGAAGCTCCCAAGGGTTTGGCTGTTCGCCAATGAAAGTGGTACGTGAGCTGGGTTCAGACCGTCGTGAGACAGGTCGGTCCCTATCTGCTGTGGGCGCACGAAACTTGAGGGGATTCTTCTTTAGTACGAGAGGATTTGGAAGGACGTTCCTCTGGTGTTCCAGTTGTCGCGCTAGCGGCACGGCTGGATAGCTATGAACGGAACGGATAAACGCTGAAAGCATATAAGCGTGAAGCCCGCCCCAAGATCAGGTTTCGTAGGGTTTTTAACCCGAAAGTCCCCTGGAAGACGACCAGGTCGATAGGCCGGACGTGTACGTGCAGCAATGCACTCAGCTAACCGGTACTAACGGACGAACGCTTGACCACTCGTATCGAGTGCTTTCGAGCCCTTGCAGGGCTCGGAGCATGCCGACTACCACGACACGACATTCGTTGCCGCCAAGGCGGCAACAACGATATTTCCGGTGAACATATCTGGAAGGTCACACCCGTTCCCATCCCGAACACGGTAGTTAAGCTTCCAGAGCCGATGGTAGTACCACAAGTGCGAGAGTAGGTATCGCCGGAATCTTTCAACACAGGCCCGCACGG
>JAIXPT010000032.1 GCA_027486095.1 Planctomycetaceae bacterium | reverse complement strand
TCGGCCCGCTGCTCCCAGGCCCGCGCGGTGACGATGAGCTTCGTGGCGATGCAGTTGAACGACGTGTTGTTCGCGATCGAGGCGGCCACCATATCGGCCTGCGTGGCGAGCTCGCGGGGCGTGTAGCGGCCGGGCACGATCACCCAGGGGGTGACGTTGCCCAGTTCGCAGGTGATCGACTGGGCGAGCGTCGGCGTGCCGTGCGTGCTTGCCCCGCCCCACACGAGCGCGTCGAATGCAGCCTGGCCGCCGGTCAAGTGCACGTGAACGAGCCCCGGGGCGGCGAGCACCGCCTTCGCCACCTCGACGCCGCCGGCCACGATCGTGAGCAGCCCCGCCTCGATGAGCGGCTCGAACGCCCGTTCGAACACGCTGCGCAGCGGGGCGTGCAGTGGGTGCAGCTTGAGAAACACCGCCCGGCCGTGCGCGAAAATCTGATCGATGCAGTCGGCTGGGGCGAGCCCGGTGACATTGCCCGCGCCGAGCACGAGGGCCACGCCGCCGGCCCGCGGCCGCTCGGCCACCTCCGCCCGCCATGATCGTTCGAAGGCCTCCACGCCACCAGGATTCACGCAGCGCACCGTCGCCCGGTGGCCGTTGAAGATCATGGCGTCGAAGAGCCCGCCCCGCGGCCCGGCCGCGGGCAGCACATCGAGCGCGATCCGCGAGGCCGCCCCGTCGCCCGCGTGCTCCTCGCGCGGCGGCCGCGGCACGTGCGGCCGGCCCGTGCGATCGATGTCGGCGAGCGCCCGCGCCGTCACGAGCAGCAGCCGCATCGTGACGAGCGGCCCCGTGGCTGTTTCTTCCGCCCGCACGGAGGCCGCGGACGACTGCTTGATCTCCATGGCGGCGTCGATCCAGGCGTCTGCCACCGCAGCCACCGCCCGGGCGGTGCGCGCGGCGAGCGCCGCGCGGGCGGCTGCCATGTGGCGACTGAATGCCACGGCGCCGGCCGCGAGCACCCCGATCTGCCCTTCCACTTCGCTCATCGCCCACCTCGCCGCGGCTTCATTTTCCGATGCAATGCCGCTCGAATATACGGTCGAGCAGGTCGTTGCCCATGTCGCGCCCCGTGATCACGCCCAGAGCGGCCACGGCCCGCCCCAGATGCCCCGCCACCAGCGCCTCGTCGCGACCGGCTCCGATCGCGGCCGCGCGGGCCTGGGAAATTTCCGTCCGGGCTTCATTCACGCCCACCCGCATCCGCACCGTCGCCGTCGGCCCCCGGGCGGCGAGCCGCCCTACCTCCGCGACGATGGCCCCGCGCAGATCATCGATGCCGCGCCGATCGTGGCAGCTCGTCATGATCGCCCCGGACCGCGAGAGCGGCGCCGGCCCACGATCGCACCTCGTGAGCACATCGATGCGTGGCGTGCCCGGCGGCACCTGGGGAGCCTCGCGCGGGTCGCACGCATCGCGGCAGACGACGATCACGTCGGCCCTCGCCGTTTCGGCCGCGGCCGCCCTGGCCGCGGCCGCCACCACGGTGCCCGCATCATCCCCGCCGTCGATCCCGGCCAGATCCACGAGCAGGGCGGCCGTTCCTGCAGTTTCGATGCGGGCCCCGATCCAGTCGCGGGTCGTGCCCGCCTCGTCGGCGACGAGCGCGGCCGGACCGCCGGCCAGCGCGTTGAAGAGGCTGCTCTTGCCGATGTTCGGCCGGCCCACGAGCACGACCCGCGGCAGATCGCCAGCGGCCACGTCGCGCGTGGCCACGTGTGCGGCCACCTCGTCGAGCGCACGCATCGCCGTGGTGAGCCGCCCGTCGATCGCCTGCCAGAAGGCCGCATCGGCCGCCGCCACGTGGTCCGGCGAATGTTCGTCGGAAAAATCGATCACTGCCTCGATGTCGGCCAGCGTGTCGAGCACCTGCTCGCGCACGGCGTGGAGCCGCCGCCCCGCTCCGCCGGCCATCCTGTCGAGCGCGGCCGCGAGCTCGGCTGGCGTGCGGGCATCGACGACGGCAAGCACGGCCTCGGCCTGCACGAGGTCGATTCGCCCTGCAAGAAAACTCCGTAGCGAAAACTCGCCGCCCCGTGCCAGACGCGCCCCATGGCCGCAGGCCGCCGCGACGATCGCATCGACGAGGGGCCCACTGGCAGGCAGCTGCAGCTCGGCAAGCGGCCCGCCCGTGGGCCCAGCGGGCCCCGGCCACCAGAGCACGTCAAAGGCGAGCGGGCCCCAGATCGCGGCGAGCTCGCCACCGAGCCGCGCGGCGATGCAGCGGGGCGGCCCTGCCGCAGGAAACGCATCGTCAACCAGCGGTACGAGCAAATCCCCAAGGAGCCGTGCCACCCCTTCGCCCGAAAGCCGCACGATCGCCCGCGCCCCGCTGCCTGCCACGGTGGCGGGCGCGACGATCAGCTCAGTGGGATGAACAAGGCGGGCGGGCATAGGTGACGCATTAAGCCTACCGATGCCAGGCAGTCACAACCAAAGCTGCACACTCCTGACAATGGGCTGCAGCCTGTCATGACCCAATACCCTCGCCCAATCCGGCTTCAGGCCCCCCATATCCCATCGCCGGACGTTCGCCTTCGCCCTCCAGGCTTCGGCTCACTCGGATTTGCCTGCGCTGCGCCATCCCTGGCTCCGCTGGTCAAATACGCCGTCTCAACGGCAGGGGTAACCCCGAGCCTCCTCAAACGAAAGGGGAGGCTTCGGGGGAGTCGGCGAACGCTTCCCGAACTTTTGTCCGCGGCGGCCGGAGTGAGGATCTGAAAGACCGCGGAGCGGCGACTTTTGCCGCTCCCCCGAAGCCGGTTTGGGCCCGTTGAGTCCGGCCGTCCGATCGCCCTCGGCGATGGAGCAGCGTACCGCCGGCTCCGACGCCGGATTGGGCGCGTTGGGGCCAAACGAACGACCGCACTCGGGGATGAATCCGCCCACCGCCGCATCCGAATGCAGGGCGTTATCAGAGGATGCCAGGTTTGCGACGCTCCGCACGGATTCCCTTCGGCTTGCGCCTCGGGCTTCCTGCGTGGCGACACGCCCGCGGCGCGAGCCACTGGTGTGCAGCGTGTCGCAGGGATAGCCTCTCGGGCATGCGGCGCGATGCGTTTCTTCGCCGGGCGACGATTTGGCTGGCCACGGCTGGGTATGCGCTGGTCGCATCGGGCCTGCCGCTGCCGCTCGGTGGCATGCAGCCGGCGAGTCCCACGTCGGCCGCCGCCAAGCGGCTGGCCGGCAAGGATCGATCGCAGCCGTTCCCGTGCCAAGATAAGCCCTGCGGCTGCGCGACGGCCGAGCAGTGCTTTGCAAGCTGCTGCTGCAACACGCCTGCCGAACTGCTCGCCTGGGCCAAGGCACACCGCGTCGAGCCGGGATTGATCGCGGCGCTCAGGCGCCGGATGGCAGCGGCACCCGAGACGTCCGCGGCGACCTCGTGCTGTGCGGCGAAGCAGCAGGCCGCGTGCTGCACGGAGCCGCCTGTGGAAGCCCCGCGTCAGCCTGTTGACTCCGCCGACGAGCCCGTGTCGCGACACACGGTCGTGCTCTCGTCGATGCTCGCCTGCGGTGGCCTTGTGTCGCAGT
Organism: Planctomycetaceae bacterium; assembly: GCA_027486095.1. Lineage (GTDB taxonomy): Bacteria > Planctomycetota > Planctomycetia > Pirellulales > UBA1268 > RGVT01. The sequence continues at coordinate 5,682 of JAIXPT010000032.1, read as the reverse complement.
GGCTGGCGATCGGCGGCGCGCTGCCGCCGCCGGCCGTGGTGGCGGTGGTTTTTGTAACGCCGCTCGGCGAGTTGTGTGCCGGCGGCGACGACGTCTGTCGAGCAGAGCGGGCGAAACCTGCCGCTCCTCCGCCGCGGGTGGCCTGAGCCGGCGCGTCGCGCCGCTCGAGTGCCGTTGGTTCGTCCCGCCATCCACGCTGAGGAGTCATCGTGTCCATGCATCATGCTCCGCGCCCGCGGCGCGGCTTCACCCTGATCGAACTGTTGGTCGTGATCGCCGTCATCGGCGTGCTCATCGGCCTCCTGCTGCCCGCCGTGCAGTCGGCGCGAGAGTCGGCGCGGCGAAATTCCTGTGCGAGCAACCTGCGGCAGTTCGGGCTCGCGCTTTTGAACTACGAGTCGGGCCGGGGTTGCTTCCCCGCGACGGATGCACGAGGGAGCACGACGGCGTCGGCGACGGCCACGGGCGGCTGGTCGCTGCACGCGCGGCTGCTTCCCTTTGCCGAGCAGTCGATGCTGTCCGATCGCTTCGACTTCACCCGGGCGGCGTTCACTGGGAACTTCGCCGCGCAGACGCCGAACGCCGCGTTTGCAGCGCTGTTCGCCACGCCGATCCCCCTGCTGTTGTGTGCCAGCGACCCCGCGCCGGCGGTGCAGGCTGCGAACGGCTTCAGCTACGGCGGCAACAACTACATGGTGAGCTTTGGCAGCGCCACGGCCGATGGTGCGGGCCGCTGCTATTGGAACTTCGGCCGGCCGACAGACGGCATCGTCTACGAGAACTCGAAGGTGAGGATTCGGCACGTCACCGATGGCTTGTCGAAGACGGCGATCGCGAGCGAGGCGGTGCGGAGCATCACGGCCGTGAGCGATCCCGTCACGTTTCCAGCGGGATCACCGCCGCCGCAGCCGTATCAATACACACTCAACGGCTCGACCGGCTGGAATCCGGGCACGCTCGTGGGCCCCGCGGGCGCCACGCCCACCACCGCGGCGATCGACGCCCTCGTGGCGAACTGGCAGTCGATCACGACCTGGCGGGGGGCGTCGAGCCCTGCAATGCGAGGCCGGGGGCTGTCGTGGGCGGCCACGACGCAGGGCAACAGCCTCACGAACGGCTTCCTCACCCCCAACAGCCCGATCCCCGACTACGTCGTTCACTGGTCGGGTTTCTTCGGGCCGAAGAGCCATCATCGCGGGGGTGCGAACGTGCTGTTCGGTGACGGCCGGGTGGTGTTCCTTGGCGAGGAGATCGACGCGGCGCTGCATCGCGGGCTGCACAGCATCAACGGCGGAGAGGTGGTGTCGAATGACTAGGTCTCTGAAGACGATCCTGCGTGTCGCCCTGTTCACGGCGGCCTTCTGGCCGCTGTCGGCCGTCGCCCACGACACCTGGCTCGAGGCGGCGCCGCGGCTGGTGCAGCCCGGCGACGTCGTGCATGTCGGGCTCTTTCTCGGGAACCACGGCAACGCCCACCGTGACTTCAAGATCGCGGGCAAGGTCGGCACGCTTGACGAGGTGCAGATCGAGGTGATCGGGCCCGATGGCCGGAAGACCGACCTCGTGCCCGACATGGTCGATGTGGGCTATGCGCCGAAGGAAGGCTACTGGTCGGCGCGGTTCGTGCCAGCGGTCGAGGGGTTGCACTGCGTCGGCCACTTCCGGCAGGGCATCCGCCATGGCGCGATGGGGTTCAAGGGTGGCAAGACCTACTTTCTCGCGTCGGAGTCGCTCGACAGGCCGGCCCGGCCGCGGGCAGACCTGCCCGGCCCGCTCGGGCATCCGCTGGAGATGGTGCTCGAAAGCCATCCGGTGCTCGGCTGCGGGCCGGGCGAGCCGATCGTCGTGAAACTGCTCTTCAAGGGACAGCCGTTGGCCGATCAGGTGGTGTCGTTCATTCCGCGCGGCGTGACGCTCGCGGAAGGCTTTGATGCCGAGCATGAATGCAAGACCGATGCGGAGGGGCGGTGCCGCTATGTGCCGACTGAGGGGAATATCGTGCTCGCGGTCGCCCGGCACGAGCTGCCGGAAGCCAAAGGGGAGGGCTACGATCGTACGGTGTACGCCACGACGCTCGTGATCGACGTGCCCGAGCGCTGCCCGTGCTGCGAGTGACGCGGTGCGGAGCCGATCCGCGGGTCCCGTCGCTTCCGCTCCGGACTTCCTGGGTTGCGCTCGAGATCTGACTTTTCTTACGTCAATCGGCGCGACTCATGTGTGATGCCACCGCGGCCGCGAGCGCGATGGCGGCCGTCTCGACGCGGAGGATGTGCGGAGCGAGCGATACGCGGCGGCAGCCGGCCCCCGTGGCCGCCGCCAGCTCATCCGCGGTAAACCCGCCTTCGGGGCCGACGAGCGCGAGCACGGCGCCTGCGTGCTGCGTGAGCAGCGGCCCGAACGGCTCACCACCCGGATCGGCCACCACGGCGAGCATGCCGGGATCGCGGTCGGCGAGCGCCGCGGCGAGCGTGGCCGGCGGGGCGATCTCGAGGAGCGTGGTGCGGCCGCACTGCTTGCAGGCTTCGATCGTGCCGCGAGTCAGCCGCTCGACTGCCGCCGGCGTCGCCTCCGCCACGCCGCGGCTCGTCGCGAGTGGCACGAGCCGCCCGCAGCCGAGCTCCGTGAGCTTTTCCACCATCCATTTTTGGCGGTCGCCCTTTGGAAGCGCTACGGCGAGCGTGAGCGGCAGCGGCGGGGCGGCGGGAGCGAGTGGCGGTCCGAGATCGAGCGTCACGCGGTCGCGGCCGAGCGCGGCCACGTGTGCCGGCCAGGCGGTGCCCCGGCCGTCGAACACGACGATCGCATCGCCGACGCGAGCGCGAAGCACGCGGGCCAGGTGCCGGGCCTCGTCGCCCACGCGCTCGGCATGGCCGGCGGCGGGGGGCGCGGTGAGAAAAAAACGTTCACTCATCGGCGTCGAACGCAGGGTTTTCGGCGGCACATTTCGTCCTGACCCGGCCCCCACGGGCCGCTAGACTTCGCGGCATGGTACGGGATTACTGGCGTCTCAACGCAGCCCCTTTCGACGGCACGCTGGAGCCGGCCACGTTCTATGCGGCCGCCCCGCAGGAGGAGGCGCTCGCGCGGCTTGAATGGCTCGTGGAGGAGCGGCAGCGATTCGCGCTCGTCGTGGGGGCGGAAGGCTGCGGCAAGAGCCATCTGGCCGCGATGGCCGTGCGGCGGCTGGGCGGGCTCGGCGCCGAAGCGGCGCTGTTGTCGCTCGGCGGCCTGTCGGCGGGCGATTGGATCGAGATGCTGCTTGCGCGCCTGCCGCTCGATGCCGTCAGCCGGGCCGAGCCGCTGCGGCCGTGGCAGAAGCTCGAAAATCGCCTGCGCGAAAACACGCTCATGGAGCGGACGACGGCCCTCGTTCTCGACGACCTCGACCGGGCACCGGCCGATGCGATCGACGGAATCGGCCGCCTGCTCGGCGCCGCCGAGCCGCGGTTCGCCCGCGTGGCCATCGTGGCCACGGCCACACCGAGGGGAGCCGCCGCGCTGCCCGGGGGCATGGCCGAACGGGCCGCCGTGCGGGTGGAGCTCGATCCGTGGGACGCACGCGACGTCGCCGGCTTTCTCGCGCGTGCCCTCGAGCGCGTCGGCGGCCGAGGCGACATCTTCACGCCCGAGGCCACGGCCACGCTGGCGAGGTTCACCGGAGGCGTGCCGCGCACCGTGGCCCGGCTCGCACACCTCGCGCTCGCCGCCGCCGCCGGCGACCATCTTGATCGGGTCGATGCGGCCACGATCGAACGAGCCTGGCGGGAGCTCGCGCCGGATGCCCCGCGCCGGCCCAGCAGCCCAGCTGACGAGCCCGATGAGCCGGCCGTGAATCCGCGCGTGCGGGTCGTGCGGCGGCTGTTCGGCTGAGCGCTACTTCTTGATCGCGGCGATCGCCTTTTTGGCGGCCGCGCTCACCTTCGAATCAGCGTGCTTCGTGAGCGGTCCGAGGGCCGGGAGCGCCGCCTTGGCCGCCGAGCCCATGGCGGCGAGCTCGTTGGCTGCCGTGATCCGGCTCTCCGCGGAACCTTTCTCGAGATCGGCGACATAGCCTTCGACAAGCAGATTGCCCATCGTCTTCGGCCCCTTCGGCCGCTTGCCGGCCTGCCCGCGCGGTTTTTTCTTGCCCGCGGCCTTCGTGCCGGAGCAGCCGGCGAGGAAGGCGAGCCCGATGGCAAGACAGGTGCGGCGCTGCATGGGAACGTGAGACGGCTGGCAAAACCTGGGGGGTCGTCAGGATCGTAGCAGGAAGGCCCCTGCGCCGAAATCGTCCCGCAGCCTCGGGCCCGTTTCGGATCGCCGACACGATCGCATACACTTGGCCTCCGAGGGAGCGACATTTTGGCACTCGCGCGCGACAAGCAGGCACCGGCTCCACGCATCGTGGCCGTTTCTCCGGACGACGGCGCGGCCATCGATCTCAAAAATCCGATGCTGGCGGCGGTGCTTGCCTGGGCCGTGCCCGGCCTCGGCCACTTGTATCAGGGGCGGATCTTCAAAGGGCGCCTGTTCATGGGGGCGATCCTGGGCACGTTTCTCGCCGGCATGTGGCTTGGTGGCGGGAAGGTGGTGTACGCCTCGTGGAAGCCAGGCGACACCCGCTGGGCGTTCGTCTGCCAGGCCGGAGCCGGCCTCGTGGCGATGCCGGCGGTCGTGCAGTCGCTGCAGCTGCATGGTGTGGCGAAACAGCCCCTGTTCGGCAGCCAGTTCATGGCACCGCCGCTGGCCGCGGGCCAGTACGTGTCGCGCTCGTATGCCGACCGGCTCGCCACGTCTGATCCCGACATCGACGCCGAGGATTTCTTCGACCGCCCGCCGCTCAAGCAGTTTCGCGGCGAACAGGTGTCGCACTGGCAGCGCCGGCTCGGCCGCTGGTTCGACATCGGCACGCTCTATACGATGCTCGCCGGCATGCTCAACGTGCTCGTGATCTATGATGCCTGGGCCGGCCCGCTGGGGACGCCCACCGACGCCGACCGCAAAGCCCGCACCGACCCGAAAACCTGACCTGTTCTCGTCTGCCGCCCGGCAAGGAGGCCCCTGGGATGATCGCGTTTCTCGCTACGCTGCCCGTCGTTCCCGTCGTGTTCGCCACGCTCGTGGACCGCGTGCCGGGCATCTTCTTCGGGCTGCCGCTGGTGGCGCTTGCGAGCCTCGTGTTCGCGGCCACGCACCACGAAGACCCGGCCGAGATCCGCTTCGCCACCGTGCACTGGGCCGTCTGGCTCGGCGGCATCCTCGGCCTGGTGCTCGCCGCGGTGCTGCTCCTCGGCTGGTTCGCGTGAGCGGCCGCCCCGTGTGGCACTAGCCAGTCAACGCGCTCAACCCGGCTCAGGGTTGCCCCTACCATCTCGCCGGACGCTCGCTACGCCCCTCCTGGGCTTCACTCGCTCGGACCTGCCTGCGCTCCGCCTTCCTGGCTGCGCTGGTCAGCTACGCCGGCTCAATGGCAGGGGCAACCCCTCGCCTCCCTGCGAATCACTGAAGCGAACATGGGTTCCGTCACGTCGCCTTCGTGGCGAGGCGGCGCAGTTGGCCGCAGGCGGCGTCGATCCGGGCACCTTTGCGCCGCCGCACGTGCACGTTCACGCCGGCACACTTGAGGATGTCGAGGAAGCGTTCGCGATCGGTGTGTGTCGGCTCGGCGAACGGCAGGCCGGCCACGCGGTTGTAGGGAATCAC
>JAIXPT010000099.1 GCA_027486095.1 Planctomycetaceae bacterium | reverse complement strand
GGCGGCGGAGACGGTCGGTGCGATGCGGAAGAGCCGACGGGCAGATACGCGGCTTACACCGAGCGCACCATCACAGTTGAGACGGGACTAGCGATCGCCCTCGGCGATGGAGCAGCGTACCGCCGTCTTCGACGCCGGATTGGGCTTGTTGAGGCATGACAGGCTGAAGCCTGTCCTACACGCGGCGGAGGACGAGGCTCGCGTTGTGGCCGCCGAAGCCGAAGCTGTTGCTCATCGCCACATCGACCTGCGCCTCGCGGGCCACCTTCGGCGTGTAATCGAGGTCGCAGTCGGGATCGGGCGTGTCGAGGTTGATCGTCGGCGTGATGATGCCACGCGACACCGTGAGGGAGCAGACGACGAGCTCGATGCCGCCGCTGGCCCCGAGCGTGTGGCCGAGCTGGCTTTTCGTGCTCGAGATCGAGAGCGATTTGGCGTGCGCCCCGAACACCCGCTTCACGGCGGCGGTCTCGGCCTTGTCGCCGAGCGGTGTGCTCGTGCCATGGGCGTTGATGTAGCGGACGGCATCGGGGGCGAGCCCGGCGTCTTCGAGGGCCATGGCCATCGCGTGGCCGGCGCCGCGGCCCTCTTCGTCGGGCTGCGTGATGTGGCCCGCGTCGCCGCTGGCGCCGTAGCCGACGAGTTCGCCGTAGATCTGGGCGCCGCGTTTCCGGGCGTGCTCGAATTCCTCGAGCACCACGACGCCCGCGCCTTCGGAGAGCACGAAGCCATCGCGATCGACGTCGAAGGGCCGGCTGGCCTGCTGCGGGGCGTCGGTGCGAAACGACAGGGCCCGCATGTTCTGGAAGCCGGCCAGGCCGATCGGGGTGAGGGCGGCCTCGCTGCCTCCCGTCACCATCACGTCGGCATCGCCATGCTGAATCGCCCGCAGGGCCGAGCCGATCGAATTGGCGGCGCTGGCGCAGGCGGTGGCGACGGCGAAGTTCGGGCCCTTGATGCCGTAGAGGCTCGACACGTGGCCGCTCGCCGAATTCACCATGAGCTTTGGAATCGTGAACGGCGACACCTTGTCGATGCCCTTGTGGAGCAGCCGCTCCTCCTGGACCTCGAACTCCCACAATCCGCCGATGCCGGAGCCGATCACAACGCCGCAGCGATAGGGCTCCTCCTTGGAGAAGTCGATCCCCGAATCTGCGACCGCGTCTTTCGCAGCCGCCAGCGCGAACTGCGTGAACCGATCGAGCCGCTTGAGCTCTTTCGGATTCGCAATGCCCTCGTTCTCAGGCTCCCACGGCACCTGTCCGCCAAACTGCACCCGGTAGCCGGCCACGTCGAAGAGCGTGATCGGCCCCACGCCGCTTTCGCCGCGCACGAGGCGATCCCAGACCATCTCGAGAGGTCGGCCAAGGGGTGTGACGACACCCAGGCCTGTCACCGCGACGCGTCGCTTCATTCAACGCACCGTCAGGCTTGATGCTTTTCGATGAACTCCACCGCCTGGCCGACGGTCTGGATCTTCTCGGCCGCATCGTCGGGGATGTTGATCTCGAACTCTTCCTCGAGTTCCATGACCAACTCGACGGTATCGAGCGAATCGGCGCCCAAGTCGTTGATGAACGACGTCTCGGGGGTGATCTGCTCCTTGCTCACCCCGAGTTGGGAAGCCACGATGTCAATCACTCGCTCTTGGACTGAAGCCACCTTTTGCATCCTCCTGAAAAAACCGGCCCGAAATCAACGTCTCTGACCGCCGCAAGATATACCCGTTGCCCGTCGGGAGTGTCCAGCCCGGGAAAAAACGCGTTGCCGATCGCTACCCGATGAGGCCCCCGTCGATCGTGAGCACCTGGGCCGTGATGTAGCCCGAGGTGGGGGCCACGAGAAACAGCACCGCCTCGGCGATTTCCCGGGCCTCTCCAAGCCGCTTGGCCGGCACCCGCTTCTTCACCTCGTCGAGCAGGGCGGGCCCGAGGGCGGCCGTCATGTCGCTGGCGATGAAGCCGGGAGCCACGGCGTTGACCGTGATCTTGCGGCCGGCGAGCTCCTTGGCGACCGTCCGCGTGAGCCCCACGAGCCCCGCTTTCGAAGCGGAGTAGTTCGACTGCCCGGGGTTGCCGATCAGGCCGGAGACGCTCGCCACGTTCACGATCCGGCCATACCGTTGCTGCATCATCGGCCGGCTGGCGGCCCGCATGAAGAGGAACGGCCCGCGGAGATTCGTGGTGATGACTTCATCCCACTCCTCGTCGCTCATGCGCGGCAGGAGCGTGTCGCGGGTGACGCCCGCGTTGTTCACGAGGATGTCGAGCCGGCCGAGTTTTGCATGAATGGCCTCGACGACGGCCTGTACGTCGGCAGACTTCGACACGTCGCAGGGAAACTCCTCGGCCACGCCGCCAGCCGCCCGGATCGCCGCCGCCACCTCGGCCAGCTTGCCGGCACTGCGGGCCACAAGCGCCACCGTGGCGCCGTTGGCGGCGAGCGTTTCCGCGATCGCACGGCCGATGCCCTGCGACGCCCCGGTGACGATCGCCACCTGGCCTGTGAGATCCACCCGCACCCGCGGTAGTTCCGCCTGTGAATGCTTGTCGTCCGCCATCGCTGGCCCTCCTTGGAGATGTCGCCGCGCGAGGCGGCTTTCAGTCGAGCACGCCGTGGCAGGCGACGCTCCGGTCGATCCGTTTCATGAGTCCGCGCAGCACGCGCCCGGGGCCGACTTCCCAGATGCTCCGCACGCCCGCGGCGAGCAGATGTTCCACCGACGCCTGCCATTCGACAACCCCGATCACCTGGCGGGCGAGGAGCGTGCGGATTTCGGCAGGATCGTCGTGCGGCCGGGCATCGACGTTGCTCACCACCGGAATCCTGGGCCGCCGGATTTCCGTGGCCGCCAAGGCCTCGGCCAGCCGGGCCACGGCGGGCTCCATGAGCACGGTGTGAAAGGCCCCTGCCACCTCGAGCGACACGCATTTCATGGCGCCGGCGGCTGTGGCGGCCGAATCGAGCCGTCGGCAGGCAGCAGCCGACCCGGAGGCGACGACGTTGCCGGGGCAGAGCACATTCGCCACGCCGAGCACATCGCCATCGCGAGCCTCGTCGCAGAGCGCTGCCACCCGGGCCCGATCGAGCCCGAGCACGGCGACCATCGCTCCTGGCCGCTGTTCGGCACACTCCTGCATCGCCCGACCACGCACGTCAACGAGCCGCACGGCGTCGTCGAACTGGAGCGCCCCGGCAAATACGAGGGCCGTGTACTCACCGAGCGACAGGCCGGCCGTGAGCGGCGCTTCGTCGAGCGCCCGCTCGCCGCGGCTGCGAAGCACTTCAAGCAGCGCGAGGCTCGTGACCAGGATCGCCGGCTGGCTCACGGCCGTGGTGTTGAGCCTGTCTGACGGACCCTCGGCGCAGACGTTGGCCAGGTCGTAGCCGAGGATGTCGTTCGCGCGAGCAAAAAGGGCCCGAGCTGCCGGCTGCTCCGCACACCACGCCCCGACCATGCCCACCGACTGGGCTCCCTGGCCGGGAAAGACGATTGCCGTGCGGCCAACCGCCGCGGGCTCTGCGTCGGCCAAGGCTTCAGTCCCCGGTCTTGATCACGGCCCGGCCCATGTAATGGCCGCAGGTGCCGCAAATGCGGTGCGTCGGCACTGCCTTGCCGCAGTTCGAGCAAAACGTCAACTGCCGCGGCGTGAGGAAGTCGTGGGCGCGGCGTGACCGCGTTTTTTGGTTTGATTGACGTCGCTTGGGAACGGCCATGGGTCACCTGAGGGCTAATGCGAGCCTCGAACTGTAGCCGCAGCATCACCCGGCGGTCAATGCGGCGGCGTAAAACAGCGGCTCAAAACAGCGTGTTTTGCCGCCCGGGCTGCGGGGCCGCGCCGAGATGCTCCTCGCCCTTGGGCGTGATCTTCCGGCCGCGCGGCGTGCGGATCACGAGCTCGCACCGCAGGAGAAACGGCTCCACGTCGTCTTCGAGCGTGTCGGCCGCCGAGCTCATGGTGTGGGCGATCGCCTCGATGCCCACCGGCCCGCCGGCGAACACCCGGTGAATCGTCTCCAGATACTTCCGGTCGAAGCCGTCGAGCCCCAGTTCGTCGATGCCCTGCATCTCCAAGGCCGATCGCACGATCCCGACGTCGATCGCCCGCTCCGCGCGGCTGGTGGAAAAATCGCGGATCCAGCGCAGCCGATTGTTGGCCAGCCGGGGCGTGCCGCGGCTGCGCCGGGCGATCTCGTCGGCCGAGACGTCGTCCATCGGCATCTGCAGCTTGACGGACGAACGCCGGACGATCTCGGCGAGTTCATCCGGTGAGTAGTAGTCGAGATGCTCGCGGATCACGAATCGATCCCGCATCGGCGCGGAGATCAGCCCGGCCCGTGTCGTCGCCCCCACGAGCGTGAACGGCCGCAGCGGCATGTTGATCGTGCGGGCCGCGACGCCGTCGCCGAGCGTGATGTCGATCCGAAAGTCCTCCATCGCCGGATAGAGGAATTCCTCGACGGCGATCGGCATCCGATGGATCTCGTCGATGAACAGCACCGACCCCTCGGCGGCGTTCGTGAGATAGGGCAGCAGATCCTTGGGGGCCGCGAGCGCCGCGCCGCTCGCGATCTGGAGCGTGGTGCCCAGCTCCCGCGGGATGCACGTGGCAAACGTCGTCTTGCCGAGCCCGGGCGGCCCGTCGAGCAGAATGTGCCCGAGCGTCTCGCCCCGCTTCCGCGCCGCATCGATCGCGATCTCGAGCCGCTCGTACACGGCCCGCTGCCCGACCATCTCGGCCATCCGCTGCGGCCGCAGCGCACGATCTTCCGGAGGCTGTTCCTCGGGCGCCTGCAGGCTCGGCTCGCGAAAACTCGTCATGCGTGTCTCCAACCGGCAGCGTACCCGATGTTCAAGGAAACATTCACCTGCTGAGCCCTGGACGTCATCGCGTTGGGCAATCGCCGCGGTTACCGCACCCAGCGCTCAATCCGGCTCGGGGTTACTCCTACCTCCTCAGAGGAAGCCCGAGGCGTGAGCCGAAGGGAATACGCGTGGCTGTTCGCAATCCAGGCATCCTCTCGGCTTGCGCCTCGGGCTTCCGGCGAAGGCGAACGTCCGGCGAGGCGGTACGGGGTAACCCCGAGCCGGCGCGAGACTCGAGACGACGACAGGCTGAAGCCTGTCCTACGAGCCCGCGCGGGGCTTGTGCATTTGGCGGTAGATGGCCTCGAGGGCTTCCTGCACGTCCTTCGGCTTCTTCTTTTCCTGCCGCAGGGCGTCGGTGAGGCGACGGGCGTCGGAGTCGGAATGGCCGAGCGACCGCAACACCTCGAAGGTTTCGGAGAGCACGTCGCCGGCGACGGCCTCGCCCGGCGCATCGCGGGCCACGAGCAGGGCGAATTTCGGCATGCGCCGGCGCAATTTCGCCACCATGCGTTCGGCCGTGGCGGCGCCGATGCCGGGGAGCGTGGCGAGGAGCTTCACGTCTTGCTCGTCGATCGCAGTCGCGATCTCGCCGACCGGGCGGATGATCGCCCGCAGCGCCTTGCGCACGCCCACGCCATCGACCTCGCAGATGAGCTCGAAGAACTCCCGCTCCACCTCCGAGAGAAAGCCCACGATCCGCGGCACCATGTTGCCGCGCGTCGGATTGCCCTCGAGATATTCGAGTGTGTGCAGGGTGACCGGCTGCCCCAGCTTCTGCTGCAGGCTGCGGCGCACGAGCTCGGTGACGAGCACCTCGTGGACGACGGGTCCGATCGCCAATTCGATCGAGTTGCCAGCTGTTTCGACCCTGTCCACCGTACCGGAGATTTTCGTGATCATCGCTGGCCTTTCAGTGTCGGGCGCTCTGCACGCGCACGATCGCGGTGCCGAAGAACAGCGGGCGGAGCCGGAGGTGATAGTCGGCGAGGGCCACGGCCAGGGCGTCGGCGGCGTCGGCCGGCTCGGGCCGCTGCGCAAGGGCGAGTTCCCGCTGCACGGCGGCCTGCATCTGCTCCTTGGCGGCGTGGCCGCTGCCCGTGAGCGTGCTCTTCACGCGATTGGGCAAATAATGGTGCACGGCGAGCCCGGCCTGCACGCCTGCCAGGCAGATCACGCCCCGGGCATGGCCGAGCAGGATTGCCGCCTTGGGGAACTTCGCGTGCGAAAACACCTGCTCGATCGCCATGGCGGTCGGCTTGAACGCGGCGATCACCTCGCTCACCCCGGCATGGATCGTGTGCAGCCGCTCCTCGAGCGACTCGCCCTTCGACCGCACCGTGCCCGCCTCGACGAGCCTGACCCGCGGCCCGTCGCAATCGACGACGCCGTAGCCGGTGACATTGAGCCCCGGATCGAACCCGACGACGCGCTGCAAACTGGACGGACGTTCCATGCCCGAGAGCGTAACGACCGGCGGTTAAATGCCCCAAGGCCAAACTGCGTGTGACTCTGACGGTGGGAACGGTCTTCTCGAGCGCGCCGGCTCAATGGCGGGGAACAACCCCGATCCTCACCCAAGTAGCGACAGAGCTTCAGCTCTGTCGATCGACAGGCCTGGAGGCCTGTCGCTACGTGCGAACGGCTGTTCGCCAAGAAAACGGAGGCAGGATGCCGAGGGATTTCGTGGAGCTAGCCGCTCCAGCTCTGTCTATTCGACAGGCCTGGAGGCCTGTCGCTACGTCTGAGGAGGCGAGGGGTTACCCCTGCCTCCTCAGAGGAAG
>JAIXPT010000115.1 GCA_027486095.1 Planctomycetaceae bacterium | reverse complement strand
GCCAAGGAAGGCGTGGCGGCGGCAAAGGAGGGCGTGGTGCAGGCACAGTATCAAGAGCCCCTCGGCCCTGCAGCGGCGAGCGACGCGCTCTTGGCGGAGGCCCAGTCGCTCGAGACGGCGATGGTGGTCGCGCGGGTCGGCCCCGAGGTGGTGCTCGAGGGCGACCTGCTCACGCCGAGTGCGCTCAACTGGCTCGCGAAGGTGTCGCCCGGCCTCAAGCCCGAGCAGGTCCGCGAGCTCAAGTTGCAGATCTGCCGGCAGGTGCTCCCGCAGCATGTCGAGTCGCTCGTCGTCTACGTGGATGCCTGCCGGACGATTCCCGAAGAGCGGCTCCCCGACATCGAGAAGAAGGTCAACCAGGCCTTCGACGAAACCCAGCTTCCCCGCATGATCAAAGACGCGGGCGTGGCCAATTCGATGGAATACGAGCAGCTGCTGCGGTCGCGCGGCCAGTCGCTCGACCGCGTGCGCAAGATGTTTTTCGAGCGGGCCCTGGCCCAGCAGTGGATCCAGCAAAAGGTGGCGAGCGACGAGGAGATTCCCCACGCCGAAATGATCGCATGGTATGAAAACCACCTCACGGAATACGACTTCCCTGCCAGGGCCAAGTTCGAGCAACTGACGGTGCGCGTGACGCCGGCGCAGCCGCGCGAGGCCGCCTGGAACAAGCTCGCCGCGATGGGCAACGACGTGCTCGAAGGGAAGCCCTTCGCCGAGATCGCGAAGACGAGGTCGGAGGGGCCGAATGCCTCCAGCGGCGGCGGCTACGACTGGACGACGAAGGGCAGCCTGGCCTCGAAGGTGCTCGACGAGGCGATCTTCACGCTGCCGGTGGGGCAGCTGAGCGCGATCCTCGACGACGGCCAGATGCTCCACATCGTGCGCGTGACCGAACGGGCCGACGCGGGCCGGACGCCCTTCATCGAGGCACAGGTGGGCATCAAGCAGACGCTCCAAGAGGAGCGGCGCAAGCGCGAGGTAGACGACTACCTCGCGAAGCTCAAGGATCGCACGCCCGTGTGGACGATCTTCGACGACCAGCCCCCCACGGCCACTGCGCGCACGCAGGCCGACACGCGGACGCGATAAGCCGTGTCGGAACGCGGGGCGATTGCCGGGCCACAGGGCGCGGGCTAGACTGCCGCGAGCAGGCGGATGAGCCCGTCGCCCCGCTGCCGCAGGCCGGTCGTGGCAGCCCTTCAGGAGAGTTGCTGCCATGAGTGTCACCACGCCCAAGCCCGCCGCCAGCCCGTCCGCCACGCCGTGGCCGGGCACCCGGGCCGATGGCGTCGCCACGCTCGCGATCAACGGCAAGACCGTCGACCTTCCGGTGATCGTCGGGAGCGAAGGCGAGCACGGGCTCGATATTTCCAAGCTCCGCGCCCAGTCGGGGGCGATCACGCTCGACGAAGGGTTCGTGAACACCGGCTCCACGACGAGCTCGATCACCTACCTCGACGGTGAAAACGGCGTTCTCCGCTATCGCGGCTACCCGATCGAGGTGCTCGCCGAGAAATGCGACTTCGTCGAGGTGGCCTACCTCTTGATCTACGGCAAGCTGCCGAACCCAGCCGAGCTCGACACCTTCCGCACGTCGCTCTCGCACCACACGATGATCCATGAAGATATGCGGAACTTCTACACGGGGTTCCCGCGCGACGCCCACCCGATGGCCACCCTCGGCAGCGTCGTGGGCGCGCTCTCGACCTTCTATCAAGATTCGCTCGACGTGCGCGACCCGCGGCAAGTGGAGGTGAGCGTGCACCGGCTGATGGCGAAGCTTCCCACGATCGCCGCCTACAGCCATAAAAAATCGTGTGGCCAGCCGCTCATGTATCCGCGAAACGATCTCGGCTACTGCGAGAACTTCCTGCACATGATGTTCGCGGTGCCCTGCGAGGAGTATCACGTCGATCCCGACTTCTCCGACGCGCTCGACATGCTCATGATCGTGCACGCCGACCACGAGCAGAATTGCTCCACCTCGACGGTGCGCATGGTGGGCTCGAGCGACGCGAATCTTTTCGCCAGCATCTCGGCCGGCATCTGCGCCCTCTGGGGCCCGCTGCACGGCGGTGCCAACCAGGCCTGCGTGGAGATGCTCGAAAAGATCGGGGCCGACGGCGGCAACGTGCGGAAGTACGTGGAGCTCGCCAAGAAGAAAGACTCAGGCTTCCGCCTCATGGGCTTCGGCCACCGCGTCTACAAGAACTACGACCCCCGGGCCAAGCTCATCAAGGCCACCTGCGACAAATTGCTCGCGAAGATCGCCCGCCACGATCCGATCTTCGACATCGCCCAACAGCTCGAGGAGGTGGCCCTCGCCGACGAATACTTCATCGAACGCAAGCTCTATCCAAACGTCGATTTTTATTCGGGCGTGATCTACCGCGCCATGGGAATCCCGGTGCAGATGTTCACGGTGCTCTTCGCCATGGGCCGCCTCCCCGGCTGGATCGCCCACTGGATCGAGATGCACCACTCGCCCACGAAAAAGATCTGCCGCCCGCGTCAGATCTACTCGGGCGACACGCTCCGCGAGTTTGTGCCCATCGACAAGCGCGTGTAGGACAGGCTTCAGCCTGTCTCTTCTTAATGCGCGCCGGCTCGGGGTTACCCCGTACCGTCTCGCCGGACGTTCGGCCGGTTGAGCACGCGCCGGCCCGTGACTGCCCAGACCCTCTCGCTTGACGTTCGCCTCAGCCCTCCAGGCTTCGGCTCTCTGCGTGTCCGCTTCGCTTTCGCCATCCATGGCTGCGCTCGCTCCCACAGCCCGCTCGAGG
>JAIXPT010000176.1 GCA_027486095.1 Planctomycetaceae bacterium | reverse complement strand
GATCCCATGTCACGGCGCGGACGGCCCGTGAGAAGGGCGGTTTCAAGGCCGGTCTGCGCCGACGAGACAAATCCGGCCTTGAGCGTGGATAGGAAGCTCCGCGGCGCCTCCACGGTCGGGCCGCATACGGCTCAGCCAGCTCCGGCGGTTGCTCCTCATGATCCGCACCGCTCGGCCGTCGCTTGCCGAAGTGCCATTGGCCGACCTATCCTTCGCTCAGCCATCGGCTGCGCGGTCGTCTCGTGAAACCGGACCCATGGGCCCTTGTCGTCGAAGAGGTCCGGCGGGACGAACGGTCGTTCGGGCAACTCGGGGTCGTAGTCGGTGGCGTACTCCTTCGACTTAACTGCCAGTGCGTAATTGTCCGGAAGTGCGGCGAGTTCGCCGTGGGTGAGGGCGAGGCGGCCGATCGCACGGGCCAGGCGGTTGCGCAGGGCTATGGCAGCCGGTTCATACTGCGAATTGAATACCCAGTCGTCCGGGTACCAAGCTGCGTAGTCGAATGCTGCCCACAGGTCGTGCTGAAAGAAGAACCGCTTGAGCGACGCATCAATCAGGCGGTCGTCCGAATTGGCCAGGAATTGGTCTAACGTTGCCACGGCCGTGCGGTGCGAGTTCCCGTCAAGGAGATGGCTTCCACCCCTGTAGAGCAGCGGGTCGGTAGAGTGAACGTGCGGGCTCCCATCAACCTCACGCACAAACAGCGCTCGGTGCAGCCGATTCCACGGGTGCTCCAGGTCGGCCGCATACGGCGTGAGTGCGGCAGCGTCCGGTTGAGTGACCGGCTCCTCTGGGCGTTCTCCTCCGCCGAACGCCGAGATGCTTAAAAGCCCCACAGTCACCACTGCGGCACATAGTCTCGGCGTACGGGCACGCGCCGGAAGAATTCTGGCGATCCGCATAACGCTCCCTTCGCCTAATGACACGGATCAACCGGCGGCGACAGGTCGACTTTCCATACCGCTGGATGTAGCCGCCACTCGATTGGATCCGACTATTTGGCCCCCGATGTCAAGTCATGCCCAGCTTGATGTTGTCCTCGCCGGCATCGAGCGCCCCCTTTTCGGTATCGAACTCGACCGGCACGCCTTGTCTCGTAGTCGTCTTGCCCGTATGCGGATCCGTCGTTTGCGAGTCTGGTTGCCGGATGTATCGGCCTGTGCCACTAGGCGGGTCGATGCGAGTGATGAACCTCCCGTTTCCAAGGGGTTCGGCTACTACGACGTAATCGCTTGCCTTGTGCGTTACCTTTCGCGTTGCCATGCCGGATGCCATCCTTTGATTGACGTTGTGCTTGCAAAAACGATTCTAAGCAGGCGGTGCGCCAGAAACCCAGAAAACCCCATCGTCTGAAATATGTATCCCGGAAACACACCTAGCCACAGCACCCTGCCGCCGCTCCAAGACGCTCACTGGAAGAGCCTGTTCAATGCCTTCGGTGCCAAGCCGATCGTCACTCGTCGCAGCCACTTCTTTTTTCAACGCCGGGACCTTTCTGGCAGTGTTGAGAACGCTTTCCATGCCATTAATACTGGACGCGGTGAAGATGGCCCCGATCGTGGCAGCAGCGGCACCGCGCGCGGCAAGGATCTGAGCAGCAGTCCCTTCAGCATCACTCCTCCGCGACCCTTTAGCCAAAAGAATCCATGCATGTCGTGGGGTACTGGGCTCTTTCCCATGGAGACATGCGATGACGACGGAGTTCATTCTGACGCTCGCCATTGGCCGGTTCAACAGTGTTTTGTGCTGGCATGCCCCAGAAAGCAGTGGCTCGCAGTTCCGCTCAATCCGCCTCACACCGGAAGGATTCCGTCCCGAGCTCATCTGCGAACCTGTCACCGGCGTTGTCGACAACTTCGCACGGGCGGAGCGAATTCACGCTATCGTTAAACCAGAATCGAATCGACCAATTGTCGACGGACGCTTCGGGCAACAAGGTGCGGAACCAGCGTGCTACTTCAAGTGGCGCAAGATTCGCCCTCGAATCTCTTTGATTTCCGCAGCGTGCTCGGGCACCGGCGACTCACCCAAATCATCGACCACTTTGAGCGCAAACCCCTCCAGCAATTCGCGGGTGTTCGAATACTTCCTGGGAACACCATCCGGATAAGCTGCATCCAAGTCGTTCACCAAGTCCATGACAGCCAGCGGGATCCCCGACTCGGGGTCTCCACCGCGGCATGCAGCAGGCGGTTGATCCGTTCGCAGGTAGAGCTTGTGGTCATGATGCCCCGAGAGCCCTCCGAGAGTCCGCTGTTGGGTGTCGGCCTTGGTGTAGACAACGACATCGAGATGCTCGACGGCCGGAACGGCGACAAAATAGTGCCCTCGGTCGGGATAAAATGGCAGGCTCTTCGTCAGCCCACTTTCCACACTCCTCACAATGACGGTGGCTTCACCGTGCCCAAGGGTCTTGTTGCGCTCATCAAGCAGAATCACATGAACTTCGGTTGCATTTGCGAGCGCCGCCGAGCAAACCAGGAATCCTGTAAGGAACAGCTGGCGTGGACTCATCACTTGGTCTCCTTGCCTGGGGAAAAGACACGAATGTCGACAACGGACTTCAACTTGAAGTCTTGAGGCGAGCTGCCTTGATCTGGAATCGCCAGGACCGCCATGCACAGTCGCTCTTGACTGCTCCCGGACGGAATATCCACCACAAACCGCCGCCTGTCCGTGACAGACGGAGAAAGGTGCATCAGTCTTCCTTTGGGATCCACAAGATACGCAGTAACGACATCGAGGCGAAACGGTTCCTTTAGAGAAACCTCAAGCTGAAAGTTGCCCTGCGGCCACCACCCATAAGAAGATGAGAGGGGTTCCGAGACGAAGACGCCACGAGAGACCTCGACTCCGGCGGCAGGCTTTATGGCAGACCACAAATGGGAACGGATAAGGTCTGCGGGTGACGGAAGAGGCTTCTCCTCAGTCCCGTACCACGAGCCCATAGGTACGGCCGGGAACGCTGGAAGGTGTGTCCACGCTACTCCAAGCCAATACATGGTGAGCGGATTGAGCAGGAAAAGGCAGAAAATCGAGGCAACCAACAAACAGTGCCCGCCAGGGTCGCGCTTCGCGAACAGACCAATTGGCGTGCGATGCGAGTGACGAAGCCCGTCCTCAACCACCGTCGTCTCCAATTGGTCTTCGGAAAATGGCAACCAGTACGAGCCCTCTCTGGGCTCTAAAGGCATGCCATCGTTCGACAGGCGAAACAATTCAGACGGCTTCGGTCGAGGGTTCGCAGCGAGTACGCGGCTGGCGGTGAGATAGCCTTCGGCAACGAGCAACTGGCACTCCACAGCCGAAAAAGCGTCAAGATCCGTCCGAATTTGCCGTACGAGTCGTTGGCTCGCTACCGGAAATGCCAAGTCGGCATCCTCAGCATCGTCCCCGAGCCGAATTGAAGTCAATCGCTCGGCTTCCCAAGAAAACGAACTGATGCGATTCATCATGATGTCGGTTACACGACTCGTTCGAGAAACCAATAACGTGTAGGTGCCTTCGGTGCGCCCTTCGAAACACCTTTCCGCATCACAAACGATCAAGTCATGCGGTGATGCTGGGTTCTGATCAGCGTTAGCGACAGCGATCCCGAGATTGTCGAAGATTCCTCCATCCGCGAGGAATCGGTCTTGGCCAAGCTTTTCTGGATTGATGCTCCTGGGGAATCGCACTGGGCTGAAGAGGGCCGGGAACGCCGCCGAAGCTGCAACGGCACCGGACAACGGATAGGTCTCTTGAACCAGCTCGGTATCGCCAAACGCGACCCCACGTCGTGTGAACGTCCAAGGTCGCCCTATCGTGAGATCGGTTGCCAAGATATGAAAGTCTGGCGCACCGTCTCCCGCCTCGGGCAAGTCTTTCAAGAGAGCCGGTTTGCTTCGCTCTCGTGACCTAGTGGGATTCCGAAGAGTGCGAGCCAAGTCCCGCTGAAACATCGTGATGAGCCAGAAGTGGCGGAAGCCCAGTGCCATAGCGACGACCAGGATGGCCGTGACGAGGACACTCCAGAAGCCAGCGACGCTGGTGACGTCTCGGAACAAGAGGATGGAGATTAGCGTGGCCATCGCTGCACACCACCCGAGAACGTAAGCAAAGTATCGTCGCAATATCCGGCCCCTTACGTCGGACTGGCAGTATGCAATAACCTGCTGAGCAGCCCGTTCGAACGACTCCTTGGTCTTGAACTGATTCCAGTTCAACGCCAGCAAGCCGGCAAGAATGCTCCCGCCCGAGACCGAGAAAACCCTTCGGACTTGGCCAAGAAGGTTGCGTTCCAGGAGAAAACGAATTACGCCAAGGTGGAAGAGCGTGGCGCGAAAGCCTCCACCCGAAAGGAGCAAGTCGATGTCGCGACTGGCCCAATCATGTTGCTGGTCGGAAGAAGCCTGCGCCTGGTCGATGGACATGCGACACCCTCATTGGGGCCTTGTAGCCGTACAGACTGTTCTGTAATTCGATCAGGCTGCGAGCAATGACCAGGGCCTGATCGAATTATCGCTGGATCATTCTACTGAGCAGGCTGGTTTTCTGTACGAGTGTTCAAGAGAAGGGTGCGGAATAGGAATTCGTGAGGTGTGGCGAGGATAGAGGCGTTCGCCGGCCAGACGCCATCGTTAGGCCATTTAGCCCGGGTCGCTATCCCCATTTTCATCAAGCCAACGAGGTCAGAACTTCTACAAGAACTCGGGAGGGGGCAGGCGAAGCCCATGTCGACGGCGAACACGAGTAGGCTCGCGTGGGAAATTCCTTGGCCGCTTTTGGCTCGGAATTGAGGATGGAGGGGGAGGAGACGTTTGTTCTTGCTGGCGAGCGTTCGTCTTGTCAGCAGGTCCCGATTCCTGCACGGCGACTGACCGGAACGCGGCCACCCACGGGTTCGCCGTCACCTTGGGCGCTGGGACGCCGCAGCCGTCATCACGGCACGAGCCGCATTCCGACAACGGTATTCACATGTAGGGTATCCCGCCGCAACTGGATAAGCGCATCCCGATATTGACGCACGATATCCACATAGTCTCGCCGGGCTTGGAGGTATACGAGCGCGTCGATCTGGCCTGCCTTGAGTTGGGCGAGCACCTGCTCTCGCACAACTTGGCTCGCCGGGAGAATCGTCTTCTCGAGACGCTGCACTCTGGCCGCTGATGTTCGCACCGCCTGCATCGCTTGGCGCACTTCAGCCTCAACACGATCGCGCACCTGCTGCAACTCGATGCGTGCCTGGTGCGAGCTCAGCTCGGCACGACGAATGTTGCCCTGATTGCGATTGAAAAGCGGGACGCTCGCCATCCCGCTGAGGCCCCAAGACGACGCATCTTGCCCGCCAGTCGGCGTGTTGTCGGTCAATCCCCAGGGCGTATAGAGCACAAAAACGTCTGGGTATCGTTCCTTGGTGGCAAGGGCGACCTCGGCGCTCGCTCTCGCTAGGCCGAGGTGGTAGGCCCGCAAGTCCGGACGACTTTCCTGGGCGAGTGCAATGGCCTCCTCAGGATGAGGCAGGCCCTCGAGCGCCGACGACACCGTCGCTCGAATGTCGAAAGGATGCACATCTGGCGGAGGCCAACCAAGAAGGAGAGCAAGTGCTCGCTTGGCGCTGTCGAGTGCGATCGCTGCTTCCTCACGGGCAAGCTCGGCGACTTCAATCTGAATGTCAATTCGATGGAGCTCGAGCGCAGAAAGCTCGTGCATTCGCACAAGCCGGTCGACGGCTTCACGAGCCTCACGCAATCCCGCCACGCTGGCGTCTACATAACGAGCGGCTTCCCTGGCCGCCACGACATCGATATAGCGAGTGTAAAGCTCGTCGATCTGAGTTCGGACGGCGTCCTGATACTGCGCCTGGGTGACACTCCTGGCCCGCTCCGCAGCAATCACGCGATACGCTCGCTTTTGGTTGATGTCGACAGGCTGAATGACTGTCAGGCCGTAACCCGTCTCCCCGGGGCGTGCAGGCGAGTACTCACCGTACGGCACATCATCGACACTGGCAAAGACGAGAGGATTGGCACGCAGGCCGGCTGTGAGCACATCCGCGGTTGCCTTCGGAATTTCTTGAAACTTCGTACGTAGGGCGGGCGAACCGTCAATGAGAGCGGCGATGGCGCTCTCGAGCGTAAGCCCGTTCGACGGCCCCTCGTCGCGAATCTCCGGAAGCTCGAGCGACGCTCCTGGCGGGAGAGCTGCCGGCGCCTGACGAAGTGGAATATCGAGCACCTCCGTGCCACCATCCGCCGACACTCGCGGAATCGGATCGGCGGCGGCTGCCAAAACGTCACGCCGCATGGCCACTCGGGCCGGGAGCCCTGGCAACGGTTTGATTGATGACCCGCCTGTTCCTGGCGGATCGCCCATCCGATTGTGCGAGGCACCAGGTGATGGCGGCGCCCCCGTGCGATCCTGCTGTTGGGCGTTTTGCCCAGCGATGACGATCAAGTCGTCGGCAAGTTGTACCTGAGCTTGTACGGCGCTTCCTAAGCCAGCCCACAGCGAGACCGCTGCTATGACGCTGGCCACACGCCTCGTCGCAGTTGTGTTGTTCATGAATTCAATCCCCACACAGACTTATCAATACCTTGTACGGTCGATGGAACACCATGACCACGTCCAGAGAACACCTATAGCGATCGATCGCAAACGGTCGCCTACACATGGGCAGAGTCACGCTTGCCGAGAGCAACACTCGGGCAATCACTTTGCCACGTGACGAGCGGCCCAAGGGCGACCTCGACAACCGGCGGGCTGAAATGAAAGCCCGGTGGCCGGAGGAATCGCCTTTCAGGCGTACCGGTCACGAAGGTCGCGAGTGCGCTTCAGATCAAAAGGCGCTCAAAGAGCGGACAGGCCCGCCACCTTTCGCGGCAGTCGCCAGCCGAGGCCCACTGGCCACTCGACCCACGGACCTGGGCATCCTTGAACATAGCGACTGTGAGGGTTACATGGATGTCACAGGCCACCGATGCCGACCAGGCAGGCAGAAGATCAGGGAGGATGGCGACACACCTGCATCGCTCACACGAACAACCATCGGCAGACTCAATGACGACAGCTCGACCCTCAATCTGATGCCCACGATCGGCGGGCACTGTAGTAGATATCGCTGAAACCACCCCGCAGCAACACCCGCAGGCCGAGGCGATTGGCGAGTCAGAAGCATTCTCACCGGCGTGTCCGGCATGCGGGCACCAACCCATTATGAAATGAGCTGACCAAGCCAGAGCCACGACGATGTTCAGAATTCGCTTCACAACAAGACCTTCCTTATCTCGTTTTCGACGCGAATCGAGGCACTGCTTGATAGACAAGGATGTCCGTCCACAAACTCGCGGCTTTCGTCAGCCTTCAGAGCAATGCCGTGGACTTCGGGATCGTCATTTCTTGACACGGGACGCGGCGAGCGCAGCTCGCTCAATACACGTGCGCGGATTCAAAAAGCCAAAGGCATCATCGGCCCAAGGTCAGTCAGTCCGGAAACCATTCCTGAGCGAGCTTGTGAACCTCGTCTTCGCCGATGCCTTGCGACCGCTGGTCGTACACGTTCCGACCATAGGCAAAAAACAGCGCGGGCGTGACGATCTGGTCCAGGATCGTCGAGCACAGCATGCCACCGAACACCACGACGGTCAGCGGATAGAGAATCTCTTTGCCGGCCTGCCCGGCCCCAAAGAGCAACGGCAGCAATCCGATAAAGGATGTGAATGCCGTCATCATCACGGGAGCGAGTCGTTCGAGGCTGCCGCGAATGACCATCTCTTCGCCGAACGGCTCGCCTTCGTACTTCATCAAGTGGATGTAGTGGGAGATCATCATGATGCCGTTGCGGCTGACGATGCCGATCAGCGTGATGAACCCGACCCAGTGGGCGACCGAAAGATTGGTGGCCTCGATCCATACCCGCGGCCATTCCCACCAGGCGGCCGCCGCCAGCGCTTCGCTCGTCGGCTGATTGGCAATCAGGAGAGCGATCACGGAACCCATCGCCGCGAGAGGAATATTGACGAGCACTTGGAGAGCCCCACGCCACGACTCCAGGGCCTTGCACAGCAACAAGAACACCCCCACCACGGAAACAGCCCCGAACACCAAGAGCCGCACGTTGGCTTCCTGCTGCGCCTCGAACTGCCCGCCATAATCGAGCCAATAACTTCCCGGCAGGGTGCGCAGCTTCGCTTCGACTGGCTCGAGGGCTGCCCGAATGTCGGAAATCACGCCAGCCAGATCACGCCCCTGTACGTTGCACGCCACCACAATCCGTCGCTGAACGTTCTCACGGTTGATCGTATTCGGTCCGGTGGCATCGAGCACCTCCGCGACTTGCCCGAGTGCCACCCGGCGTCCAGACGGCGTCTCGATGATGGTCTGACTGATCGTTTCGGGGTCGCGCCGTGATGCTTCGTCGTACCAGACTACGAGACTGAAATAACGATCCTCATCAAACACCTGCGAGACGACTCTCCCCTTGTAGGCAGTCTCGAGAAGCTCGGCGATGTCGCCGGGGGCGAGGCCGTGGCGAGCGGCTTCGCGGTGATCGATCTTCAGGCGTATCTGTGAAGTCTCGACTTGGGGTTCGATCTGCAAGTCGACGACGCCAGAGATCGGCAAGAGCCGTGATTGGACATCTTGGGCAGCCGCGCGTAATTCGGCGAGATCCGGCCCGAATACCTTCACGGCAATCTGGGCTCGTACACCGGACATGATGTGGTCCAGCCGGTGTGAAATTGGCTGGCCAACATTCAGTTTCACCGACGGAATATGCGAAATCTTATCGCGGACATCGGCAATCACGGTGGCGCGAGGTCGGCTGATCGTCTCGTACCCCCACAAATGGGCCACGGGAACGAGCCGCAGTGCGGCATACCAGAGACCTTCCTTCGGCCGCTGCTCGTCGAGCAAGCGAACGTCGATCTCCGACGAGTTGACGCCTTCTGCATGTTCGTCGAGCTCCGCGCGTCCGGTCCTACGAGACAGACTCAAGACTTCCGGAACCTCCAACACCAAAGCCTCGGCCAACTGGGCGATACGACTACTTTCCTCCAAGCTGGTTCCCGGCTCGGTCTGGACGTTGATGGTGAGTGTGCCTTCGTTGAACGGTGGCAGAAACTCGCCCCCCATCCATGAGATGCTCGCCACGGACAAGACCACCAACACCGCGACGACCGCCAACACCGTCCGCGCGTGACGGAGCGTCACTCGCAGAATGCGCTCGTCGAGTCGCTTCATCCATCGCAGTAAGAACGAGTCTTCCTCACGGTCAAGGAACCCAGCATTCCGTAACAAGAAATAGCCCAGGACCGGCGTGATCGTGAGCGAAACGAGAAGGGAGCAAAGCAGCGAAATGATGTAGGCCAAGCCGAGTGGGGCAAACATGCGCCCTTCCAGCCCCGCGAGCGAAAAGAGCGGAAAGACGACAAGCGAGACGATGAGCGTCGCGTAGACGATGGAGTTGCGCACCTCGGTCGACGCGAGAAAGACGACCTTCAGAGAATTCTGCGGCCTTGCCGCATGGCGGTTCTCCTTGAGGCGGCGGTAGATGTTCTCAATGTCGACGATCGAATCGTCGACCAAATCGCCGATCGCCACCGCAATGCCGCCGAGCGTCATCGTGTTGATCGAAATGCCGAAATAATGAAACACCAGAACGGTCATCAGAATGGAAAGCGGCATGGCAGTGAGCGAACTGATGCTCGTACGAAAGTTCCACATGAACAGGAACAGCACGACGACGACCCAAATGGCCCCGTCGCGAATCGCCTCGGCCACGTTGTCGACGGCAGCCTGGATGAACTCCGCCTGCCTGAACATGCGCCGCTCGATGACCACACCTGGCGGGAGCTCATGCTCGATCTGATCGAGAACCTTCTCGACCTTGCCGTCGAGCACGAGCGTGTCGGCATGAGGCTGTTTTTGGATGGCGAGGATCACCGCGGGGCCGCCAGTGACATCGGGACCTTCACGCACGCGCACGGCGCCGTCACCTCGCTTGATCGGGCCGCCGAACCGAACGTCTGCGACGTCCCGAATCAATACCGGACGCGGTTCTCGCCAGACGATTGCCGTTGCGGCAACCTCCTCGAGCGTGAGTGACTGGCCGCTGATCCGAATGAGGGACTCTTTGTTGGGTCGCTCGAGGATTCCGCCGCCAGTGATGACATTCGCCTTCTCGGCGGCCGCCACGAGATCCTGCAACGTTACGTCCTGCGCGACAAGACGGGCCGGTGACGTGATGATCTGAAACTGCTTCAGCACGCCCCCCATGACAGTCACTTGCGAGACCCCTTCGACCGCCAGCAGCCGATTGCGGAGCGTGAACTCCGCGAACGTACGGAGCTCGAGCCCCTGCTTGACCGCTTCGTCGGCGGTCGATGACTCGGAGATTGACCGCAATCCCAAGAGCATGATCTCTCCCATGATCGAAGAGATCGGTGCCATGACCGGATTGGTGTCCCGAGGGAGTCGCTCACGGGAAAGCTGGAGTTTCTCGGCAACGATCTGCCGGTCGCGATAGATGTCGGTACCCCATTCAAACTCGACCCACACGATCGACAGGCCAATGCCGGAGGCAGATCGGACGCGTTGCACACCGGTCGCGCCGTTGAGAAGGTATTCGAGTGGTCGGGTGACAAGTGTCTCGACTTCCTCGGGGGCGAGCCCTGGCGCCTCGGTCATCACCGTGACCGTGGGCCGATTGAGATCAGGAAACACATCCACGGGCATCTGGGCCAGGCGGTAGCCTCCGAAGAGGAGGACGCCCAGGCCAGCAATGAGGACAACCATCCGGTTTTTCAGGGAGAACGCGACGATGGAAGTCAGCATGTCGGCGCTCTCTCAACGAACCGACGCAAAGGCAGTCTGAAGTCCGGCAGCTCCGCGAACGACAATCGGCTCATCTTCTGCGAGCCCCGAGAACACCTCCACATGCAGGTCGTCGGCCCGACCCGTCTCGATCGCGCGTCGCTCATAAACGCCGTCCACTCCGCGGACGAACACGTACGCACGCCCTTGCTGCCGCACGATCGCCGACCGTGGCACCGCCAGCGTCGGCTTTCCAGCCCCGCGAACGACGGTGACTCTGGCGAGCATGTTTTGCTGAAGCTCCAAATCGGCAGCCGCATCGAGCTCCACCCAGAGCGGAACCGTTCGATCGACCGCCCCCAAGACACCACCACTCTGCCTGATCGTTCCGTTGGCCACGACATCCGGAGAAGCGCTGAAACGAACCCGAGCCCGACGGTTACCGTCACCGGAACGGAGGGTCGCAAAGTCGCGCTCCGTAAGAAATCCCTTCACCCACACGCGACGAAGATCGTGAATCTCGAGAAGCGATTCGTCGGCGCCGACCACCTGACCGAGGGCTTTGTCAAAACGAACGACCGTGCCGGCGATCGGTGCCCGGATCGGCAGAACATCCATCACGGTTCCCTCTGCGGCAATGCGGTCGATCTCGACAGCAGAGAGACCGAGATTCCCGAGCTTCCATCGTGCCGACTCGAGTTGCCCGCGCGCTCGTTGATACGCGGCCTGGACCTCCCACACCTGCCGCCCGGCCACGCTATGAGTGGCGTCGAGACTTTGCAGTAACCCCAAGGTCTCGTGAGATAGCCGCGTTTGCGATGCCATCTGGATCAACTCCAGTTGCAACGCCTGAAAATCCAGGCTCGAAACCTCGGCAAGCACTTCGCCCGCGGTCACCCGTTGGCCACGGTCGACGTGGATACGAGCCAACCGACCTTCCAACCTCGAAGTCACATCCACTCGGCCCTCAGGAGGCACCTCGACCGCGCCGTCGAGCTCCACAACATCGTCAATCGTCTGCAACTGTGCGGGGGCGACATCCAACCCGAAGTCGGCCTCCCCGGCCGGGCTCAGGCGGAGCACCCCGCTGATGAAGAACGCACCAAGCTCGTGACTGCCTTTCGTCACGACGCGATCACCGGGGTATACATCTCCCTCTTTGATCGCCACGACACCGTCGCTTTCACCAAGCACGACGACATCCCGCTTGCGGTACTCGAACACCTTCGCGGTAGCAGCCTCTTCGACGATGACGGAACGCCCGACGCCATTGTTGACGAGCGCCGCGGCAGGAACCGCCAGGACCGGCTGGTCGCTCGACTTGAGAATCCGAGCTTCGCCATTCATACCGGGCAAGTACCGCGGCTGCGCCGACGATGGGTTTTGGATCTCGCCCCACATGGTTCCCACGTGCGTGCGTGGATCAAGCCAGAGCCCCTTCACGCTCACGGCTGTCGGAACCGCTACCTGCGGGTATGCAGACAACGTCAACTCGACCGGCTGACCGACCTTCGTTGCCAAGATGTTCCGTTCAAGGACGCCGATCTTGACCCACATCGTGGAAAAGTCGACGACCTCGAACAAGTGCGTGTTGGCGATCACTGGATTGCCGACGGTGATGTCGACGTGGATGACCGTACCGGCGATGGGACTGGTTATAGGCAGGCGTTCGAGCAAACCATCTTGTCGCTTTTCAAGGAGCCGCCGGAGGTCTTCATCGCTGACGCCAAGAGCCCGCAGCTTGCTGACGGCCACCGCAACGCCCCCGCGCCCCTGCTCGTCACGGGCCCGTGCCTCACGCATGGACCGCATTGCAACGGCCTGCTGCTCCGCAAGAACTTTGGCGTTTGCAAACAACCTCTCAGCCAAGTCGTGCTCGGCCTGGGCCGCCAACAACTCCGACTGGATCGTCCCGAGAGCAAGGCTTTCGATCTCGGCCAGCTTTTGACCGGCAAGAACCTTGTCTCCCGGCTTCACAAAGACGGCCGACACTCGCCCACTGACGCCGCTCGCGGCAAATGCGTGACTTCCCCACGGGGGAACCAACTCCGCGTACGCAAGCGACTTGGTCGTCAGGTTTTGCGAAGCGACCTCCGCCGTCTCCACTCGCAAGGCATCGTGCGCCTCCCTGCTCAAGACGATCGTCCCGTTCGCGACATCGACCAACGCGCCCTTGCTGGGCAGCGGGGCGTGGCCTTCATGCCCGACTGCCTGCCACGTGGCGAAAGCCACCAGGGCTACGACGATGCACGGAGCTAAGAGACGATTCATCCATCACCTGTGTCGGTAGCGAGGACGGCTACTCCTGCGGCGCTTTGTCGAACGTGCCACCGGGACCAACCAGCTTCACAGGCTTGTAGCCGGCCTTCTCCACGGCCTCCCACAACAACTTCGCCGAAGGCACTTCGTCTGCCTTCGGACTGATCGTTGCGAGTCCCGTCTCCGCACTCACCTCGACCGTTCCTACGTTCGGCACAGCCTGAAACTTCTTGGTCAGCTTCTTGGCGCAGCTCACGCAGTGCATGCCTTCGATGGTGATCGTCGTGACCGTTTCGGTCGCATCGGCGGCAAAGACTGAGCCGCCTGCTGCCAAGCCAACCACGATCGCGACAACCAATGATTTCAGGATCATGTCCAAACTCCTCGAGAAAAAGGGACCGAACGCGACACTTACCGCTTGACGTAATCAGCCGGTTCCTTGACCTCTTCCGGCTGTTCCTTGGCGAGCTTCACGAACTCTTCGACACACGGCGGACAGCAAAACTCGTACGTCTTGCCGCCCACGATCCAGGAGCACTGCGGGTTCGCTTTGGTGAGCGTGATCGGGCAAATCTTGTCACCGACCTTCGGCTTCAAGTCGTGCTTCGGAACAAATCCGCGAAACTTCTGATTCCCAGTCTGGTTGCCATTCGCTGCAATGTCGGCTTCCGTGTAGATCCCCCCAGGCGTCAAATACAATGCTCGGGCCTCATCGTCTGCCATCACCGCAGGCATGCCTTCACCTTCGTGGCTGCCAGGCAACACGGACGGAAATCCGACTCGGAATCGCTCGCCGTTGATCCGGATGTTTGGAATCGTGACCTCGACGGCCTGGCCTCGTAGAGCGACCGGGAGCGTGCCTTTGAATCGCGACGTTTTGCCGCCGGAATCTCCGTCCTGGGGCGCCGGCTCCACGGAAAACGACTGGGCATCCGGACCGCCGACCGCCTTCACGTACGCGGTTAGCTTTTGTTGCTCGACTTCCTGAACCCGGCTCTCGTCTTGGCCGAGCATGTAGATCGACAGATCGCCCTGGCTGTCGAACACGGCCTCGGCGTGATAGCTGTCGCGACCGATCGGCACGATGATCCCGCCATTCATCCCTGGTTTGTGAGCGTGGTCTTCCTGGAGGCCAGGCGCGGGCGCTGCACCGGATAAAGGTGCTGGTGGAGCCGCGGTACCAGGCGACGTTCCCACAGCGCCAGGGGGTGGCGGCGACTGACCACACCCTGACGTAGCAACGACGAGAACCGCCGTCAGCGCGATCGCAGTCGCTGAACCTGACACATTTCTCATGACCACACACCCTCCCAGGAGACACTGCCTACCCTCGGACCCAATCAAGACAACCGCACGGCAAGAGCCGCACACCGCCCGTTCAGTGGCCACGTTCCCGAGAAACGGATCACGTCCCGGACACGGTGTGCGGCTGAGCCGCCATGACCATGCGCCCGAGCCTGATTCACTTCTTCTCGACCGGAGCCGTCGCCACGCCGAGTCGCTTCATGAGCTTCTCGTGCTCTGCACCGGCTGCTTCGAGCGCCTTGTCGATGTCTTTGCAGCAGGCCATCGAGCCCTCGCCGTCGACATTCTCCTTGCAACATAGTTCGTGCATCTTCTTGTGATGCTTCGCTGCCTCGGCAAGCTTCTCGGCAACGAGGTCGAGTGATGCCAGCGTCTCCTTGTCGCCCGCAGCCTCAACACGCATGGCCTCGACATCCTTCTTTGCCTTGTCGATGCACATGCCAACGGAGTCGGCGGCATCCTTAGCGATTGCCGCATCCACCGCTGCCTTCGGCGACGCCTGGACATGCTGACGATAGTCGCGGGAATACTCGCGGGCACTTCGCATGGAGCGGCTGGAAGACTTGCCGTAGAAGTCATAGCGGCCACGAGCTTTCGCGTCGGCACCGCTCTGGGCAAAGCTCATCGTGGCTGCAAAGGCGACCAAAAGGGCGCCAAGAACAAAGCGGGTTACAAGGTGTTTCATGATGACAAACTCATTCTTGGGGGAAGCGAACGTGTTCGCAGAGAATGCTGGCGTGGCTCAACGCGAAACCTGCCTGCATCTCAGGGGACTGCCCTATTGGATGCCGCCGCACGGCGAATTCTTCCCATAAATTTCCCGACCCGCTTCAAGTCAACACCTCGGGCCTTGCATGGACCTGCATGGGTTGCTATAGCTTCATCACGGAGGAGCTCGGCACGGTGACTTTATTTCCACCCTCGTCCCGCGTATGGCAAGCGTGCCTTATCCTGGCGCTGTTCGGGCAGCTTCTGCCTGCAACTTGTGCTTCCGCGTGCGTGGCCCGCTGCTGTGGCCAGGAGGGGCCAGGCAGTTGTTGCAAAGGACTGCTTCAGACTGTTGATGAAGCTGCGACCAAATGCCCGAACTGTGCGTCGAACGACCGCGAGTCGCGGCAGACCGCGCCTTGCCAGTGTGGGCTCCTGGCTCGCCATGATCCGGCGCTAGCGCCGTTAGACCGACTTACTCTCGACCTCGATCGTTCGGCGTGCGGCGCCGTGGGGATCATTCAGCGTGCCTTTGAAGACGATTTGACTCCGATCCAGATCGCCTCAGACGGTGGGATCAGACCCCCAATCTCTCGACCCGTGCGGATCTTGTACGGCGTCTGGCGGAATTGAAGCGCCGGGCTGGTCCCTTTCTGGCACGTTTGTGCGAGGGGCGATTTTTGCTCGAGTGAGACCATGCCGTGTGGCGTGGCTCAATGGTTTCAATTCCTTTCACGATGGAGACTTTCCGATGAATGCACTGATTTTGTGGGTATCCCTCGGGCTCGCCTCGACGGTGCCCTGCGCGTTTGAGTCCAAGAGCGCAGGTTGTCCTGAGTGCGACTGTTGCGGATGTTGCGAGACCGGCACGTGCGAGTGCGCTGCCTGCACCTGCGAATGCTGTGTCGACGGGGTTCCGAGCGGAGATTGCCCGGCATCTCGCTAACAGCTTTTCCACAAGCTGGAGTTACGAGGGTAGCGTTGGGGGGCCAAAGGCCCCCCAACGCCCTGCCCGTCGCAAGTCCCCTCTGCCTGATCTCACCGAAATGCCATGGGAAGAAACGCTCGCCATCGGTCATCTAACCTTAATGAACGTTCCTGAACATCTTCCGACTGATCCTGCCGAGCCTGCGGACCTCATTGCCGTCGTCGCAGCGAGTCAGGCGGGGGATCGGGAGATGCAGAGGGAGTTGTTCGAGCGGTGTCGCGACCCTGTTTATCGCGTGACTGTCCGAATGGTTGGTCGCCAAGACGCGTCCGATATCACTCAACAGGTTTTCTTACGGATTTTCCAGAACCTCGATGGATTCGCTGGCCGGTCGGGCTTTATGACGTGGTTGTATCGGGTGACGATGAACGAGTGTTTGCAGTGGATTCGTCGGGCACGGCGCCGGCCGGTGCAGGCGCTGGCGTTCGACCCGTCGGACCACCGCCAAAGCCCTGCGATTGCCCTGCATGACAAGGAGTTGTTGGAATCAGCCCTCGCTCGGATTGATCCGGATTTGCGGTGTGTGTTTCTCTTGCGAGAAGTCGAGGATTTGTCGTACGCACGTATTGCGGAGGTGCTTCAGATTGCTTGCGGGACTGTGGCGTCGCGACTTAGTCGCGCGCGGCAGCAATTGCAGATCGAGCTTCGGCGCATGGGATGGGATGGCTGATCATGAACTGCGACACTATCCGACCGCTGCTCTCCGCGTTTCATGACGGCGAATTGCTGCCAGAACACCTCGATGACGTGCGCCGGCATGTTGACGCATGCGAGGCGTGCCGCGCCGAAACGAAACGCCTTGCCGCGATTTCGCACATGGCCGTCGCGCTTCGCGAATCGCCGCCCCCCGATCTCTGGGGCGCCATCGCATCCCAGCTCGATGGGGCACAGCCCCTAACTCTGCGGCCAGTCCGCGTTTGGCGGCTCGGCACGCGGCCAATACACATTCGCCGGTTGGTTTGGGGAACGGCGTTGGCGGCTTCGGTAACCGTGTTCGTTGTGGTGTTCTGGCAGTGGTCGCCCCACGTCGACAGTCACCATCAGCAGATGGATGCCAACCTCGCTCGGTTTGTAGACACCTTTCGTCGCGATCCGGTCGAGGCCCAACAGACGCTCCAGAATCAGTACGCGAGTCGCCTGGTCGAACCGCACTCCTTGGTTTCGCTAGTGAACTACCGCTCCGTTGCGCCAGAGGAGCTTCCCGGGGGCCTCCGACGTGCCTCGACGCGAGTGTTCGACATGCCCTGCTGCAAGTGCGTGCAGACGCTCTACACGTCGGAGGGTCGATCAAGCCTGGCGTTGTTCGAGCATGTCGACGAAGAGTCTGCTTGGTTCGCAACGAAACCTTCGATCAACGCCATCTGCTGTGGTCACACCGTCAAGCTCGTCCAGTGCGGGGATGGCCTGTGCGCTGCCTGGAAAGGCGACGGTCGCTTCATCACGATCGTTGGCGCAGAGACGTTGGAGACGCTCAACGAGGTGATTGCCGTGATCGAGGAGCCTGATCAGCCCTCGGGCTGATTTTCGCCCACCGAACTGGCGATCAACTTGGGGCAGAACGTGCGCGGCCGAGGGAAGCCAGGTAAGAGCCCGGCCCGCGAATCACGTAACGACAGCTTTTCGTCATTGCCGGCCCCGAACTGGTCCGATACCATGATGAGCGATGACGCCTCATAAGGCGAGTTTGTGCATACGAGATATTCATGGCGCGGGCGATCCTCACACTGACGCTGATGGCAACGCAACTGCTCTCCGTGAGCGGTGATGCGGTCTATCTCTGCGTTCGTGCTGACGGCTCGACGTGCTGTGTGGACGCTGGTCCTGAGTCCTGTACCTGCTGCCACGCCCCTGACGCATCGGCCGACAGCGTTGCTTGCACGGAGTTGGATTGTGCCGCGCATGGGTCGGACCATGACCATGAGGACGGCCTGGCAGTGACTTGTTGCGACGGTCACGAGGTTCCAGTTTCGCAGTTCCCGGCGTTCGCTGGCGTCCTGGACGATGCTTGCGACTGCACTCACATCCCACTGGCCGTGGCAAACGATCAACCGACCGTCAGCAGTCGGCAGGGTGGCATAGCAGTTCTCGATTTCCATGTGTTTTGCCTTGCCCCTGTGGTTGGGCGGGAGCGAGAAATCGTCGCTCTTCCCCAGATTCGCGCAGGGCAGCGCCGGCTGGGTGAGTCCCCGCCTATTGACTTTGCACTGACGGTCATTTCGACGATCGTCATTCGCTGCTAGCGCAGCTTCTTCTTCGGCTTTCTTGCCGAACCCGGTGGTCAATCGCGACCACCTCGCCCTTCCGGCCACGCACGAGCCGGACGAGCATTTTGCCGCAGGGCCGATCGCCTGCGGTAGGTCATGACGGTCAACGGCCTCCCCTGATGCATTGGAAAACACCATGAGCGCGCATGTCACTTTGCCACCGCCTCCGCCTCCGTTGCCTTTGCCTGGCCACGACGATGTGCCGACCAGCAGTGGTGCCGGCCACCGCCGGTGGATGCCCGGGTTCCACGCCTTGCCAAACATCATCGTCTTCTCGCTGCTTGGCGGAGTCATGTACCTGGGCCACCACACAGGCTGGAAGCTTCCGAAAATCAGCGAGCTGACCGGGGTAGAGGCGGTCGAGGCTGATGATTGGTGTGATGAGCATCTTGTGCCCGAGTCTGCGTGCATTGAATGCCAAAAGGATCTCGTGCCCAAGCCAAAGCCTTTCGGCTTTTGCAAAGAGCACGGCGTCGCTGAATGCGTGATCCACCATCCAGAGCTCGCCCAGTCCACGGGCAAGTTGCGGCTCCCCGCCTACGACACCGTGGCAGCCATCGGCCTGAGATCTCGCCCCGAGAACAACAGCCGAAACACGATGCACACCAATCGCGTGCAGTTTGCCAGTGCCGAAAGCATGGCGAAGGCGGGTGTCGATGTCGATGTCGTGCAGCAGCGACCGATGAGGGAGGCGGTCTCCGCCAATGGAGAACTGCTCTTCGATCCCACCCGCGTTGCTCATCTGTCTGCACGCGCTTCCGGAACGATCGCGGCCGTCTTCAAGACGATTGGTGATCAAGTATCGACCGGTGAAATACTTGCCCTCGTGGATGCGTCTCAGGTCGGGCAGGCTAAGTCTCAGTTCCTGCAAGCCACCGTTCTGAAACAGCTTCGGGCAACCACGGTCGAACGACTCAGGTCGCTTGGGAGCGGCGGCGTGGTGCCGCAAAAGACCGTCATCGAGGCTGAGTCGGCCCTCCAAGAGGCCGAGGTCGCACTCATCTCCGCGCGCCAGGCCCTTGCCAACCTGGGCTTCACGGTCCCCGAGGGGCTGGAGAACAAAAAACCCGAAGCAATCGCAGACGATCTGCGATTCTTGGGCATTCCTCCGTCGATCACCGCCTCTCTTCCTGCCAGCACCCACACGGCGAACCTGATTCCAATCCGTGCGCCTTTCGATGGCACGTTAATCGCCACGGAAGTGGTCGCCGGCGAGGTCGTGGACAGTTCGACATTGCTCTTCACCGTGAGCGATCCCACTCGGATGTGGCTCATTCTCAACGTGCGGCAAGAGGATGCCGCGGACATTCGCCTTGGCCTGCCCGTGCGGTTTGAAACCGACAACGGCAATCGCCACGTCACCGGGCACCTCGACTGGATCAGTCCCGCCGTAGATCCTCAGACCCGCACGCTTCAGGTGCGGGTGCGGATCGCTAATACGGACGGGTCGCTGCGCGACAACACCTTTGGCACTGGACTGATCATTCTTCGAGAAGAGGCTCGGGCCATCGTCGTACCTCGCGAGGCCGTGCAATCGACGCCCGACGCATCCTTCATCTTCGTGCGCGACAAAAACTTCTTCAGCGAAAGCTCGCCCAAGTTTTTTCACGTGCGGCAAGTACGACTCGGCGCGAGTGATGGCCCATACGTCGAGCTCTTGGCCGGCGTCCTGCCAGGAGAAGTCATCGCGGCCAAGGGGAGTAATGTGCTCCTCGCGCAGCTTCTCCGCAGCAACCTCGGCGCAGGCTGTGGCTGTCACGAATAAGGCTCCCCGAACAAGCATGATTCCATGGACTTCCTGAATCGCATCATCGACTTCTCCCTGCACAACCGGGTGCTCGTCATCCTGGGTGTGCTGGCCGCTGCCGCCGCAGGTGCGTACTCACTCCAGCACCTCGACATCGATGCCTTCCCGGATACCACGCCGATCCAGGTGCAAATCAACACGACGGCACCCGCCTTGAGCCCCGAGGAGGTCGAGCGCCAGATCACGTTTCCGATCGAGCAAGCGATTAGTGGATTGACCGGCTTGCAGGAATTGCGGTCTATCTCCAAGTTCGGGCTGTCGCAGGTCGTAGTCATCTTCGAGGACGGCGTCGACATCTACTTCGCCCGCCAGCTCATCAATGAGCGGCTCGGTTCGGTCGAAGTGCCAGACGGCATCGCGCGGCCCCAGATGGGACCGGTCGCCACCGGCCTCGGCGAAGTGTTTCACTACCTCGTCACCGGGCAGGTGACCGACGTGACAGAACTGCGCACGATCCACGACTGGGTCATCAAGCCGCCGATGCGGACCGTTCCCGGCACCGCGGAGATCAATAGCTGGGGCGGATACGTCAAGCAGTATCAGGTCAGGCTCGATCCCGATCGACTCATCAAGCACGGCGTCACGTTCGACGAAGCGGTGCAGGCCCTTCAAAACAACAACTTCAACGTCGGCGGCGGCAACATCAGCCAGCCGAGCGGGATGCTCCTCGTTCAAGGGCTGGGTCGCACGACCACCATTGACCAAGTGCGGCAGATCGTTGTCACGGCCAAAGACGGCGTGCCGATTCGGGTCGCGGATGTCGGCGAGGTCATCATCGGCCATGAGATCCGCCGCGGCGCCGTCACCGCCAACGGCCAGGGCGAAGTCGTGCTCGGCCTCGGCTTCATGCTCATGGGTGAAAATAGCCACGAAGTCACCTGGGCCTTGAAAGACAAGCTCCGATCGCTGGAGCCCAGCCTCCCGGCCAATGTCCAGATCAAGCCGGTGTATGACCGCACGCAGCTCGTCGACTATGTAATCGACACCGTGCGGCGCAACCTCTTCGAGGGAGGGCTCCTCGTCGTCGCTGTGCTCTTCGTATTCTTGGGCAACGTGCGGGCGGCACTCATCGTTGCCGTCGCGATTCCCCTGTCGATGCTCTTTGCCTTCATGGGGATGTATCGCTTCGGGATTGCCGCAAGCCTGTTGAGCCTGGGAGCCATCGACTTCGGCATGGTCGTGGATAGCTCGGTGGTCATGGTGGAAAACTGCGTGCGGCACCTGGCCCACGATTCCAACAGTGGCAAAAGTAGGCTCGATATCATCCGCGACGCGGCCGTCGAGGTTCGCAAGCCGACGATGTTCGGCGAGCTCATCATCATGATCGTCTACCTCCCGATCCTCGCGCTCGAAGGGATCGAAGGCAAGATGTTTCGCCCGATGGCGCTGACGGTGATTTTTGCCTTGCTCGGGTCTATGGTTTTGTCGCTCACGCTGATGCCGGTTCTGGCCAGCTATTTTCTGCCGAAGCGGATCGAGGAGCGGGAGCCGTTTCTCATGCGGCTTGCCCATGCGATCCATTACCCGATCCTCCAGTTCGCCATGCACCACCGCGCGGGTGTCTTGGCGTTCGCCGCGAGCGTCATGATCGTGGCGTTCGGTCTCATTGCTCCGAATCTTGGCTCCGAGTTCGTGCCGCGGCTGTCGGAAGGAGCCATTGCCATCGGTGTCGTGCGGCTGGCAGGTACCGATCTCGGCGAATCGATCCGCTACAACACGGAAATGGAGAAGGTGATTCTCGCAACGTTTCCGGACGAAGTGGAGAACGTCTGGAGCCGGATCGGCACCGCCGAAATTGCCACCGACCCCATGGGCGTTGAGCTCACCGATACGTTCATCACGCTCAAACCCCGTTCGGAGTGGAAGAAGGCGGCCACGCAGGCCGAGCTCACGGTTTTGCTCGACAAAACTCTTCGCGACATGCTCGGCCAGCGACTTGCCTACTCGCAGCCCATCGAGATGCGCATCAACGAGATGGTGTCCGGTGTCCGCGCCGATCTTGGCGTCAAACTGTTTGGCGACGACTTCGACGTGCTCGTGAGCAAGGGGCAGGAGATCGAACGGGTCTTGAATGCGATTGATGGAGCCGCTGACGTTGCGGTGGAACAGGTCACCGGCCAGCCGATGCTCCAAATCAAGGTGAAGCAGGATCAGATTGCCCGCTACGGCGTCTCCGCGCGCGACGTACTGGACCTCGTGGAGTCGATCGGTAGCAAGGCTGTCGGGGAGATCGTCGAAGGGCAGATCCGGTTCCCGCTCATTGTGCGGCTGCCGGAAGAGTTCCGCGAGAGCCCGGCGGCCATCGGATCGATGTTGATTTCCACGCCAGTCGGTGAACGCATCCCACTTTCCCGCGTGGCATCGATCGACATTGTCGAAGGGCCTTCCACGATCACGCGAGAATGGGGGCAGCGACGGATCACGATCACGGCCAATGTCCGCGGCCGGGACTTGGGGAGTTTTGTGGCCGAGGCCCAACAGAAGATCGCCGAGTCGGTCTCGCTCCCATCGGCCCGCTACCGCGTCGAGTACGGCGGGCAATTCGAGAACCTCGAGCGGGCCCAGGCTCGCCTCATGATCGTCGTGCCGCTGGCGCTCGGCCTGGTCTTTGCCTTGCTGTACATGACCTATCACAACGTCGTCGATAGCCTGCGGGTCTTTACGGGTATACCGTTTGCCTGGGTCGGCGGAATCTTCGCCCTTTGGCTCAGGGAAATGCCATTCTCGGTGTCGGCAGCCATAGGCTTTATCGCCATGTCCGGCCTCGCCGTGCTCGACGACATGATCCTCGTGTCGTATATCCGACAGCTCCGGCACGCGGGGCAATCACTCGATGATGCGGTCACGAATGCCGCCGTGACGCGGCTACGCCCGGTTCTGATGACCTCGCTCGTGGCCGCGCTTGGTTTTCTACCGATGGCGATGAGCACCGGCGTCGGCGCCGAGGTGCAACGCCCCTTGGCGACCGTCGTGATCGGCGGAGTCATCGGCGCCTTCATCATGACTCTGCTGGTCCTGCGCGTCCTCTACATGGTGTTTGCAGCTACGTTCGAGCGAAGTGAACCCAGCCATTCGAGTGAACCATTGGTCGTTGCCGCGGCGGCACCGTCGGCGTTTCGTGAACTTCCCCCCCTGGAGAATTGAATGATGAAGGCCTCGCACTTGTCACCGGCCATCCTTGCCGTCTTGGTTTCTTTCACAATGGGGTGCGGCCAGTCGCCGCCGCCATCGGGTCCGGCGGCAAAGCCGCCCATGCAAGCCGGCGACGATCATGGCTCTCCTGATGCGAAAGACGCGAAGTCAAAACACTCTGGCTGGTGGTGCGACGAGCACGGCATCCCCGAGGCGGTGTGTTCAATGTGCAGCGCGAAAGTCGCTGCCGACTGCCAGAAGGCCGGAGATTGGTGCGCCGACCATGACCGTGCGAAGTCGCAATGCTTCAAATGCAACCCCGAGCTCAAGGAAACCTTTGCGGATCAGTATCGAGCCAAGTACGGCAAGGAGCCGCCAGCTACGGAGGAAGATGAAGACGCGAGCAAAACCTGAATTCAACACAGACTGACCGACAGAGATCAAAACGTGCGGTGAAGACGCTTGGTTGTGGAACCAGGCTGCTGCAGCAAAGGAATAACCATGAAGGAAGGAGCCAACATGAGACTCTCAGGATTTCGTTTTCCCGTGCCCGCAGTGGCACTCTTGGCACTCGGCACGGTGTGCTGCTCCGCAGCGCGTGCAGAGGAGCCCGTCGGTGGCCCGGAGCAGGCCATCCAAGCGGCGTCGGAGAATGGCACGCTTCTGTATCTGGTTTTCTATCGAGAGGCAGATGCAGCGACGATTGCCCTCCGGGATACGGTCAAAGCAACTGCGGATCAGCACTCGGGTACATCGTGGACGACCGTCCAAGTCACTGATCCGGCCCAGCGGCCGGTGGCTGAACGGTTCAAAGTGACGCGTGCTCCCATGCCAATGGTCATCGCGGTCGCGGCCAACGGGGCCGTGACCGGCGCATTCCAAAAGCGGGTCACGCCGGAGGCGTTGGCTGGGTGCATCGTCAGCCCGAAGAAGGCTGAGTGCATGGCGGCACTCCAGCAAGACAAACTGGTCTTGCTCTGCCTTCAAGAGCAGCAGGAGCAACCGCTACCAGCGGCGATTCAGGCGTGGGCCGCCGACCCGCATTTCGCCGACCGCACGCGGGTCATGATCCTGACGATGGGCGACTCGGCCGAGGCTGGCTTCCTGGCAAGCATGCAGATCGATCCGCACCAGAACGAACCGGTCACAGTTTTTCTGGCTCCTCCGGGCATCATGGTCGGAAAGTTCCCGCCCACGGCGACCAAGGAAGATCTGGCAGCCAAGTTGGCCGACGCCGGAAAGTGCTGCGACGACAAGAACTGCAAGCACAATCAGCAGTCCAAGAACGGCGCGACGAAGCCAGGGAAGGTGACCCGATGAACTTCACGACACTCGTTTGGAAAGAGATTCGCGAGCGGCCGATGGCGATGATCACCGGGCTGCTCACAATCACGCTCGGTGTGGCAGCGCTGGTGGCCATTCGCAACGTGGCGTTCTACTCAGAGAGGGCGGTCGCACGAGAGCTCGAAGCCCTTGGCGCGAACGTACTCGTGCTCCCGCAGGGAGTCACGCTCCAGGACTACTACTCGGCCGATCTGCATGGACAGACGATGCCCGAGGAGCTCGTTCAGCAACTGGCTTTCTCGAATCTGGAAGGGGTCGAGAGCCTCGCGCCAAAGCTGTGTGTGCCGGCGCGACTCGACGAACGGGGCATCATACTCACGGGCATCCTGCCCCAGTCGGAGTTTCAGGCGAAGGCGGCGTGGCAGTCCGCGAACCTGTTCTCTCCACACAAGGGGTGCAAAAAGGCTCGTTGCAGTCCCGGTGACGGCGGTGCAGAGTCATCGCCCACACAGCGTACGGTCCAGGAGCTCTACCAGCACGAGGCACTGCTCGGCGCGGACATCGCTGAAGCGACCGGCCACAAGGTGGGCGACAAAGTGAAGCTCCTTGGCGAGACGCTCGTGGTGTCGGCGGTGCTCCCGTCGACGGGCACCGTCGATGACGGCAGGGTATTTGCTCATCTCCACACGGTGCAACGGCTCGCCAAGGTAGGCGAAGTGGTGAACTGCATCGAGATCATGGGTTGCTGCGAGGATGTCGCCGAAGGCTTGGTTCAGCAACTGGCAGACATGCTGCCGGGGACAAAAGTCGTCACGATTTCACAGGTCGTGCAGACGCAGGTCTCGGTCAATCGCCTGATGGAGCGACTCTCATGGCTGTTCCTCGTCATCCTCATCGGCATGGCTGGCGCGAGTATTGCCAACTCGACCATCGCCAACGTGCGGGAGCGGCGGCGCGAGATTGGCACGCTCATGGCCATCGGAGCCACGCCACACTTCGTGAGCCTGCTGTTCCTCTCGAAGGCGGTGATTGTGGGGTGCCTCGGCGGCCTGTTCGGGTATGTGCTCGGCAGCACGGTTGCCGTCACGATCGGATCGCAGTGGACGGGCATCCCCGTCACGCCGCTTCCGATTCTGGCGGCCGTTGCCGTTGGCGGCGCGATGCTCGTCAGCACGGCTGCGGCATGGTGGCCTGCACGGTGCGCCGCAGCCCTTGACCCGTGCATGTGTTTCCAGGACGGGTGATCGTGTTGGTCGTAGCCATGCGGGCAGGTGGCGACACAGGTCGTCATCTTCCCCGGGCCCCCGGTTCGTTCTTTGCCCACTAGTCATTTTTCCAAGGAGATGATCATGATTCGACTCGAAGCCGTCGCCAAGCATTACCGCCAGGAGGAACGGCTGGTTACGGCCCTGGCTCCCACGACACTCACCATTGAATCGGGTGAATTCGTGGCTGTCGTTGGCCCGAGTGGCAGCGGAAAATCCACGATGCTGACGCTGCTTGGCGGCATGCTCGCGCCTACCGAGGGCCGGGTGTGGTTTGACGACGAGTCGTTGTATGACCTGAAGGTCGCGGAGCGGGCCAAAGTGCGGCGGCTAAAGATGGGGTTCGTGTTTCAGACGTTCAACCTTGTGCCGTACTTGACAGCCCAAGAGAACGTGGAAGTTCCCCTGTTGCTGAGAGGCGAACCCAAGGCCGTGCAGCGTGCCCGGGCGCGTGAGCTTCTGTCACTTGTGGGTCTTGAAGACCGAGCTAGTCACAAGCCCACCCAGCTCAGCACCGGCCAGCAGCAGCGAGTGGCGTTGGCGCGGACACTGGTCAACGACCCTCGCGTGATCTTCGCGGACGAACCGACCGGGAACCTCGACCCAGACACACGCAATCACGTCCTCTCGTTCTTCGAAGAGTTCCATCGGGCCGGCAAGACGATCGTCATGGTCACGCACGAAATCCAAGCTGCGAGCCGTGCGACGCGGCTTCTCCGAATGGCTGACGGCGTGCTTCGTGACGTTCCTCACGACGAAGCAAGTGCTCCGCACAGCGAGCCCAGACGCCTGGCAAGCTGACGCTCGCGGCATCGCTGGGCAAGCTTACAGCCGAATCACTGCGCCCACGCCGCCAAAGAAATCGTCGGACGGTTCGTTCAGGCCAACGCCGGCACGAATGTCGAATTGCAGGTCATTCGTGACCGGGAAAATGAATCCGCCATCGAAGTAGTGTTGCGTGCGGGCTACATCAGAACCGGATGGGGCAAGCACGAACCATTCGGTGTAGCCGCCCCAGTGCTCGGTGAACGTGTACCCAATCGTCCACGACTGGGCGAACTCGGTATACACCTGGTCATCGTCATCGACAGACATGTTGCACTGCGTGCTGCCTGCGGTGGAAATCCATTCCGCGATGTCCCAGCCATAGAGCCAGTTCACACCGGGAGCCACGACACCGGCTGTCGTACTGGCATGGCCGGTTGGCAAGGTCCACTGCGGCATGATCGACATTTCGGGAAGGATTCCATCCTGAGGCGTCAACATGAGCTTGAAGCCCATGTAGAGATCCTCCGGGCCGGAAGGAATGTCGGTGGGAAGCGGTAGTGGTGAAACGACTTGGCCAGCAATGTGGTTGTAGGCGATTCGGAACTCGAGCCATTCGGCGAGGATGCCGACGCGAGTCAGTATCTCGGGATAAGACTGCGTTTGGGAGACAACGCCGCCCCCGCCGTCGGCGATAAACGTGTAGCCGGTCTCAATCTGCACCACGCCGCGGCCCACGGTCGAACTCGCCTCCGTGAAGTCAGGCCGGTCGGAAGCGAGAGGTTCATCACGGCTCGGCGGCCCCCCCGCGGCGCCACCATACCCCCAACGAAGAAGCGTTCCTGGTGCATCAGGGCTATGGAGCCGCCAACCGCCGGTGTCTTGAGCCAGAAGGCCCGTTCCCTCGCACAACAAAAAAGCTACAAATAAGCCCGAAACGAGACGAGAATGTGAAGCCAACGGAAACTCCTTTCCGGGCTCGACCCGTGACGGTCACAGGCCGAGCGCGACTCGCCCGCGACTCGGCGCCGTGTCCTTTCTGCACCGCTTCGGATCGGCGCTCAATCACCATGTGCACCTGCATGCGTGCGCG
>JAIXPT010000275.1 GCA_027486095.1 Planctomycetaceae bacterium | reverse complement strand
GCGATCAGGTGGCCCATCATGCTCTTCGTGCTCGACACGGGGATCTTGTAGGCGTGCTCGCCGAACACCTTCTTGATCGCGAGCGTCTCGACCTTGTCGTTGACGTCGGTGCTCGTGCCGTGGGCGTTGATGTAGTGGATGTCGTGCGTGCCGAGGCCGGCGTCTTGGAGGGCCATCGTGATGCAGGCGGCGGCTCCCCGGCCTTCGGGGTGCGTGTCGGTGATCCGGTAGGCGTCGGCCGTCGAGCCGTAGCCGAGCAATTCGCCGTGAATCTTCGCGCCGCGGCGCTTCGCGTGCTCGAGTTCCTCGAGCACCACCATCGCGGCCCCCTCGCCGAGCACGAAGCCGTCACGCTCGTTGTCGAAGGGGCGACTGGCCCGCGTTGGCTCGTCGTTGCGGGTGGAGAGGGCGGTGAGCAGGTTGAAGCCCGTCACGCCGAAGGGATGGATCATCGAGTGCGTGCCGCCGGAGAGCATCACGTCGGCATCGCCGCGGCGCACGAGTTCGGCCGCCTCGCCGATCGCCTGGCTCGAGGCGGCGCAGGCCGTCAGGCAGTTGAGATTCGGCCCCTGGGCGTCGAACATGCCGGCCAGATGGCCGGCGGGCATGTTCGGCTCTTGCTCCACTTCGGAGAGCGGATGGAGCGTCTCGAGGCCGAGCTTCGTGAACTTGGCCACGTCGAGCGTGTCGCCCGAGATCGCGGCCATCATCATGCTCGTAAACGAATCGAAATCCTGCTGTCCCTCGCCGCTGCCGAGGTAGACGCCGAGCCGCGTGGGATCGGCCGGCAGGCCCTTTTCGAGGCCGGCGTCGCGCATCGCCTGAAGGGCGGCCCCGGCGGCAAACTTCGTGTGCCGGCCGCAGAAGTGCCAGAGCTTGGCGTCTTGCCCCTCGTCGCTGATGTCCCAGTTGCGAACTTCCGCCGAGATCTTGGTGGGAAAGCGCGAGGCGTCGAAGACGGTGGTCAGGCCCACGCCGGAGGCGCCGGCCATCAGATTTTTCCAGAGCTCCTCCACACGCACGCCGAGCGGCGTGACGAGCCCCATGCCTGTGATCACCACCCTTCGTCTTCCGGCCACTCGCTCGCTTCCTTCCCTGCCGACGGCCCCGCGCACGCGGTGGCCTGCCGGCTCACCAATCGGGCCGCGAAAGCGGCCTGCCGGCCTCGTCGCGCCCCACGTCGTAGATGTGCATCTGATCGAGCCACTGGAGGAGTTCGTCGGGTTCGAACAGCTTCGGCACGCCTTCGCCCGGCTCGAGGTGGGCGAAAAACAGCTCGGCCTCTCCCTGCACCCGCTCCCCGACCGTGCTCGTCACCTTGCACAGGGAGCCGGTCGGCTTGAGGTCGAGAATCCTGGCCTCGAATTTCAGCGTGTCGCCCGGCACGGCGTCGAAATGGAATTCGGCGCCCGCGACTTTCGCGAGCACGACGCGACGGTTGAACTCGATGGCGTCGGCCACGAGCAAGCCGGCCGTCTGGGCCATGCCCTCCACGACGAGCGAATTCGGCATTAGCGCCACGCCCGGGAAGTGGTCGTGCATGTGCTCCTCGGCGAGCGACACGTTCTTCACCGCCGTGGCGTGCCGGCCGCGGACGAATTCGTCAAAGCGATCGATCCAAAACCAGCGCATGTCAGGCCGCCAACTTGCCCTGCACGTAGCGCACCATGTCTTCCACGGTGAGCGTGTTGGCAAAGTTTTGTACGCTGGGATTGGCCTCGAACTTGCTCAGGTCGGCGAACGGCATGCGGGCCTTCAAGGCCGCAATGCCGGCGGCGTTGACCTTGCCGTTGGTCACGAATTCGGAGCTCGAGAGCACGTCTTCGGGAAACAGCTCGCCCCGCGGAATCTTGATGCCGAATGCCTTCTCGAGGCGAAACACGATGTCGAGGAAGTCGATCGACTCGGCACCGAGATCGCCCACCATGGTTGCCTCGGGAGAGACTTCGTCGTCATCGACGCCGAGAGCGTCCACCAGGGCGGTCCTGACCTTTTCGTAAATTTCATCGCGCGACGGCATCGACGTGGCACCTCGAAAACGGGGAACGAAACCAAACCAAA
This sequence comes from Planctomycetaceae bacterium, assembly GCA_027486095.1. Taxonomy (GTDB): domain Bacteria; phylum Planctomycetota; class Planctomycetia; order Pirellulales; family UBA1268; genus RGVT01. Next base: position 735 of record JAIXPT010000275.1, on the reverse strand, counting down.
ATCTGCGATCACTGCGACACAAGGTAATGTCGGCGCCGCCGCGTGGAAACCCGAAAAGCATCGATTTCTGCGCTCAGCCCCGAAAAGGCCGCAAAAATCGGGCTCACGCCGCCCAGCGGGCGGCGGCGCAAGCCATCAGCGGGCGAACGTGGCCGCGCCGCCGACGGGCAGCGGAGCGTCGATCACCCCGCCGGCAGCCGCGCCGTAGACCATCCGCCGCGGCTGTCCGCCCGACCGGCCGGCCGGGAGGAGCACGGCCCACAGCTTGCGCATCTCGGCCCGCACGCGGGCGTCGAGCGCATCGCCGTGGGGGAGGCGATCGGCCATGTTGTAGCGCTCGAGCACGAGGCGGGCCGTGAGGCTCGTGCGCTCGCCGCCGGCGCTGGAGACGGTGCCGCTGGCCTTCACTTTGGTCGTGGTCTCATCCTGCGAGAGCACCTCGGCCGTCACCGTGAGCACCCGGCCCGGCTCCACGAAATCGCCATATTTCACGTTTTTCGCCGACCGCAGCACCACCACGCTATGGGCGAAGTCTTCGGCGATGCGAATCGTCCAGGCAGCCGCCTGGGTCATCGCTTCGAGCATCAGCACCCCCGGCATCACGGGAAACCGCGGAAAGTGGTCGGCGAGATACTCCTCGGAGAGCGTGAGTGTCTTGATCGCGGTGATGCTCTTGCCTGGATCGATGGCGACGACACGGTCGAGAAGCGTGAAACGCATGAGACATCCGTTGCG
>JAIXPT010000412.1 GCA_027486095.1 Planctomycetaceae bacterium | reverse complement strand
TTTCGGAGCACGAGCGACACGGAAGTCTTGCTCCAAGCCCTCTGCACCTGGGGCGAGGCCGCCGTGGAGAAGCTTCAGGGCATGTTCGCCTTCGCGTTCTATCACGCGTCGTCGCAGCGGATTCTGCTGGCCCGCGATCCGCTCGGCATCAAGCCGCTGTATGTGGCCGCCCTGCCGGATCGGTTCCTGTTTGCGAGTGAGATCAAGCCCCTGCTCGCGTCGGGGCTTGTGCCGAAGGATCTCGATCTGGCCGGTATCTCCGGGATGCTCGCCTACGGCGCCGTCCAGTCGCCACGCACGGTCTACGAGCACATCCGGTCCTTCCCGGCGGGGCACAGGCAGTGGATCCACGGTCGCGTCGCCGCCGGCGACGCTCCGGAGAAGCCGCGTCGATTCTGGAGCTTTCCCCGACAGCCGCTCGCCGATCATCAAGTCCAAGCGGCCGGTGTCGTCCACGACATGCTCCACGACGCCGTCTTGCGGCATCTCATCGCCGACGTGCCGGTGGGCATCTTTCTCTCGGCAGGGATCGACTCCACGATCATCGCGTCGTTGGCCCGCGAATACACGCCGCGAGTCGTGGCTTTCACGGTCGGATTTGGAGCCGTTCACGGCCAGGATGAGGTGGTGCTCGCCTCCGAGACGGCGAAAGCGCTCGGCATCAAGCATGTATCGGTTGAACTCGACGCCGCCAACATGCCCGAGAAGTGGCACGACTGGCTTGCCGGCATGGATAGCCCGAGCATCGACGGCTTCAACACGTATGTGGTGAGCCGCCGCCTCGCCGCCGAGGGCGTGGTCGTGGGCCTGTCTGGCCTCGGTGCCGACGAGCTCTTCGGCGGCTACGCCACGTTTGATCGCGCACCGCGTTGGTCGCGGATGCTGCAGGTCCTACGATTCATTCCACGTGGGCTGCGGCTAGGCGTGCTTTCAGCCGCAGGTGCGGCAGGTGGCCCGCCAGGAACGATGGAGAAACTGGCCGATCTGGTCGCCGGCGATACGAGCGTGGCCGGCGTGGCCCGCTCGCTGCGCCGGGCCCTCTCGGATGCGCGGATCCAGGCGATGGGGCTTGGGCCCGACCGCGTCGGCCTCGCGGCCGACTATCTCGAACCGGGCAGCGACCGGATCGACCCGGTATTCGACGGCGATCCGTTCAACACAGTGGCCCGCCTCGAAGCCACGCACTACATGGGCGACACGCTCCTCCGCGATACCGATGCCAACAGCATGCGGCATTCGCTCGAGGTGCGGGTGCCGTTCCTGGATCTACCGCTTGTGAACTACGTGTCGGCCTTGCCGGGCTCCGTGAAGCGGGGCGGATCGTCGAAGGTACTGCTGCGCATGGCGGGCAATCACGTGCTCAGCAAGCGGATCTCGAACAGGCCCAAGACAGGTTTCACGCTCCCGATCGGCGCCTGGATGCGGGGCGAGATGCGTGAGCCATGCGATGCGGCGATCAAGCATCTAGCGTCGCAGTCGTTCATCGACGCTGCCGAAGTAGGCCTCACATGGCGATCATTCCTCGACGATCCGCGATCGATGCACTGGTCGCGACCGCTCTCCCTTGTCGTTCTCGGCAGCTATTTGCCAAAGGATTAGTCCCATTCGTATTGCAAAGGCCATTAGTCGTCAATGCTTGTAAGGGCCGCCATCGTTCGGACGTTCTGCAGACGGGGCCCGTCTCTGAGTCGGACGCGATCGATTCGCAGAAGGACGATGGCCGAAACGGCGCTCTCTGAAATCGTAGCTTATAGCCGCCGTTTTAGAGCCACTGCCCATCGGGCAGTGCTCCACTCAGACAGTCGCAAAAAGTTCCTCCAATCGAAATTTGGCCGTCTGCCAATCTAAGACCTCGAGCAGCAAAAACACCATGGATTTGGAATACGGACGAGTGATTGCGACTCAATTCCCAACCCAACCATCGAGCTATAAAAAAGTCTCGATCTGTATCAATTTCTGGGTGTCGCCGTTGGTTCTGGAAGACCCCGGCAAAGAGCAGATGCATGTCTTGCCCGATCGAACCAATGCCCAGCGGTCTCTAGTAATTTAGCGCGATCCTGTGCATCTGGAGTGTGCGCAGCCAAATGAAGCTGCACTTGGCCTAAGCTCGCCATTAAGCTCGAGTTTCCAGAGTCCCATCGTGCCATAACTTCCGCGTTCTTGAACGCAGTAGCGAGAGCCGCTTTCGCCGGAGGCCGCGCCGAAGCCTTCTTTGCTAGCCGATCTGCAACGATGGCTTTACGCAGTTCGAGTTGTACTGTTTCGGAAATCGCGTCACGAAAAAGTAGGACTAATGCCAAGAAGCAAAACCCGACTAGCAACCAGCGGGGCAAAACCTCTGGGATTGAAAGTCGGGGCGATACTCGCGGGTTCCTGGCCGGCACGCTCGATGCAGCAAGACCTATAACGATGCAGATGAGTAAGGCGTTTGCCGGTAGGTGCAGATTCCAATCGAACGCTGAATGAGCAGTGATACCAACGAGAGAAGCCCATGGGCCAGCGTTCAGTAGTCTGTAAGGAACCGGCGCATCTCTCCAAAAACGTAACGCTTTCGGGACCAAGTACCACGTCAAGATGGTAAGCCATGTCAAACCAAGAGCACCGGTCTCGGCGAGCACTTGCGCAAACTCATTGTGTGCGTAGAACAGTGTTTCACGCGCGGTGAAGAACTTTGGAAAGACATACCGAAACGTATCAAGGCCCGTGCCAAGAAAGGGAGAGGCCGCAAATGCCCGAACAGCAACTCTTGCAGGGCCAGCGCGTCCTGCAACAAGAAGACGTTCTAAGGGGGCTTGGAGGTCAAGTGGTACGTATTTTAAAACAGTTTCGCTGGGCAGCAGAATGACTAACAAGAAGCCGGTTATTGCAATCGCCGTCACAACCGCCGCAGACCCGGCAATGAAGCGCAACCGCGGGGCCGATAAAACGAGAGACAGGAAGGTGAGAATTGTCAGTAGCCAGGCCGCAGTCCCAGCTCGAGATTCAGCGGTTATTGCAACGCCCCAGCTGGCAGCTGCCCCAACAGTTACAATGACAGCCCATTGAATCCACGTGGGCATCCTTGCGTTTGTCTCTCGGAGCCACACTGAAAACAAGAACGGAAGTGTGATACACACCGCAGCGGCGAAGTGATTTGCATAACGAAATAAGCCAACACATCCCCCGATAAACCGCGCGTCTGCATTGTACCGTTGGCCAGCGACGTTGACGAAGTCAGCGACCCCGACTCCCGTTGACTGTGTAGGCAAAATAATTGGACTCTGGGCTGGATAGAAAGGCCCAGCCACATCAATCAGCCCAAGCATTCGATAATCGGGGCCAAGTCGGCCACCAATTAAACCAACCAAAAGGACAAGGCCTCCGGATGCCGCAAGTGCCCACAGCATGATTCTTCGCTGGGGTTGCAATCGGCAAATGTCTATAACCGCCGCCGTTGCGGATAGAGCAATTAGCATCGTGCGAATCCCCGCCCACGTGGCCCCTGGATCAACAGACACGTAGCCATGGGCACCCGGAACTCCAGCAGTGACCAACTTCCATGCGCCTGCTGACACAGGAGCGATGGTCATTAGCGCGAAGTCTGGCATCGGCATCACCTGGGGCAGTAGCGATGCCGAGAATAGAAGCGGTGTTGCCGTAAACCAAAACGGCCTCGGCCCGCCCCACGCCCATAAGCAGGTTGCCGTTGCCATCGTGAACTCGACTCCAAATCGGGCCCATATGCCGGAGGCCCCGAATGCAGTTGGTGCCCAAATCGCAGCGCATGCCAGTAGAACGACGGCAACGGTGTGCGTTGCCGAGGTGTCTTTAACGGGCGAGGGTCCAGGAGGAGCCATTGATCAGTTTGCGGGATCGGAAATCGCTAGAGCGGGTCTGAGGTACGGGGGCAAAATACGGCTCACAGCCGACTTGTAATATCAGTTGTCTGTTTCAAGTCATCGTTCGCTTTTAGCAGAATAGCAGTTAGAGAATGACTGAAGCCGCAGACCGCATCCGCAAGTTGCGGTTTTAGTTGGAAACCGCGCAACGATCGCTGGCGTGGATCGCATAGTTAGAACCCGGCTGCGGCGGATAAAGCAACACCTCTTCTGGAAATCTCGGATTTCAGAGGTGGGTCATCTGGCTTCCATGTTCGGGTAGGCACGTTCGGTTTTCCAGTCGTCACTGATCTCGGAGAGGACGGCGGAGGCTAGTCACAGGAGCGAGGCTTCGTTCGGAAAGAGCGTTGCGGCACGGGTGCGTCGCGTGGTCTTTTTGTTGAGCCGTCCGAGGGATAGTGCGACACTGTTTCTGTAAATCGCCGGTGCGTGCCTGACCGAGGCGAGCGCAAGCGAGCAGAGGGAAGGCCCGCACCCGCGGCCCGAGTTGAAGAGGTGGGTCATCGAGGCTTTCTTGGAGGTACTTCAACTTCTCCAAGGAACCTGCGATGACCCACCAAGGCGAAAGTTCTGCGATCCGCGACCTCGTGGACCTGGCGATGGAACATGGCCCTGGTGCCATCGCCGCCGGCTTCGCGAACCTCACGAACCATGCCATGCCGTTCAAGCGCGAGCAGGAGCTCAAAACCGAGTCTCATCAGCGAACCGCCGATCGTCAAGGCTGCGCCAACGGCTTCAGGCCGAAGACCCTGAACACCCGGGTCGGCCAAATCGCCCTGCAGATCCCGCAGACCCGGGGCTACCCTTACAAGAACGGGAGGCACTTCTAACCGAAGGCGCTGGACCGGGGCGTCCGTAGCGAGCGGGCGATGATCCTCGCCATGGCCGAGATGTACGTGCAGGGCGTCAGCACCAGAAAGGTCACGGCCATCGTCGAGGGGCTCTGCGGGCTCGAAGTTACCTCGACCCAGGTGAGCCGCGCAGCGGCGGTGCTCGACGAGCAGCTTGATGCCTGGCGGAATCGGCCGATCTGCCAGATCACGTACCTTATGCTCGACGCCCGCTACAAAAAAATCCGCCATGATGGTGCGATCCGGTCATGTGCCTTGCTCACGGCGATCGGGATCGGCACCCACGGCAAGCGCAGCGTGCTTGGCTGCAGCGTGCAGCTCTCCGAGGCCGAGCCACACTGGCGGAAGTTCCTCGAGAGCCTGCAGAATCGCGGAATGCACGGCGAAAAACTCATCATCAGTGACGATCACGCCGGGCTCCGGGCCGCCCGTCCGTCCGTTATGGCTGGGGTGCCTAGGCAGCGGTGCCAGTTCCACACGATCTGCAACGTCATGGCGCACGTGCCCAAGGTAGCAATGCGTTCGGAGGTCGCCCGTGACCTCCGGCGCGTCTTCGACGCTGACGAGCCTGCCGAGGCCAAACGCCGCCTGAAGAACATCGTCGCCCGCTACCAGAAGACGGCTCCGCAACTCGCGGCATGGCTCGAGCAAGCGGCCCCAGAGGTAATCACCGTGCTCACGATCCCGCTTGCACACCGGCGGCTGCGAACAACGAACGGCCTCGAACGGCTCAACAAAGAGATCAAGCGACGCACCCATGTCGCAACGATCTTGCCGAACGAAGCCTCGCTCCTGCGACTAGCCTCCGCCGTCCTCTCCGAGAACAGTGACGACTGGAAAAACGAACGTGCCTACCTGAACATGGAAGCCAGATGAATCGCCTCTGAAATTCGAGATTTACAGAAGAGGTGTTGCTTTATCGTCTTGTCAGCCGCCGCTTTGCGCGAGCGTCGCTGTTATGGTGTCTGCTGACTCTGCCGGCGCACACACCAACTCGAATTCCACGGCATCACAGGCTTCGCCGGTCGACGGCCTAAGAAATCGATAGTCGAACTTTTTGAGGATATTGAAAGCGTCTGACGACCGAACACCAGAGAACTCCACGATCATCAGGGGACGGCTTTCGGAAAGCATTCGCTCTGCTCCGCGAAACACCTCGCACTCGTGGCCCTCGACATCGATTTTTAGAAACTGGGGCACAGGCAGCCCCGCCGCTATCTCCTCATCGATTGTGCTGATCTTGACCGTCGTAAGTTGCGTCTTTTTTCCATAGTAGCGAGTTATAAAGCCCTCGCCTTTTTCAAGCGAACCGGTGGAGCCGGTGAGTGGATCCGCTTGAAACTCAGCTTCGCCCGAGGTTGCCGATAAGGCCACTGGCCGCACGACAATGCGAGAGAGCAGGTCGTTGAGAGCGATGTTTTCCCGTAGCAACCGCTCGTTTACCGTGTCTGGCTCGAATACCACGACTTGTGACACACTCTCGAACTCAGTCGCAAAAAAAAGTGACCAAATGCCGACATTTGCCCCGACGTCCCACACGACGTTTGGCTTGATGGTGTTCAAGATACGGCTACATGCTGCAAAATAATCGCGCTCCCAATGCCGCAACCCCCCAGTTGCCCAGCCGAGGTTTCGTTGGCCATCGAATACAAGCTTGCATCGGCAGTGGGGATGCTGCTTCAATTGCTGGCGTCGCACAAATGACCGGATGATTCGGCTTGTCAGGCGATTTCGAAGAAGGGCCGCCCTGTAGTGGTTGGGAACGATTGACCGCAGGTATTCGAGCATAGGAAGCGGGTTGGTGTGGAGGGTGTGTTCAACGCATCGACGAAGGCTATGCCATCATCGAAATCAATGCGTCATGAAAACGGTCCGGGCTAAGTTCCTCGTCGGCCCACCTTTTGCCGGTGGCACCGCATGCCTGAAGCTGGGCTATGTTCGCAGCGGAAAACGCGCGGATCGCATCCACAGCAGTCCTCGTTGCCAAGTCGGGGAGCAGCCAGCCGACGGCTGTACCGGTTTTCTCATCGACAGGCATTTCGTGAATCAAATCGTGCCCTGCAGTGGCAATGACAGGGAGCCCGTAGGCGCATGCGTCTGCAAGGCTGAAGCCAAAGTTTTCCCTGAATGAAAGCGAGATAAATCCATCAGCTGCTAACCATGCTTGGTGCAGGGCCGCCCCGTAAAGAGGGCCTTGTACGAATACACGGTTGGCGGCTGCGGGCGGAACGCTGCTTCTCAATTCTTGAACGGTGAAGGTGTCGTTGCCACCGACAACGACCAGCGCGACATTCTCGGCCTGTGCGTCAACGAAGGCGGCGAGCGTCTCGCAAACCCGCTTCATGCGGTGGAGGCGGCCCACGGAGAGGAGGATGCGGTCGGATTCGGAAAGCCCCAGTGCCGCGCGAAGGGCACTCCTGGCCTCGTGGCGTCCCTCGAGATCCGGGATGCGCACCGGGAAGGGAATCGTGACCGCGCTCGTGCCCTGGAGCCAGCGAGCGGCCTTTTGCCGCTCGCGTTTTGTGGAAAAAACGACGCGTTGGGCATCTCTCAAGTACCCCGCGCCCACAGCCTTCATCCATGCCTGTTTGAGAAACGTGCGGCGCTTCATGCCCCACGGATCAAGGCACCCGTGCGGCACAGCCCAGTACGGTGTTTTTCGAGTTCCTGCCCAACGCCTCGCGAATCCTGCATGGCCACGAAACAGCGAGTGCACGATCAAGAGACGCGTGCGAGCGAGCAACTCCTCCACGGCCAGTGCCGCAGAGCGATCCATGTAGTGCGCTGCGCCCAGTCGCGGCCGCCCGTGAAACTCCAGGCGGTGAACCTGGGAGTCGGACGAGTCATACAGCCGGGGAGTGGGCTCAACCGAAAGAATCGGTGAGTGGAGGGCGTTGGAAAACCCCATGATGCCACGGTGTAGGCCCCCAAGAGCCACATCGTACGCGAAGCACAGATTGACCACTTCCGCGCTCGCCTGTGGACAAGCCCCAAGTCGCCAAGAGCCCGATGGAGTCAAAGCGGCTGTCCGACTGATCGTCTTCTGGTTTCCAGCATTTTCAGGACGATCATATATTCGTAAATGCTGACCATCGCGCAGTAGTGAAAACCTGGCACGCCATCCAAAAACCCTCCCCGCCAAACATACATGTATAGAAAGCGAAGTAGCGGTCTAAACGGCATTCGAAACGATAGTTCCTTGAGTGCGCGGCGTCTTTCTTTGCTTTTCGAGGGACGTATGTCGAAGAGACTTGCCCAGGAGACGCTCGATCGCTCCAGCGACTCGAGCGATTCGAGTGCCTCTGCCGATGAGTACCGGTTATGTTTTTCGAACCACGCGGTAAGGCCATTGTTGAAGCTGTAATGTTCGAAGTGCGAACGGAGCGTTCCAGTTTTTCCAGAGACGACATATCGCAAGTTAATCTGTCGTTCGAACGAAACGTGCTCAGGACGAAAGAGCCGGATCACCCAGGTTGGGTACAGGCTCGATCGCTTAATCCACCTGCCAAGAAACATGTTGCGAAAGCGGCACTGATATGCCACCTCTCCGCCATCGTCGGCTGAAATCGCAGAGAGCATTTCATCGCGCAGGCTTTCCGTCACTACTTCGTCGGCGTCAGGATTGAAGACCCAACGATGCTTGAACGGCAGTTGCAACGAATATCGGCGCTGCGAAGCCTCGTCATCGAATGACCGATGGAAGACTCGCGCGCCGAAGGCTGTTGCTATCGCAACGGTGTCGTCCGTACTTCCAGAGTCGAGAACGACGATGTCATCACTCCACGCCACGCTGGCAAGACAGCGAGGTAGGTTCAACGCCTCGTTTTTCGTGAGAATCAGGACTGAGATCGACATACAGGATTTGCCGACTCGAGGCTCGTCGGTAAACGTGGGCGAATGAATCTTGCCGGATTGCCAGCAACCACCGCATTGGCGGGCACATTTTTGGTGACCACGGCGCGTGCTCCTACCACAACATTGTCCCCAATGCAGACGCCCGGGCCGATAAATGCGTCTGCGCAGATCCAGACGCCTGACCCAATTGTTATTGGCGAGCGAACGAGCGGCAGGGTTGGGTTACGGTAGTCGTGTGTCCCGCCGCAAAGATGCACGTCCTGTGAAATGCTGGTGTGGCCTCCTATCACAATCTGGCCAAGGTTGTAGACACGCACGCGGTCGCCAATCGACGAGTGTTCGCCAACAGCCAGAAGCCAAGGGTGGATGATGCGAGCCGACGGACGGATACTCGCCGACGTGGCTATCCGTGCACCGAAGCGGCGAAGGAGAAAAACTCGCCAGCGCGCGGCCCTCGAGGGTGACGGGCGGAAAAAGATGGCCCACACCAAGTTCCAAGCCGCCCTCGCGGCATAAACGCGCCAGTGATAGGGAAAAGACACGCCCTCATCAAGGCGTTGGAAGACGCCATGCGATGCCTCATGGGGGTGGTTTTGACTGTCAGATTCGGGCGTCATTTGAATGGGCGAGGTGTAAGGGGATTCCGCCGAGACAGGGCGATCGCTTCGCGAAACATCTCTGTGTACTGAGCGGCCAGGATGTCTGGCGAGTGAGTGCGGAATACCCACTCGCGAGCCGATTCACCGCATCGGCGTAGGTGATCGTCGTCATTGAGTAGCGCGTGCAGGCGCGACGCCATCAGCACGGGATCCGGGGGAATAAGAAAACAGCCTCCGCTCTGCTCAAGTTCTGATGCAGTGTCGATCAGAGGGGTCGTCATGACAGGAGTGCCGGCTGCGAGAGATTCGAAAAAAACAAAACCAAAATTCTCCTGACTTGTGGGAATGACGGTGAGATCTGCAGACTCGAGCAGCGATGTCTTGAGTTCAGCATCGACGTGGCCGACGAAGTGCGTGCAGTCTGCGATTCCCAGCCTCGATGCACGGTGCTGCAATTGTTCGAGATAGCGCGTGTCGTTGGTGGTGCCAGCAATGACGACACCCACGTTACGGCCAGAGTCTCGAACCAGCTTCGCACTGTCGAGAAGGTGCTCAATCCCTTTTTTTGGGTTGATTCTTCCGAGGAAAAGTAGCCACTGCATTTTCGCGTTTAAAAATGGAAAAGTCGTGGCAGCGGGCATGGGGCCCGGCAACGCCGCGTATGGCGAGAGGTCGATCAAATTCGGCAACACGACGCCGCGGCCGGCAGGAAACCACTTCTTGCTCTGCCGCAACTCTGCCGCTGCGGTGCAGTGGACAAATGCCGCGCCTTCAAGGTAGGGCCTTCCTGCCAACGTGAGGTAGAGTCGTTTCTTCGCAGTGCGCTGGCTCATGCACCAATCGTCAAGCATGCCCCGCAACGTAACTACATACGGGGTGCCCTCCGCTCGGGCCATGGCTGCCACTTGCAGGTTGAATGGTTCCCAAACACCGTGCAGGTGGACGGCATCAGACGCCGCGATCAATGAATGCAACAGCTGTCGGGAAGTTCCGGATTGTATCGGCCATCGCTTGCCGCCCAGCAAAGTCGCCCTCGGGAGCAGGCAGTCAACACCGCCGCCGGAGCCACACCACTCACGAGGTAGATGCGGGCCGTCGCGAGTGACAACCTCGATCTCGTGACTCCGCGCTGCAAGGGCTGCCGACAGATCGAGCACGGCTCGGCTGGGTCCCCCCAGCTGCAGGTCTATCCGGTCGATCGCTTCAACTATTCGCACCTTGCGTTCCGCCCAGTCGAATATCTTGGCTCAAGCACCAATTGCGCTGACGTGCCGGCCGCGATACCGTCGTGTGTCACGCCACGCGCGAATGTCCCGCCCACTCCACAGGCCCGCGATCCTCGTGCCAAGCTGCAGCATGAGCGTGTCAAACAGAGTGACGCCGTAGCCATGTCTTGCCCCGAGAAGGCTGTGCTCATCATGCATGCCAGCGATCATCGGCCTTCCCAGATGAATATGCGAGGTTTTCGAACCCTCGTGGAGTCGGAACGCCCAGGCGTAAAATTGGAGAGTTCTGAGGCCCACGCCTCGGGAATGAAGGCGATGCCACATATCGGTGTCCATGCTGTAGTGGAGGGCTTCGTCGAATCCCCCCACTTTTTCGAGTGCTGTGCGGCGTACGAAAGAAGAAGGCCCGCCGATGCCAGAGGCACCATACCCGCGGAGGAATGCGGAATACGGCAAGGGAGGCGAACACCGCAATACGGCATCGGCTTCGTCGATCCACACCATCCCGGCCGTATACCAATCGGCATCCGCCGCCTCGAGCACGCTCACGACCCGCGGAAGTGCACCGGCGACGAATTCGTCATCAGAATTGAGCCAGCAATAAAAATCACCCGTCGCATGAGCCAGTGCTTTATTCAGTGCATCGCTCTGCCCGCGGTCTCTCTCGGAAATCACGTGCGTCACGATGTCAGAGTAAGCCGCGACAACCTGGAGGGTCTGGTCGGAGCTCTGATTGTCCACGACAATCACCTCGACCTTGCGGGGCTCGATGCCTCGCATCGAGCCAAGGCTGCGATGCAAGAAACGTTCACTGTTGGAGCAAGGGATCGCGACTGTCAGTACTGGTGCGCTCATGCGGTGCGGTAGTCTAAAAGGCGGCTACGACGAGATCGACCCGGGCTCTGGCGCGTGATGCCCACGCAGTCGGCGCTCGATCACGTCGCACACTGCAGCAATTCCACGGTTGCGTGCAAATTTCTGTATGAACGTCTGCCTTGCGCGTTTACCCAAATCGCGAAGATTGCTGCGTCCGGACTGCTGGATGGTGCGCAAGGCGGCCAGCAATCCATCGACGTCGCCCTGGGACACCCTCCACCCGATGGCGTTGCCTTCGACAATCTCACCAATAAACGAGTCGGCCGACGCGATTGCCAGGATGGGCCGAGCTGCGGCCATCGCACCGTAAATCTTGCAAGGGTGCACCACCCCGATGGCGTGGTCTGCAAGGGATACGACGTGCACATCGGCTGCAGCGAGGGTTTCTTGAAGCCTTTCTCGCGGCTGATACGGCAGTGAGTGCACAGGCAGGCCGGGGAATTCTTTGATTAGGCTGTCGACATCGGCCTTCCCGGAGCCTCCTCCCACGAAAACGAATGCAAGGCCGTGAAGCGGGCCATTCGACCGAATGGCATGGAGGAGTGTGGTCAGCGGTGAGGTGATCGCGTGGTTGCCTGAATACATGATCACGATCTGTTCATCGACGTTCAGGCCGACACGGAGCGGATTGCTTCCGATTTTTGGTAGGTCATCACAATCCGTGCCCGCCCAGGGAGGGATCACATGCATTTCGACGGGTTGCCGTGCCTTGCGAAGCACGACCTCCTTCATCACGTCATCGAGCACGATGACATCACTGGCGCGACCAAGTGATTGCGTGTTCATCCAGTTGAAGAGCCGGACAAGAATCGACCGAGGCGACGCCTTGCCGATGCGAATGAGCTGGTCAGGATTGATATCCATGACCCACCAGGCGAATGGCACACCTCTAAAAGCAGACAGCATGGCACCGCAGAACCCTGCAAACGGAGGGCTCGTGCTTACTAAGAGTCGCGTGACTCTGCCCATCCACAAAATCACAAACATCGCCTGCATCACAAACAGCGATTGCGCCACGAGGCGAACGGCCAGACGTCTTTTTCCAAAGCTCGAAAGTGGAACACGGCGAACGGACACCCCATGGCGGGTCTCTCTTGAAGCGTAGCGCACCGTTGGGTCGTCGTACCCGCGGTCTGCCGTTACCACGTCAACTCGCCAGCCCCGTTGCACCATCTCCCTGGCAACGTCCTCGAGGTGTTGTCCGACTGCGGCAGGATCCGGCGGGTAAACCTGCGTCACAATCACGAGGCGGCGAGTGCCTGGATCAATATCATCACGCACTAGATCGCTCGTCTCCGAGTCGGACTGCCGATGATGGGCGAAGTGAGCAGCCTCATGCGGATTGTTTCTTGCTGATCATCGGCGAAGGCTGAGCCCTGGGCAGATCCGGCATGGACGCGCGTCCGTCCCCAGGCTTGAACATCTTAGCGAGTAGATGACTTCGCGCGAGAGCCATCGCGGCATCACTTTGGGTCATGAACACCGCGAGCGAGACGCATGTCTCGAATCTGCTCGAGATTGGGGAGAAAAGAAGATGCCACAGCAATGCCGTGGCGGCGCAGCTCGCCCAGAGCCGCAGCTGCTTCTCGTCGCGAAGTGGCCGGAAGAGCGAAGCTCCGACGATTGCGATTGCGTATGCCCAAAAGATGGCCCCAGCCAGGCCGTTTTCCACCCACGCGCCCATGAAATGCGAATGAGAGGGTATCAGCGGATATCCCTTGGCGTAGTAGGGCCGCGTATCCGCCTGGATGCCCATGAATTCGTACGCTTGACTGTAATAACGCTGGGTGTCGAGCTTCCACGACCCGTGCCCAATCAGCGGCGAATCCTGGATGGCAAGAAAGGCGCCGACGAATTCGATCCGGCCCGTCAACAAAAGCCCTGCGGGCGTTCGCGACTGAGCCTCAAATTTTCTTCGGGAACGTTCGCCTAAGAAACCCTCTCGCGCGCTGTAGGAATACCCGGCAAGCACCGCCCATGCGACGCCGAGCGTGAGGGTGACAAATAATCCGGCTCTGAGCAGTGACAGCTGTCGGACCGCTGGGCCGCGATGAGCGAGGAGACTTCTCGCAAAGGCAAGAGGAACACCGACGGCAAACGCAGCCCCTGCAGATCTCGATCCATTGAGAAAGTTGATGACACCAGCGCCGAGAGACGCGGCATATGCCAACCCGTTTGAGCGTTGGTATACGAGAAGATTTATCAACTGTGCCGCAAATACGACGACGGCAACCCAATGCGTCTCGAAATTGATGAGCGCCTGCCCCCAGACAATCTCGCGGCCAACCTGTGCGCCGCTGCGAAACACATACGCCGACAAGATGACTGATGGAATCAGTCCCAGCGTAAAAAAGATCAGCCTACGCCACGTGTCGTGTGAAAAGAAGAGAAACGCGAACGGAATGCACACGAGGTAGATCAGGGCTCGGGCAATGCCGCGAGCCGCAAGCGCTGGGTCAGTACTCCAATAAAGATCTGAAGCGACCGTGGATACAAGCCAGATGGCGCACAGTGGTATCAAGAGCTTTGTTGAGCGCAGCGATCCTTTCTGGGCATACTTCGGCAGCAAGAAGGGAAAGAGCAGGAAGATGGCCAGCTCGGAAAATGGCAGAAACCCGATGAGCTGTACCTGCAAGCGAGCCCCAAGGCCCAAAAGAAAAGCAGCGACCAAGCCCCATGAGCTGGAGCGCGGGCCACGTCTCAGGGGCTGATGGGCTACCGGGAGATGCTGCAAAGCAACTCGTTTGACTGCAGCCCGCTCGAGCCCGTATTCGCTGGCAGTGCGCTCGGCAGTCGTGGGGCTTGTCATTGAACAACCTGTGGGGAGCACGGTGTTTGCAGGAGTTGCTCGTAGAACGCAGCGTGGAGCCGAGCTGCGCCAACTTGGGAAAACATTTTCGCCGCATCACGAGCGATTGCATCGCGAGAGTGGAGCCCGTCGAGATCTGCTCCGCGGAGCAGTTGCGCCATGCCAGCAGCGGAAGCTTCTGCGGTGAGGTAGCCATTTTCACCTGCCGTGATCATCTCGGGGATGCCGCCGATCGCGAATGCAGCGACGGGCGTTCCGCATGCGAGCGATTCGATAACCGCATTCGGAAGGTTGTCTTCCAGCGATGGCATCACGAACAAATCCGCAGCTGCAAAAAAGCCGGCCATCTCGCCCTCGTCGTGCGTCGGAGGCAAGAGCCGCACGTGAGGCTCGGCGCCGGTGAGACCATCCGGCAAGCCGCCTGCAAAGAGAAATTCCCTTTCCTGCCAAGCCGGCATGTGCATCATTTCATCGATCAATTGCCCGATGATCCTGGCCCCTTTCCGGGGCTGGCTGGCATTGACAAATAAGACGCACCTCCTGTTCGCGGGGATTCCGAGATGCGCTCGCGTGGCGTCCCGCAGTGCGGGGTGAAAAATCTCAGGATCAACGCAATAACTGATCTGACGAATATCGGCATTTGCAAACAATGCAGACTCACGGGCCATCGCAGTCATCCACCGGCTGGGGGCGACGGCGTTGAGCCGTCGCTTTCCCCACGATGCTGTTTTTTGAGCCAATACGAAGCGCGGAACTGACTTCACAATCGGCCAAGGCTTCACCTTGGGGCAGCTCGCGCACGCTTCGCGGAAGCCGGCACAATCACCAGCATAATGGCAGCCTCCTGTGAATGCCCACATGTCGTGCAGTGTCCAAACTACGGGCTGGCAGACGGCCGCTGCCGCCGCGATGCTCACCATGCCGCCGTTGATCCAGTGGAGATGGACGATGTCGGGCCCGAATCGTTCGATCACGCGATTGAGACGAATGCTCTGCAGGCCAAGCGAGATTGGATCGTCTCGGCTCGTCAGGCAAGGCATCGGCAACCGATCGAAAAATCCCCGACCCCTGGGCGGCCAGCCAAGCTCCGCAGGTGTCAACTCATGCACGTGAGGGTCGCTTGAGGCCTTCTCCCGCACTGCCAGGACGCTGTCTACCCCAGACAGCCGCAGCGCCTGGTGAAGTCGAAAAGCCGACCGATGCGCTCCGCCGGCCAGATCTTTCGCGGCGACGAGCAGCACCCGCAATTGTTTTGCGGCCATCGTTAGGCGAACGCAGGCAATACTGCGGGCTGCACCCAAAGCGCGTCGAACTGAACGGCCCGCCCCTCCCGATCGTGCAAGCAGGGGTAAAGGTTTCGCAATACCAGCCCGCATTCTCCCTCCAGAAGAGCCCTCAGTTCCTGGAACGTGGCTTGCCCCTCATACATGCTATCGAGCATGACCTCGCCGTAGAAAGCGATTGCTTGCCTTTTCAAAAATTGGATGCCGCCGCGGACGACTTGCGCCTCGGCCCCTTGAGTGTCGCACTTGATGATCGCTCGACCTTTCGGCATTTGGGAGGCTGCCCAACTATCGAGCCGCATCACCTCTACATCCGTCCGCGCGACGGTGCGGGTGTCCTGCGGAAACGAGCGTTGATTCCCGGCCGCATTTGGCAGCAGCGAAGACGTTTGCTCGTTGGCATTTGTGAAAAACTGACGCCGTCCATCCTCATCGCCGAGCGCTGCCTGGACGAGCGTGAAGGGTGCTTTAGATCGCACCGTTGCCTTCGCAACCCGAAGATTTGCTTCACTGGGATCGAAACCAACCACGGGAACAGGCCCGGCGATGTCGAGAAAGCGCTGAATAGTATGCCCATGGTGACAGCCAATATCTATGTACGTGACATTCGGGGCAAGATTTGCCAACTTTGCCAAATCCACATATGCCTGTGGGCAGCCGAACGCTGCTAAAAGGTGATCGCGAGCGCGCCTCGCTGGCCGGCGGACCCCGGACGCTCGCACGCAATATTTCAGGAGGTCGATCACGCTAGTTTAGCCATGCCCCAAAACGTGGCCAATGATTTTCAAGACCGCACCAAAAAGATTTCTACCAAGCGCTTTTTTCAGTCGCCCTCTGAGGATCTGTAGCCGAAGATGTGGAGTTGCATGTCCATGCCGCCAGCCAATCGTTTTGCACGCATTCCTAAAGGCAGTGTCTCATCGTTCAGCGCTTCGATGACAACTCGAAACCCCGCGCCTTCAAGAAGCGATAAGAGAGATCCGAGACGTTGTGGGGCGCCAGGAAAACTGTGAAACTCCATGCACAGAGAGCCGACCCGAACTAACGCCTCTGCGCAGTCAGTCAACAAGTCCGTTTCCGCACCTTCGATGTCGATCTTGAGCATGTCAACGAACTGTTGCTCGAGTTGACTTTTCAGCCGCACGGATCCGACTTCAATTTGCCGAGCGACGTCATCGCCAGGACGCACAACCCTGCCGCTATCGGCGCCATCGGGCGAGAAGAATACGCGGCCATCGGAGGATCCCACCGCTGCGTTTATCAGGGTGACGCCAGGGATGCCGTTCCGGAAAATATTTCGTTCCAGCGTGGCAAAAATATTTGGATCCGCTTCGTACGCAATAATGGTAGCGTTTGGGTAGATGGATTTATAAAACAGCACAGTCAGTCCAATATTTGCGCCGCAGTCGATGATCAGCGGGTCTTTCCGCGTTGATTGGAAGCTGTAGGTTTTCCTGACAAAAACAAAATAGTATGTAGAGAGGAAGGAAGGTACGTCGGACACCTCGATCTTCCAGTTGTGAAGTGTCACCATAATCGGGTGGCAGGCCTTCACGCGTCCATATCTTGTGATGAGCCAAGCCAATGTGCGGTAATGCTCATCAGTCGCAAGCCGCTTTGCATGGTTCCAAGTGCCGCGGGCAAACGTTTTTATGAGGTCGTTCATAGATTAGACCCCTCAGGATGCCTGTTGCGATTCAGGTGATGAGTCCAAGACGTTCTGGGGATAAAGGTCGAGAAAAGCATGGCCGATGTATCGCCGATAGAAACGTGGGTGTCGTGCCGTCGGCGAGGCGGCGTACTAGTTAGCTGGCTTTTTAGGTAAGGCGTAAAGAAAAAAGCATTGCTTATTTGTGTAATTATTGGCAGATGGCAGGCTTAAAGAGAGTGTTGAAGGCTGCGGCTTATCGAGCAGATATTGTTTTATGCCTGTTGTGTAGCGGACTGATTGACCGCGGGAAAACGGACATAGGGGGCGGTGAACAGGGCGCCGGGAACAAGGCACACGATCGCATAGGCAACGGCATTCACGGCCACTAGGGACGCTGCCGTGCCCGCTTGTAAGGCCATGAGCTTTGCCGGCAAGCCTACGGCGACGAAGACCAGCCCAAGGACAGCCTGCAGTCTCAGCATGTGCATGCCATTCCAGAAGTATGAGAAGGCCATGCCACAGGCCATGACGAACGACCATGCCGCGAAAGCAATCACAAGCGATGGGGGTGGTACAAGAGACGTTCCGAGCCAACGCGAAGCCACGGGGGCGGCCAGCAACGCTATCGAAATAGAGAGAACGCCTGCAATGGTGGCCGTGCCGATGAGCGATTGTTGCAGTGTCTTCTTAATCCAAGGAAAATCCGCTCTAGCCCGTGCGTCGGCGTACGCAGGCCAAAGCGGTGCGAGCGAGATGCCGGCCGTCATCGTGACAATGCTGAAGAGACGTTGGACAACCGCATAGTTCGCGGCCTCGACCGACCCTGCGAAGCGCTCGATCAGAATCGCATCAAGCCCGAAGCCGAAGATCGCAGTCAGTTGAACGGCCAGAAATCCTGCGCCCGAACGGAGTACAGAGTACATGTCGGCGATATTTACGTCTGAAAGTGCTGGCGCGGCCCAGGCCTGACGGCGCGAGACAAGGATCCACGAGAGCAACGGGCCTGCGAGCATCGGGGCTGAAGTCGCCAGACAGATGGTGGCAAAACTGGCGTTCGCCCTGATCAGCACGAGGACGGACACGAACGAACCGATGGCCCCGAGCGCACGGCTGAGATGCGATACGAAGCCCTGCTGCATTGCCAGCGCCAGCCTATCGCCGCACGATAGGGGGATCGCAACCAGCCCAGTCGCGACGAAGACGGAAACCCCGGCATGCAAAGCGGCGACGTCCGCGCCACGAGAAGCTTCACCGAGCAGCCGCGAAACGAGGGCAGGCTGAGAGCCTACGGCACCGACGACGGCGCCGATGGCCGTCGCCGCCAGCAGGAGTGCCGCAGTTGAGCTCGAGACCAATCGCTGCGCTTTCCGGGTATCGCCGTGCGCGATGGCAACGGTGACGGCATTCTGCATGCCGTTGCCGATTCCGAAATCCGCAAACAGGATTACAGCGTGAATCGATTGATAGGCTGCCCAGATACCAAATTGAGAGGCTCCTAGGTAGTCGATCAGTGCCGGAACCAGTGCGATGTTACAAGCAAATACGACGAGCTTGGCAAGAATGCCGGCCCCGGCCGTGCTGCCAACCCGTCGCCATCGAGAACCGAGCGTCCACGGCGTGGCACGCGCCCCCGTTCGCGTTACAGTGTCGGCGTCTCGGCTGAAGCGGCCGGCGGGAATCAGCGTATCCGCCACTTCTTCATCTTTTCGGTGGAAAGGGCGGCTGCCTCATTGGGTGCCAACTCACGGTCGAACACCAGCACCTCCATCACCTCGCCTGAAAAGTATTCGACGTGCATGCCTAAGGTGGCACCGCCGATACCCCACGGCGCCTTCATCGGCACGCCCGGGGCGATCGTCATGTCCGGTCCCACTTGTTTGGCGTTTAGCAGGATTCGTAGGTTTTTGCCCCACGTCTGACTGACGACAAGCGATTGATTGGGGCTATAAGAGTTTTGGGGGGACTGACACAGCACGGCGGGCGCGCCTCGGGATGAGGCCTCTGCCCAAATCGAGCCATTGCTGCGCAGCGATATGCCGACAAATTCACCGGGTTTTCCAATGCAACCGATCGTGCGCATGTTGGCAGTGCTCGTGGCGGGAACCACGACTGCGACTATCGTGCCGCTTGGCTCGCAGGGCATATCGACAGAGATCGCCGTCTTCCCATTGAAGATCACCGCTCCGCTTCGGGCTGCCACTGGCTTGCGCCATTCCGGCTGGCTCGCCGCGGCTGGCTGCGTGGCGTCGTGGCCCTTGCCGCTGAGATCACGCCAACGAACTACTCTCGCCTCCTGCGAATGCGCGCCGGATTGTGTCTGAACAGATTTTGCGACGCCGGCGTCGAGCCAGAGGATGAGGCCGGGGAGGCTGCCACGAGCGGCGGATGGCATGCCACTGTCAGCAGTCAACGCAGTCGCAATGCGTTTTTCGAGTTTTGTCTTGTCCAGCCCCGCTACCGAGTCAACGACTTGTTCGTAGAGCGAGGCGGCGCGTCGGCGGGCGGCCTCTCGCGTCGTCGTCGGCTGCTCCTCCGCCCAATCCCACCAAGCGTCGGCAACCGCGCGAATCGAACCGGGCTCCGCTTTTGCAGCCAAGTCGCGTTGCGCAATGACCGTGACATCCGCATCCTTGCCTTTGGCAAGCAGGGGCAAACCTTTTGCCCAATCTTCGATTTTAAAGCAAAAAAACTTGCCCGCATCGAGGCAGATGATCGGATCGTCTGCCGACTTGGTGAGTTTCTCCTCAAACGAGTCAATCAGTTTTCTCTCTTTCGCCAGTTCTTTAACTGTCAATTGGAGTTCGGAGACCTCCGTTGCAGCATTCTGATCTTTTGCCTTTCTCGCAAGGCCGGCTGCCGATGCGAGCGCTTTGGTTGCGAGGTCGTACTTGCCGCTGTCAATCAGATCACGAACCACTGCAAGCATGCTCTGCAAAACAGGCGACGCTTGCGCTGAGGGCGCTTTAGCTGCAAGCATGGAGAGTGCATCGAGCTTTTCATCGGGCCCAACCCCGGTGAAATCAACGGCAAGGCGTTCGACCAGGCCGATTGCGGACGGGATATCTGCTGCTTCTGCTGACAAACGCAATGACTCCGTCAGCAAGGCCCAGCGCTCGGCCGGATCTCTCGACCGATCGGCTTCGGCCGTCAGTTGTGATGATAAAGCGATTTTTTCAGCACTCTTTGAGGATCGCGAAAACTCATCGCCAAAGACCTCACGGACCTTGCTGACGGCAGCTTTGCGAGCAGCGGCTGACGGCATCTCCTGAGCGTGCGAATTGCGCGACACGTCAGGGGCCGCCGTTTCCGGGTCTTGGTTCGCTTGCTCCACTAAATCAGCCAGGGAATCAGCTGATGCAACTGGAGCTGAACATAGACCAAACACGAAGGAAACGAAGAGCGAAGCGATCGCGCAGGACGACGCTGCAGAGGCTTGACGGGGCATGTGTTGCGAGCCTGAGATCGGTGTGGTCGAGTTCAATGATTCCAACCCAAAAACGGAGCCGTACTGCTGCACGGCGTGATATTTGCCGGAGGGCTATACGCAGTGGGACATTCGTCGAGAACGTACCGCGGTAGTCAGGAAAGCAACGGCCCAATTCGCCCAGGCGAACCGAAGACAAGCGATGCTGGCGGAGCGTCTGCCAATGCGCACGTATTCGCACTGACCTTACTTCCGCTGCCGATGATTCGGCTGGGGCCGACCGCGGCGTGAAGTCCTAGAAACACGTCATCCTCGACCTTTGCCTTGCCGCCGAGCGTGGCATACGGCGACAGCACAGCGAAGTCGCCGGCGGAAGCGTCGTGGCCGAGCGACGTGTGGTAGTTCATGGCCACGAACCGGCCAAGACGGGCAGAGTCGCTGACGATCGAATATGGGCAGATGATCGAGCCCTCTCCGATGTCGGCAGACGGTGCAACGATCGCCGTTGGATGGATGAGTGTGAGAAATTCTGCGCCTCGCGCGATCAATGATTCAGCCACCCGCCGCCGAGCATACGGCACGCCGATGGCAAGTAGATACCCATCGCCGGCAACGGGATGATGGGCTTCGGGGGCGCCGACAATACCTACGCTATAGTCCAAGCCATCGAGAATGCCTGCGTCGGCGGACAGAAATCCTCCGATCCGATCGCAATCGTCAGGCCAAGCGTCCCGGGCCCACTGCAACACTTCACGGCCAAACCCACCGGCTCCCACGATCAAGATCCGGCGCACGTGAGGAGGCAGGGCTCCTGGGCGGCCCGCAGCGGCGCTCGCCATCGCGCTTTCGGCGCGCACTCCGTTCCCCTGGGTGACAGCGGTTTTTCCCATTTGTGCCGAACGTCTGAAGTCTACCGCGCTGGGCGATGGGAAGGCTCGCGGCGCGGCTAGCGAGCAACCGCTAGCAGTCTGCCCAACGTGCCGGAAGGGACGATGGAGCGGGTTATCCGGAATCCAGCTTGGCGTTCGGCCGGGCGGCGCCTCGGTGCGCCCCAGGCGGGCAAAGCCGGGGCGGCCTGCAATCTGCCTCGAAATCCTTGAACTGCTGCCGATTTTGGACGTATCATCTAGGCCAGCGGGGCAGGCCGTTTATCTCTTTCGCGGGAAAAGTCGTGACCAGACGCACGTCGCCGACTTTCCTCTGGCATTGCCTCGCGGCCGCCCTCGTCGGCCTGGCCCCAGGACTGGGCTGGTTGAGGCCGGCTGTAGCCCTCGACGTGACGGGCTATTCGCCCACCGTCAACGACCGGTTCACGAGTGGCTTCCCGACGAACCCGGTGCCGAATACCAGCGGCAGTTTCGTCGGAGCGGCGTACGACTGGTCGGGCGTGGGCTGGAGTAGCACGATCTACGCGGCCTCCAGCTACAAGGGACTCGCTCTTCTGAGCCCAAAGCACTTTCTCACGGCCCAGCACTACGAAAACGGCGGCTTGCTCACGCAGGGCGTCACCGTGCGCGGGAACGACGGCTCGCTTTCGAGCGGCACGAACACCGGAGTCGACAACCTCGGCTATGGAATCGTGGTGACCAACGGCGGCGTGACTGCTCCGGATCTCGCGATCGGCACGCTTTCGGCGCAGATCGCCGCGCCGGGCAACGTGGCGAGGTATGCCGTGCTCGACCTCAACAATTCGTCTGCCGCTCCGACCTACGCCAACTACACAGGGCTGACGGCGCTCGCCTACGGTCGCGGAGCCGTCACCAACGGCAGCCCACGGGCCGGCACGGCCGTCATCGACGCCGCGGGCACTGCGACTGTGGACCCTACATCCAGCATCGTGCTCACGCTGCGCACGGGCACGCCGAGCGTGCAGCTCGTGGAAGGCGATTCAGGAAGCCCGCTGCTCGTCGGCTGGACAAACCCCGCTAGCGGCAAGGAACTCACCGTCATCGGGCTAAATTCGAGCGTGAGCGGGTCGTACAACGTCATGAGCTTCATGGCGATCCCCGGCGCGATGAACGCTGCGAACAACGTGATGACGCCGGATGGCTATGCCCTGCGGGTGCAGGGGAACGCAAATGCCGTGTGGACGGGAAGCGTGAGCTCTTCGCTGTGGATCGTGGGGAATTGGAACGGCAGCCCGGTCGATCAATACGCAAAGTTTGAGGCCAACGGGGCTGCACCGACATCGATCAGCGTCGATAATGCGGCGACGATCCGCGGGCTGTATTTCACGGCCTCCGGCACGGGAAGCACCGGCTTTACGTTTTCCGGCGGGCAGACCGTGACGCTAGGCCGCGGCGGCCTCACGAACTATTCGCCGCTGCAGCAGACGTTTGCCGCAGGCCTCGTTCTTGGCGACCATCAATATTGGGATGTCGGCTCTGGCGGCGTGACCGCGGCAACGATCAATACGAACGGCAAACTGCTCGAGATCGCCGGCAGCGGCACGGCGCGGATCACGGGGGCCGTGTCGGGCACGGGCGGGCTCGCGCTCTCGGGCCATAGGCTCGAGCTCACAGGGGCCAGCACCTACACCGGCGGCACGTGGGTGCACTCGGGGGCGCTCGTGGTGAACGGCACCATCGCGGCGTCGAGCGGCGTGGCGCTTGATGCTGGGGCGGCCCTCGGCGGGACGGGCCGCGTGAGCGCGATCTCGGGGGCGGGCCTGGTGGGCCCGGGCAACAGCCCCGGCATCCTCACGGCCGCGAGCGTGGCGCCTGCGGGCGGGCTCGACTTTGGATTTGAGTTTGGGGCGACGGGGGCGCCGATCTGGGCGACCGGCACGGCCAGCGGCAACGACGTCTTGCGGCTTACCGATGCGACGACGCCCTTTACCACCACGCTCGGGGCGTCGAACGCCGTGGATGTGTATCTGGGGGCGACCTCACTCTCGCTTGGCGACACGTTTCAGGGCGGGTTTTTCACGGACGCTTCGGCGAGCTTTCTTTCGAGCATCCAGAATGCCGCCTTCACCTACTACGTGCTCGGCAACGGGGCAGGCACGGCGAAGACCTACAACGGCCAGGGCTACTACCTGCTCGACACGAACTTCTGGCCGAGCTTTGACAGCGTGACGGTGGCGACGGTGAGCGTGGCGAGCGCCAACTTTGCCGATGGCACGGTGACGAATGGCCAGGTGATGCAGCTCACGATCGTGCCCGAGCCGGCTGCGATCGGGCTGGCGCTCATGGGCGCCGCGTTTGCGGCCGCCGCGCTGCGGCGGAAGTAGGGATAGAGCGAAAGCGCCGTCCTTCGACAGGCCTGAAGGCCTGTCGAATCGTTCGAGAGGGACCGGCGGATGCTCGTGGATTCGCGGATCATGAGTTACGTGAGATAATGCGGATCCTTGTGGCGAATCAGGACGCGTTGCTGGCTGCATGGCAAGTGGAGGAGAAAAACCGTGGCGACAGTTCAGGCGAAAATTCGGGCGGCTGACGGCAGCGAATCCGTTTTGCCGGTGGTCATTCCTGATTTGAATGATGTCCGCGAATTGGCCTTGGATCTCCACCAGCGCGGGTTGCCCTGGGAGGGCGATGCATTCGGCTGGCATGCGGAATACGTGCCGCAGCGGGCTGAGCCGCCGGTGCAGTCGAGTCTGGGATTTACGCCAGCGGAGTTTTGTGTCGGGGAAAGTGGCGTGTGATTTTTCTCGCTGGTGTGGGAGCGGGGCCCGACCACCGCTCCGGTCGAGTTTCTCGACGACTCTGGGCTCGTGCGCGAGTGAGGGACAGGCGAGACGCCTGTCTTATGTAGGGACAGAGCTCCAGCTCTGTCCTTCGACAGGCCTGGAGGCCCGTCGCTACACGGGAACGACAGGCCTGTCGCTACGTGAGCCTCCGGCCCCCTTGGTAGACCGCCTCGAGGCGAAAGGGGCGGGCAAGATTTGTGTTGTCGAAGATCACCACCACCGGCAACGTGGCGATCGCCCGCTCCAGGTTGGCGAGGGTGCGAGCGAAGCGAGCTTCGAGTTTCTCATCCGGCACGTCGTGGCCTCCCTGCATGGCTCGCATCGCCACCCGCTGTTTTGATGTGGCGGGAGAATCGAGGCGGATGAAGAGCATGACGACGTGAACACCACGTCGGCTGGCGTCGGCCAGCTCGGCTACTTTTGCTCCGACGGGGTCGGAGAGCACCGTTTCAAAAACGAAGCTCTCCTTTTGCTCGATCAGGCTGGCCCGCAGCGCTGCGGCGAGGTCGGCCGCTTCGTAGGCCCCGATCCCCATCTCGGCCGCGAGATCATCGGCATTGACGAACCGCAGGCCCGCGGCTGCGAGGTGGGCGTGGAAAAATGTCGATTTGCCTGCCCCGTTGGATCCGGCGAGCGCCACCACGACGGGCCGTGCGTCCAGGAGGGATCGCCAATTCATGCGGCCCCTTTACCGTGCCTCGACAAACACGCGGTTGACGAATCGCCCGCGGATGCGGGTGCCGTCGTGGTCGATCTTGATGAGCACCCCCGGCTCAGCCGGGCAGGCTTCGAAATGGGGGAAGGGACGCGCCTGGAGATACGAGCTCACGCGCTCACGGCCGAGAGGCGCATCGACAGACTCGATGATCTCCGCCAACGAGCGAGCCGCCCCGGATCGCTGCAACGCCAAGGCACGGTCGCCACGCAGCAGCGGTTCGATCGATTTGCCGAGCCGCGCCCAGAATTCGACCTGCCCGGCAATCGAGCGACGGGCTGCCGCGCCAATCGTGCGGGCGTCGAGCATGAGATCGTCGCTGAGTTTCACGGGCTGGCTCATAGTGCAACGGTAGCATTTTGCTACCAGGCAGGCAAGCGGTTTGCTGGTTGGTGCGAAATTCGCTGCGTGAGTGGGGACAGAGCTCCGGCGCTGTCCCTCGACAGGCCTGGAGGCCTGTCGCTACGGGGGAAGGGCAGGCCTGGAGGCGCGTCGCTACGGAGGCAGACGCCGTTGACGCAAAAGTAAACGGGCGTACACCCTCTTGGACTGCATTCGCAGTGCGGAAAAAGGGAGGTAGCCATGACGGTGGAGCAGTTCCGCAGCGCTTTGAAAGCCCAGCCATTTCGGCCGTTCGTGATGCATCTGGCCGATGGCCGGGCGATTCCCGTGCAGCACCCCGAGCTTGCTGTATCGACATCGACTGGCCGGACGACGATCGTCGTGCAGCCTGACGACACGTTCAACATCATCGATCTGCTGCTGGTGACAGACCTTGAATATCGCGAGCCCGCCGACGCGGCCTGATGCGGCCGAGAGATGACAATCGCAATGCGGGGTCTGCCCATCGACAGGCCTGGAGGCCCGTCGCTACGTGGGGGCGGGGAGGCGGGCGGTGATAGCTTGCATCAGGCGGGCGTGCGCAGGCAGGCGCGAGAGCACGCCCGGGATCAGCGACTGCTTGTAGATGTGGCTGCATGTGTTGCGATCGGCGATCAAGTCGAGGGCCGGCTGGTATTCGGCCTCCAGGACAAAGCCACGATCGAGGCCGGATTTGATCGCGCCGCGAGGGCTATTGGGCACGTCGAGCCCCTCTGCCATCAGGCATGCCCGCAGGTATTTCCAAAAGAGCTCGGCGCAATATTCGAATTTCTGAATGCGGCCGTTTTCGAGGACATCGCGCACGAAGTCGGGATACGGATTGCAGTCGAGCGCGAGCGCTTGCGACAGGCCGGCAAGGGCGCGCTGTAGGTTGTCGTGGCCTAATTCGCCGCTCGCCATATCTCTCGGCCCTCGTAGGCATGCCGCCGAAAATTCTCGTCGGTGACGAGCGCGAAGTCGATCACCTGGCACCGCCAGGGCACGTCGGACTCGAGCAGGTCGTTCATCAGCCGCGACACGCCGCCCGGCAGCGGCTCGGGGCCGGCGATTCCGATATCCACGTCGCTCGAGTGCTCGCAGTGGCCCCGGGCCCGGGAGCCGAAGAGAAAGATCTCGTAGCGCGGGTCGGGAATCGCGGCGAGGCAGATCTGCTTCGCCAGCGCGAGATAGCGCTCTTGAAACGGCGTGCGCGGCGCGGGTGGAGGGCGATGGGCGGGCATGCCAAAAGTGTACTCCGCCGGGATGTGGTGCTTGACATAAAAGTGTACGGCGGTCTGGGCTATCCGATTGACTCCACCGACCACAACCTGTAGTGTTTGGGAGTGGCAGAGGATTATCCCCGGACAATCCTGGACTTCGAAAGGCGATTCTCTTCCGAGAAAGCCTGCCG